>NZ_JAMOKH010000002.1:0-400657 GCF_023656585.1 Bacteroides sp. B1-V-101 | reverse complement strand
GTAAACCGGAGGCAGGAATAATAAATAATAAAGTAAACAGCTGCCAGGGTTAGTAATATTTCTAGTCAACACATAGCAGCTATTAGAGATAAACAAGTCAACCATTATTAGGGAAGTACAATTATTGTCGTATCTTTGAAGGACGTTATTCATCATACTACCCGGGTGAACCGACCTGTTCACCCAGGTACACAGATACGTTCTCGAAGGTGCAATGATTGGTTCACCCGGGTAGAACGATGAAGATGTCGGTAAGATGACACGCAGATCAAGGCTTTAAATGCCGAAGAGATAAGTAACACCATATATAAACAACAGATAAACAACAATTAAGATGGCAGTACAATTCGAATTTTATAAGAATCCCGTTCAGGGAGAAGAAGAGGGGGAAACAAGTTATCATCCCAGAGTCGTGAATTTTCAACACGTGACTACCCGAAGACTGGCAGCCGAAATTCACTCGGCAACTACCTTTGGCAAGGCCGAAGTGGAAGCAATGTTAATGGAACTCAGTCGGTGCATGGGAAATCACTTACGCGAAGGGCAAAGAGTACATCTTGACGGGGTCGGCTATTTTCAGATCACATTACAAGCAACAGAGCCGATACATTCCATGGCCGCACACGCTGACAAAGTGAAATTTAAATCGGTCAGTTTCCTGGCGGACAGAGATTTAAAAGGTGAGCTTATAGGTATGCATGCACAACGCTCAAAGTATAAACCCCACTCGGCTACCCTCTCCCAAGAAGAAATAGACAAAAAATTAACCGGGTACTTCTCTACGCATACGGTTTTGACCCGCTCTGATATGCAGTCACTTTGCCAATTCACACACAGTATGGCGGCACGCCATATTCGCAGGTTGAAAGAAGAAGGCTCTTTGCAGAATATCGGAATTCGTACGCAACCGATTTATGTGCCGTGTCCAGGACATTATGGGAAATAGGTCAAAACAGAATGAGAGATACCCGAAAATAGAGTGAGAGATAGGCTGAAATGAAGCAATTTCATGGAGAAAATGATGAGAGATATCTGTTTTAAAAGTATCTCTCATTCTGTAATGAGCTAACCATCTGATGGTTACTCAAAAGCAGTGAGACCGTGAGACTATTTTTCTTCTTCTCTGGAAGAGCGGCTGATATACCTTGTAGTTCTCTACCAGACAAATCCCCAAGAAACGATCGTATATCTTATAAACTCCCGCCTCGTGAGTAATAAATTCTTTCTCCAGTAGCCCTTTCAGAGCTGACTGTACCAAACTGGCAGACAGTAGTTTATACTTCTTTATAAAAGCACCGGAAGTTATAGCTTTGGCTTCTCTTTCTTTAGTAATAGCGATCAGAAGTTCTTTTTGCTTTTCGGGCATGCGGAAAAGAATCTCGGAATAAGTATATCTGAACGAGCCCACAATCTGCCGGATTGCTTCTTCCGCCATTCTCACCCTGCAAACACCTTGTGGCGGAGTCATGTCATAAAGCACGTTCAGCACTTTTTGTATGTACCACGTACCCCCTTCAAATTGTCGGTAAATCCGGATAATTGCTTCAGTTTCAACAGTTTTACTATTACGTTCAAAATGAGAGCGGGCAAAAAAGACATACTCTTCCAAAGGAATTCTTTCCAAATGCATCATTGACACGCTTTGATAAAAAGGTCGGGAAGCGGTGAGGGACATATTGCCCATTACATCTACCGGCAAAAATAAAACGGGCATTGTTGCAATGCTGCACATACGTGCGCAAGGTTGCTCCCACATTCTTTTCTACATAACCGATGATTTGCTGGAACTCGTCAATGGCGACGAGGCAGGGTTTATCCGCCTGTTCCAGATACTGAAAGATCTCATCCAAAGTGTTAATCGGTGTATGTATATCTCCTAATCCCAGATTCAGAGAAGGCATGCCATTCACATCGAAAGTAATGCTTGCCTGCAGAGACTTCATGCTCTCCCAGAAAGCTTACAATGCTTTTTTCCCGGCAGGCTTGAGTCCCTCTAAAATTTCTTTGTTCAAGGCAAATACTAAATCTCGCAGTGAGCGGCTGTCGTATATGTCAATAAAAAAAGTATAGTAACTCTCCCGGATCTCCGGAAATTGAAAACAATGGCGAATCAATCCCGTCTTTCCCATACGCCGGGTAGAGACAAGAGCTAAGTTATTGCCATTCACCACCTCCCGCACGAGCCGTTCGCTCTCCTTATGTCGGTCACAAAAATAATCAGCAGATGCGTATCCGCTTGTGATAAAAGGGTTTCTTACCATAGATTGCTTTTATTCTTGTTGATTACGCAAAGACAATTATTATAAGATAATAATTCAAATTTAAGTTTTAAACCTTCTTCATGCCACAGAATTCCACAAATATACAATATCTAGAATATAAAACGTATTCTGTACATTTTCCAAAGAAAGAGACAAATAAAAGTCAGAGTACCGAATTCCTCATAAGCTTATTATACCAATCATCTGTCACTTCTTATATTAAGTATTTTACAAGAATATTGAGAAACAAAACACCAATTAAGGGCATAAGAAAATATGTATATCTCTATATGTATAAGATTTGTATGGCGACTTGAATTTCTCAAGAAACTCATTAAACAAAGGATGAGAGGTTTCTATGATTAACACATCCGCATCCTTTACTTGATCAATTAACAGAGAATCATCTTCGAATCCAAAACGCGTGTTCCGATAGTCGGTTGGAACAATATTAACTAACCCATAAAGATGGGGAGTCACAAGATAGTTCCATTGACGAGCCACAACAGTTTTTGATTCAGGTGGAATCACCTTTTGTAGAAATCCAGCTACATCAAGCTGTTGTTTTCTAGTCAGCTCACGATGATTCTCTGTATTTCTTCGCATTATCTGGTAATCCTTGGTAGCCTTTATTAAAAAAAGAACTGCAAGAAGTAAAACAACCCAATAAAACGAAAGACGAACCCAGACATATGAAATATTTCGAATCACAATTACTACCAACAGTACAATATAAGGGACTATAAAAATTAAATAGTGGGGCGAGGTATCATAGTAATTTTGCAACAATAAAAGAAATATGGAAAGAGTTAAAAAAATCATTCGCCTTCTCTCCAATTGATTGATCTTTCTCCAAATAACCGGAATCAACAACACAATAAAAAACATATGAAAGAATCTTTTCTGAAGTACCTCCATAACTCCTAAAAAACTTCTTCGCCCATATCCAGTACCCAACAGAAGGGTAAAATAGTTTCCCTGCCCTGTCAAACAAACAAAAAACAAATGAACAATCAGAACAGAAATCAACGACCATAACGCAACCTGTAAAACAGCAAAGAGCCTTCCTTTTATTGTTTTATCCAACCTCAATAATAAAATTAGCAAAACATAAACCGGCGCATACAACAGTGCGTATTGCTTACACAAGAAAGCTAATGTTAAGCAAAGCCCTGCTACTCCTAAATGTTTTTTATTTTTTAGCAAAATGTAGGTTCCCAATAATCCCCAAAAAGTAGCAAAAGGTTCCAATCCTAAAAAAACGGACTCAACTGAATAAAGATATATTATATATAAAATTATCGCATATTGTCTTGCGAATTTATTAACGTCAAAATTCCTTAGTATCTGCCATAACAAATATCCGTTTGCCAAATTAAAAAAGAGAGCAATACACATTGGTACTAATGGAGAAATATCTCCACCACAAAACACATAAGGAAGGCTTAAAAGATAAAAAACAAAAGGAGGATACCCCAAACTTATGTCCTGATATGGAACTAAACCATGAGCAATACTTTTCGCCGCTCCTACATAATATCCGTAGTCAGCATTAACAGGAACTATCGTTAAACTAAAAACATAGCCACAAACCAAAACAATGATTAATGATATACAACCATATTTACTTAATAGCATCCTAACGTTTTTCATCATACACATGTATTTTTTTTCTCAAATAAAAAAACAACTTACTAACCAGCAATAATGAGAAAGGAATCCATGCTGAATAAAATAATAACAACCTTCTACCTTCATCCCCAAAGGAAGGCAGAAAAACAAGAGTTGCCATTAAAGAAACATAGATCATCGTACCTTTCCAATACGTCCTAAAATATACCCAAAAGCCTAAAAAACCCAATACACCTATCAGAATAAATAGCGGTGAGACAAAAATATTCATTTTAAACACAAAAGAAGTTGGTAATATACCCCAAATTGTATTCGGATAAATTAAATTCTCTACCGCTTTACTATAAGAATTTAATTTATACTTCATTACATAGTGTTCCTTTTTATCACCCATAAGCGCATAAACAGAATCTGCTCGTTGCTTGAATGTGTTATCAAACGAAAAAGCAAATTGTTTCCTGCTATCCATAGCCCAAGTATCAACCAACATCTTCTCTGAATCATCAACAGAGACCTGCCCTGAAAAACGAAGTACCCTTATTGCTGTACAATACTCACCCAAATCGAACGTCAAAGAAGTACCGAGTTCTTTAAAAGTACTAATACTGGGGTAGGAGTTATAGACTTTTATCATCCAAGGAGTTATTGTCAGACAAGAAACGACAGTAACCAAGATTGCATCCACAAAAAAAACTTTAAAAGATTTCCTATGAACAACAAACATAAACACAATAATTCCCAATCCAATAACAGCCAAGGCTTTCAATGTCAAAATTGCAATACCAAGCAATACCCCCACGATTAATAGAGAAAAACGGCTATCTTTAAATAAATAACGAACAAAAAAATAGTTGAGAATTAGCAGTAAACTTACTTGTAAAGAATCTCTCAACAATGTTTGCAAGAAAAAAAAGCATGGAAAGAATAATAAGTACACAGCAGTAACAACCATTGCTTTCTTTTGTGTAGTAAAATAAAGAAGGGTTAAGAAAAAGAAACAGATCGATACTGAGTCTATCAAAGAAAATAGTAACCTCCCCCAATAGAACTCCGGATGATATTCCAACACAGCATACTCAGTCATTGAATAATTAGAAATCGGGGAAATATCCACACCAAAAAAAGAAGCAATCTGATAGGAGATTTTCAAAATATAAGGCCCGACAGGTTCTCTAAAAAAAGTGTCTTCCACAGGTGACTGTAAAGGTGAATAATAGCCGTTATCAATCAAATTAAATGCATACATATGATAGCCTATAACATCTGGATACAGCTCACTGATATTATAGGATAAGCAAAACACAGCCCTAACAGCAAATGCGACAAAAAATAGCAAAATCAGTTTCTTCTTCATCAGTGTTTTATATTAACCGCAAACGACACGAACTATTTCGTCCACCTCGTCGTTTGTCAATTCATAAAACATTGGTAAACGCACTAAACATTCAGCAAAATGATCCGCATTACTCAAGGCTCTACCATCATGTTTATCATGATAATATTCACTGCTGTGCAATGACAAATAATGAAATACTGCCAAAATACCATTATCTTTTAATCTCTTGATTAATTCTGTACGCTGCTCTAACGACTGACAAACCAAGTAGTACATATGAGCATTATTAGTTGCATAGTCTGGAATATTTGGCAAGGTTATCTGCGGTAAAGCTGCTGCTGACAGCAGATCATTATACCGACTCCATAATTCCTTTCTACGCTGTTGGATGTTTCCCATATTTTCTAACTGAGCCCATAGGAATGCAGCAATAACCTCTGATGGCAAAAAAGAACTTCCAGTGTCAACCCACCCATACTTATTTACTTCTCCACGGAAGAACTCGGCACGATTAGTACCTTTCTCCCATATGATTTCCGCCCGACGAATAAAACGATCATCATTTATTGCCAACATACCTCCTTCACCTGAAATAATATTCTTGGTTTCATGAAATGAAAAAGCAGCCAAATGCCCGATACTCCCTAAAGGCCTTCCTTTATAATAAGAATCAATAGCCTGAGCAGCATCTTCAATAACTAAAAGATTGTATTTTTGAGATAAAGCCATTATAGCATCCATATCACAAGCTACTCCTGCATAGTGAACTGGAACAATTGCTTTAGTTTTAGGAGTTATCAATGATTCAATGCGTGAAACATCAATATTCGGATTATCAGAACAGCTATCTGCAAAAATAATTTTTGCTCCCTGCCGGACAAAAGCTAACGCTGTTGAAACAAAAGTATATGAAGGTACAATTACTTCATCACCCGACTGAATATTAGCCAATATTGCACACATTTCCAAAGCATCAGTGCAAGAAGTTGTTAATAACGATTTCTTAAATCCATATTGATTTTCAAAATACTCCTGACATTTCTTGGTAAATATTCCATTACCCGAAATTTTACCGCCATACACAGCTTGGTACATATAATGCGCCTCTTTCCCTGTTAAATAAGGTTTATTAAATGGGACTTTAGTCATAATAATCTTTATTTATTTTTTCCAACTATGATAAATAAAAGTTCTCTCTATGATACTCATTTTACATTTTTCATAAAATTTGCAAGCTATATGATTGTTAACCTGTGTAGCGACATCTAGCCGTCCTATACCTTTCAATCTCAAAGTTTGCTCACATTTCAATATCAACGCTTTTGCCATGCCTTTACCACGGACATATTCATCAGTCGCAATCAATCCAATAACACCTTTTTCTGGTGTTATTTTCAAAGTTACAAAAGCACAAATCCTCCCTCCATCTTCTATATAATATAAATAATCTGCCATTTCTCCAGAAAGAGAATTATCAATCCACATCCTATACATTTCTTCAAACTTGCCTGAAGCAAAGTTTGTGTCCAATTTATATCGAGAATATTCCCCACTGATATACGCAAGACTATATAACTGTTCATATATAATACAAGAACTGCTATACTCTTTTATTGTATAATTTGTAGAAAAGCTTAAGTCTGATATTTGCTTTGAATAAATCAGTTTACAGTCGACTAAAAGATTATCTCTATTTGGTAGAAAAGCATTTCCCTCTATAGGTTTCTTTTCCTTAAGATATAACAAATCATACTTATTAACCTCAGCATCTGGTACGGTCAATAGTTGTTCTCGGCTAGTACTTCCTACCTCTATTCCAAAAAACTGACTATCCCAGTTTAAGCGTTCGATTGACATACATTCAATTCCTCTTTTACAATAAACACAGGTCGCTTTTTTGTATTATCGAAAACCTTTCCAATATATATTCCAACAATTCCAATCAGCATAACTATCATACCTGATAAAAACCAAATAGAAACTATCAAACTTGCAAACCCAATTACATTAATGTCACCTAACATATATCTTACTAAGAAATAAAAAGCTATGCATAAAGACAAGAACGAGAGCAAAAAACCAAATTTCACAACCAATCTTAAAGGCTTATCCGAAAAAGCTATAATATTGTCAAATGCTAATTTAAATAGTCGCCTCATATTGTAACTTGAAGTCCCTTCTAATCGCTCAGAATGACGAACCGGCAAGTAATATTTATCATATCCAACCCACTGCGCCATTGTCGGGAAATAACGTACGCTATCCTGCATAGATAAAATAGCACTTACTACCTTTCGATTGTAAATCCCAAAATTAGCAACACTACTATCCTGCCGCGTCTCTGTCAGGTAACTAAATAGCGCATAAAAGCACTTTGATGACATTCGTTTAAAAAAAGAATCCTGCCGTCCTATCCTTTGAGCAAATACAGAATCCCAACCTTCTAACGCTTGTCTATACAAATTAGGAATTTCATCCGGTCGATCTTGCAAATCACAATCCATCACAACCACCCATTCACCTTTAGCAAAGTTCAATCCAGCCGTAATAGCATAGTGTTGTCCAAAATTACGGCTCAGGTTAATTCCTTTCACTCGTTTATCATTTTTACAAATTTCTGTGATTTTTTGCCACGACTTATCAGGAGAGGCATCATTGACTAGTATAATTTCAAAATCAGGAGACACTTTTTCTACATTGTCAATGATTTGTTTTACCAATTCTTCGACAATATTTTCTGCTCTATAGATAGGAGATACAACACTGATTTCCATTTTTCATCAATATATATTTAGTATTTATCACTAAAATATTTATAATTTCACTGTAATAAAAATGCCAATTATAATAACTACTAATCCCACAAGTTTCCCAATTGTAAAAGGTTCACCAAGAACAAAAACTCCAATCAAGAAAACCAATGCTGGAGAAAGAGACATAAATGGATAAGCATAAGTTATATCAAACTTAGTCATAGCTAACATCCAGAATACAGAAGCTATAAATGCACTTGCAAATCCAGAAAAGACTAATGGATCAAACAAAAATTTCAAATATGAAATCAGCATTTGCATACCGCCTTCATTCACATTCAATGACCAATTCAAATCAGTAATTCTCCATTTTAGAATGATTTGACCATAAACAGTAAACAAAATGGTTAGAAAAATATATAGATAGCCCATTTGTTAGTTTTAATTAGTTTGCAAATATACAATTAAGCATATGAAATGCCAAATAAAACAGTTTTTTTTGAAAGATAAACAATGTAAAACCATCAACAATGTAGCAAACAAGACGAGAGAACAGAAAACCTAAATAAATACATGTAAATAGTCAATACAAGAAATAAAAGCACACATGATGATCTTATCCAAACAATTCTTTATATATTTGCTGAAAATATAGATTTAATATATAAGCAACATAAATGAGAATTGGCATACTATACATTTGTACAGGTAAATATAGTATTTTTTGGAAAGATTTTTATTTAAGTGCAGAACATTACTTCATGCAAGACAAATCTGACACACTAGAGTACTATGTATTTACAGACTGTCCCAAATTGTACGACGAAGAAAACAATGAACATATTCATCGTATAAAACAAAAAAATTTAGGATGGCCTGATAATACGCTAAAGCGATTTCACATATTTCTTCGCATAAAAGAGCAGCTATTACAAGAAACCGATTTTCTATTCTTTTGCAATGCAAACTTGCTTTTTAAGCAAGATATTGGGCATGAGATTATCCCTCAAAAAGAGAATTATCAACTTGTAGGCACAATACACCCAGGTTTTTACAACTCACATAACTCAGAATTTACATATGAGCGCCGCCACAATTCAAAAGCATACATCGCCGAAGGAGAAGGTATACATTATTATGCTGGAGGCCTTTCCGGAGGATTCACAGAGGCATATTTACAACTCTGCGAAACCATAAAATCATGGGTAGATATAGATAGTTCCAATGATATTGTAGCAATATGGCATGACGAATCACATATTAACAGATATTTTCTCGAAAATCCACCATTTATATTATCACCTGCCTATTTATACCCGGAAGGATGGTCCATTCCATTTAAAGAAATCATAATGATCAGAGATAAAAGTAAGGGAGAATATGGAGGTCATATCCTTTTACGAAAAAAAGAATCATGGGGATATAAATTTCTAAAGATTATCCAAAAAGTATTCTCCCCTTCACCAAATTAAAAATGCTCATTCATAAACATCAGACTATGTATACAAGCTTTAAAGTGAAAAACTATGAGCTGATTCTTTCTTATACTGCACTAGGTACAGCTGCGTTGCAAATAAGCCAGCTCTTACTTGAGGGTATTCTGCAAATACATTACACCATATATTATCCTATCCTAAAGGAATACCGGATTCTGTAATAACTCTCTCCAAGAGTATTCAATCTCATCATCACAAAGAATTGTTATTTTCTGGGGGTTATCCATTAACAAAGCGCCATATTTCCCCATGGTACCTTTACTCGTTATCTGATGCTTACAGCGAGCGATTAAAATTAAATCCATATATCCTTTATCAGAACCATTAATATTGACAACCTTACAATTATCGATTGTTAATTGAAGAGAGGGGACAAGCTCATTAATCACCCAATCAGGCTCATCTGAAAAAAAATAAAAATAAGGAACAGCAGCTATTTGCTTTTTACAGTAATCAACAGATCGCTTAAAATAATCAACAGAAGCAGGTTTCCCATAATCGTAAAGTTCTACTTTCAAATCTCCACGACGCACATGAACAGCTACTGAGCCTAGGCATGAATCTATCTCATCACAAATTTGCTTATTTATTTCATCCAAAACATTCAAATCAATTCTAAAAAGAGAGCGGAAAGCATTCAACCAAAGATCAGCAGGAAGATGGTAATATCCTCCTAAATAGACAGGAGGTTTTTTTTCTAAAAAAGAAAAATCATCTACCCTTTCTGTTGTATTATTTCCTATGTTATAAAATTTTCGTTTATAAATAATAATTGAAGTTTTAGAAGCAGATTCTAATTCTAAATAAGGAAATGCTTTTAGCAAGTCGAAATTGCGCACAAATTTATGATCCTTATCCATTCCGCATTCATCATAAAACGATAGATCATAAGCAATCTTATAACCACGATTTCGATATAATTGCCCTAACAGATACTGATGCATCTGAGAACAAATACCTCCATCTAAGAGTATCATAATTTTAGGAGAAATCACTCCCATTTTAAGGAATTTCTTATAAAAGCTCCTTTTCCATTTTACCAATGCACCCATACGCTTCAAATTTTTCTTCGCCAATTATAATATTTCAATTTTAAATATCCCATAAAAAAGGATGTTTGATATGTCTTCACTATTTTACGTTCCCGCCTCGTCAAATGATTCATAAAATAAGGAAAACATTTCAAATCTATAAGTACCCTTTTCATTTCCTTATTCGCATCCCTTAAACGTTTCCAATAGATCCTACGAAATGTATTCCTAATATGAAAAAAAGCAAGAGATTCTTGAAAATCATTCCCAGCACCTTTCTTTATAATATATTTTTCTACCCATTCTGTATAGTCCACAAAGTCTTTATATTTCTTATCGTCAAAATTGGAAGGATGAGACATTGAAGAAGGAGTAAAATTATAATCTATAATTATATAATCAATTGACGTAACCTTATGCGAACACATCAATAACTGTGTAGAAAGCACTGCATCCTCACCTAATGAAATTTCCGGTCTTTCAATCTCATTCTGATATAACGAACGGAGATGAAATTTAGACCACACACACCAATATGCTTTTTCAAAAAGAATTTTCTTTAAATAATCTCTGCCTGACAATTCTACAAAAGCAGAGAAAGTGGATTTTTGAACTTTACCGTCATTACAAAACACAAATGGGGCTACCACAATATCTGCTTGTGTTTTTTCTGCCTTATCTACCAACAGAGATACAGCATCCTCATGCAGAGTATCATCACTATCCAAATATTGAATATATTTTCCTGATGCAATATCTATACCCGATTTACGAGCTTGCACTAATCCTGCATTCTCCTTTTCAAAAACCACTATTCTCGAATCTTCTATCGCATAATCTTCTATTATAGTTCGACTATTATCAGTACTACCATCATTAACGACTATAATTTCCAAGTTAGCATATGTCTGATTCATAACACTTTCAAGACAAGAGCTAAGTGTTTTTTCCGCATTATAAACAGGAATAACAACAGAAACTAAAGGCTGACACCGTTCCAAATGTAAAGCAGTATTACGAACAGGAAAAATAACATTTGCACTATATTGAGAATTTATATCATTCATATCACAGGACATTATTATACTTCTATCACAGCTATATTGACACACAAAAGTAATGCAAAAAACAAATAAGATACAAAATTTATTCAATTAAATAATATAATAATAACCATCAGCACCCTTTATACCCTTTAAGAGCTATTTATAACAATTATAATTCCACACATACCACAAAAACTCAGGCTCATTAACAGAACAGACAAACAAAGAGTTCTCTGTATACATAGGCAACACTCCCTTTTTTAATTGAGTTGCCCCCCTACTTCTCTTTCTATCCGAAAACCTTTTATTAAAAATTAGTAAAGAGCCAAACGATTCTACCTTGTCTAACGAGATAGGGACAACAAAGACCATTATAAATAATCGACTTAATATCTTAATTACATTCTATATTCTTTGATTTACTCCGCCTTATTTTGAGAATACCAACAGCCCCTATTTAAGCTAGCGACGCAGGACATACCTTTTTAGTCTCTTTTTTCTTAGGATTCCTTAACATCGAACACAAGTTATTTCGATATATATTCCCGTAACCATAAGAAACCAGATACTTTTGCTTATTCCAAGGTTTACTAAAAAATTGATCAAAAAAAGCCAAAAGTTTTTCCTTCCAATCCAAATAATTAATTGTATTTAGCCAAGACTCTGACAATATAGACAAATACTCATCATCATTTATATCCAGCTCAACAATACGCTCAACAAGAGCTTCTAAAGACGGATAATCAGAGGCATCAATGAATGAACTACGATTAAAGTCCAATCCAACCTGTTTATTTCCCCAATAAATCGGAAGAGAATTCACAAGCATCGGTTCCATAATCTTCTCAGTCGTATATCCATCTCTTATACTATTTTCAAAAGCTATATTAAACTTATATTTTTTATAAACTCTTTCTTATTGGATACAGGTCCACCAATATTATTTTCAAATCGCCCACCTGAATCTACCTGTTTATATTCCGAAAGCTAATGAAAAAAACGATTTCTTTCCGGTGAGCCGCCAGCATTTGAGACAACAAAACTGCAAAAGTTTCGGTTTAAAATAGCACCTATTTCAAGGAACTTAGGAGTTGCTAATTCCTCTATTCCATAAAAAACATATAATGGCAAACGCAAATATCTATCATTAAATTCCATTATATCAAACCCAATCGCATAATCACAAAGATTAAAATCAGGGGTAAAATTCTCCCCTACATAAAATATCTTCACTCACCTCTCATAAGCAAGATGATCATAACCAAATATTGAAAATATTAGGTAATCTGGTTCATCACTTATTTCGACATCATATTTTCGTTCTAAAACTTCAATGAAAGAATTATGATAATCATCAAAACCTGGCCAAAAATCTGTAAATTTAATCTTTATTTTCATTTCAATAATTTTATATTCTAACAAACAAAGTCACAATCATCTTTCTATTTAAAAGCATAATGAGTCAAATAGTAGAAAGGCCAACTATACGTAATTCTACGAGCTCTCTTTATATATTTCGATTCACAAGCCCCTTTTGGCAATGAGGCTATTTCTTTCATTTTCGATCGCATATCCCTAATAGGCTCTTTAAAGTCTTTCAATTTCACCTTAAGCAGTATTTCCTTAAATATTGTCAGACAGGTACCGACCAATCTGGACCTTATCTTATATAAATCCTCACCTTCAAATAAAGAATATTTTACCATAAATTGCATTCTAGCATATTCTGCTAAAAAATAATGATAAAGATTCATAGGAGACATTGTATGACAGATACTCGTTTGTCGCTCTACATAATGATAAAAAGGGCTATCTACCCATACAACTTTCTTACATAGAGCAACCCATTCATACATTACAAGTCTGTCTTCATAATTTTTCCCCTCTGGGAATTGTAATGATGTCAGAAAGCCACTCTTATAAAGCTTTGTACAAGCAGAACAACTAACTTTTTCCATCATCATATCTTGTAATACATTCTTTGGATCTCGAATAACAATATCTCCAGAATTCCGGTAAGGAGACTCGTTTGGTTTAAATTCATATTCAAGAAGAAAATTACAATATGCAATTTCCGCATCACTTTGTACCATTGCATCTAACATTTTCTCAAACATTGCAGGTTCAACATAGTCGTCACTGTCAACAAAACCAATGTAAGGAGCAGAAGCTATACGCATGCCAGCATTACGGGCAATAGAGAGTCCAGCTATAGAAAGATGAAGCACTTTAATACGTTTATCAATTTTCGCATATTCATCACATATCTCAGAAGAACCATCAACAGATAAATTATCAACCAAGATTATTTCAATCTGCTGTAATGTCTGACTACGTAATGATTCAATACATTTATGCAAATAATCAGCAGTATTATGAACAGGCACTATTATACTAACCAAATACTTATTCTCCACTATTTATCTTTTTAAGTTTAAAATGTACCCAATAATAAATAGGCCAAAAATAAACAATCTTTCTCAGCCGTTTATAACATTTAATATCAAGTTCCTTTTTAGACAGAGGAATTAATTTCTTCAAATTATTCTTCATATCAACAACATAGGCACGACTTTCGCTAAAAGGAAAAGAACGCATCTCTTTAAAAGTCCTTAAGCAGCTCTTAACAAGGGATATTTTCATATTATATTGTTCTTCCGTATCGAACAATAGATTATTATTAATAAACTCCAAGCGGCAAAATTGTGCTAAAAAGAAATGATAACGTTGTAATGGCGAAATAACATGGCAAATACTAGAGCTTCTTTTTACATAATGATAAAATGCCTTATCAATCCACACTACTTTTTCAGACTCTAATATCCACTGATGCAAGATAAGACGATCCTCATACATATTATGTATAGGAAATTTTAACGAAGAAAAAAGTGTCTTCTTAAAGAGTTTCGTACAACAAGAGCTATTCAATCGATCACACATCATATCATACACCACCTCCTTCGAAGATCTTTCACAGACCATACCACTATTAGGTTCAAAAGAGTCTATATGCCCGTCGTCATGTTCAATCTGAAAATTAGAATATACCAAATCAACACCATATGAACTAATTGCAGCAAGCAATTCCTCATACATATTGACGTCAATATAATCATCACTGTCTATAAACCCTATATATGGAGCAGAAGCCATATCAATGCCAGCATTACGAGCTACAGATGCATTAGCTACCGAAAGATGAATTACTTTTACCCGAGTATCCATACTTGCATATTCATCACATACCTCAGAAGATCCATCAGTTGATAAATTATCTACCAGAATTATCTCTATATTTTCTAAAGATTGATTTCGTATAGATTCAATACATTTTCGCAAATAATTAACTGTATTATGTACAGGTACAATCACACTTATCAAATAATTATTCTCCATGCATGCCCTCCATTAATAAACTTACGCACAAAGATAGAGAATATAGTATTATCAGTAAAATAAAAACCAGATTTTAAGTTCCCAGGTTATCATTAATAATCGTATCTTTGCCGGAAAGCTTATTATATTAATATGAGTAAGGAAAATATAGCATTTGTTGTTGTACGTTACGGATTAAATATCAATGGAGGAGCAGAGTATCATTGTAGAATGCTAGCCGAAAGACTCACCAATGATTATAACGTTGAAGTTCTAACTACTTGTGTAGATAATTATAGAACTGGAGAAAATCTTGAGTTTAAGGAAAAAGAGATTATCAATAAAGTCATTGTTCGCCGTTTTAAAACTAATCCCACTCATCCTGAACTTGAAAACTTTTATAAAAAGAAAGCTAAACCGGCTTATAAATTAAGACGTTTTTTATACAAATGTCACTTTCTAGCTATTGCTTCTTACTTTTTCCCTATTTGGCATTTCAAAGAAAAAGAAGAACTAGAAGCACTCGGTAGCCAAGTTTTCCATTCTCCGGCTCTCTTCAATTTCATAAAAGAAAATAAAGATAATTACAAAGCAATCATCCCTATTACAATAGATTATTCTCATGTATATTACACAACTTTATATGCACCAGAAAAGACTATTGTAATCCCTACAATGCATTATCACAAAACTGCATTTCGCTCAACCTTGACACAAGTCTTTACAAAGGCAGCCTACATCGCTTTCAACACAACAGCAGAACAAAAACTAGCAAGAAAAATATTTGGTATGCACATGGCACCCCACAGTATTGTAAGCGTAGGGATAGAGCTAAGTGCTCCATCAGACTGGGCAGTGACCCAAGAAAAGTATAATCTTCCTGATGAATATATGCTCTATGTAGGGAGAGTAGACCAAGGCAAGCTTAACAATGTGTATACTTATTTCCTCAACTATAAAAAGGTATATCCTAATTCTGATTTAAAGTTTGTTCTTGTAGGCAAACAATATAGTGATCCTTTTAATCATCCGGATATTATATATACTAATTTTGTTGAAGAACAAGAAAAGATATCAATCATTCAACATGCAAAGATTGTAATCAACCCATCACTGTATGAAAGCCTATCACTTATATTACTGGAAGCAATGGCTTTAAAAAAAGCGATGCTGGTCAATGGCAATTGTAATGTATTGAAAGAACATTGCCATAAAAGTAATAATGCTGCTTTATACTACACTAATGAAAAAAGTTTCATTGATAAGCTTCATATGCTAGACTCTTCTACCAATCTTAGATTAGAGATGGGAGAAAAAGGATATTCTTACGTTAACAGTAATTACGACTGGAACATAATAATGAATAAACTAAAGCATGTTATCGAAAATATATAAAGATTTAGATACTCTTGATAGCTTGCTTTAAGCGCCCCATAATCAAAGTCCAATTATAGTTCGATTTCACATAAAATACACCTTTCTCTCCCATCTCCTCTCTCAAATCTTCCGATTGTTCAATCCGTCGAAGTGCCTGATTAAACCCGCGATTATTCATGTAATAAAAAGAAGCAAAATCACTTTTTAAACAATGTTCTTTCAAAACTTTACAATGTCCGTTTACAAGCATTGGCCTCTTTTGACTCATAGCCTCTAAAAGTATTAAAGAAAGGCTTTCATAACGAGAAGGATTTACTACAATTTCGGCATGCTGTAGAATTGACATTTTCTCTTCATCACTGACAAAGCCTGTGTATATAACATCAGGATGCTCAAATCGCTCCATAGCCAGCCCACCTACCAATACTAATCTTAATGTTGAATCTGAATATTTCTTCTTATAATTCACAAAATATGTAAGTAAACGATGAATCTTTTTAGGAGTAATACGACCAATATATAACAAATATTTCTCTGGTAATTGAAACTTCTCTTTTGTCATCGCCCAATCTGCGGATAAAGACTCCTCTATTCCTACACTCAATATCCCATGAGCCCCCAAAGCCTTACCCAGAATATTTTCAGCAAGCCTCTGTTCCTCTCCGGTATTAAAACCAACATAAGCTATCTTTGAAAAAGCAGATGTTAATACAGAACGGAAAGAAATACCCATATTATGCATTGTAGGAATAGCTATTGTTTTTCTACCTGCATACAATGCAGTGTAATAAAAGGTGACATAATCAGAAGACATTGCTATAAATGCTTTATATTCATCTATATGATCACGAATATAATCATTCAATGTGGACGAATAGAATTTATCACTCTTCATCGCCTGCACTTCATCATCATTCTTGTAGGTCCATATAGGAATCAAATAAGACAAGTATTTCAAGATTCCTAATTTAAAAAGGAACTGGCGTAGTTTTCTTGCTGGTTTAGCCTTCTTTGCGAAATAGCGTTCCTTTTCACGCTGAACAGGATTCGTCCTAAAACGACGAATCACCACTCCATTCCATTCTTCCTCACCTTCCGGATATATATTTTCGCCTGTCGCAACATCTCTGACACAGGTAGTAAGTACTTCCACATCATAATCAGATACTAACCGTTCTGCTAACATCTGACAATGATATTCAGCCCCGCCATTTATATTTTTGCCATATCTGACAACAACAAAAGCAACTTTCTCTTTCTTCATAGCTTCCCTTAATACAACATTCTACTTATGAGAGCATCTGAATCACATTTTTCATCCGTCCTATAATCATCTCCCAATTATAATTCTCCTGAACATAGTGACGCCCTTTCTCTCCCATCTGTTGACGTAATGTTTCTGAGTTCTCAAGGTTATGCAATTTTCGCATAAAATCTCTACGATTCATATAATACAAAGCTGCATAATTGCTCTTTTCACAATGTTCTCTCAACACATTACACCTGCCATTGACCAACATCGCCTTACCTTCGCTCATCGTTTCAAGTAAAATAAGTGATAAACTTTCATATCTGGAAGGATTCACTATTACTTTAGCATTCAACTGAATCGCTACTTTCTCCGCATCATCAACAAAACCTGTGTAAATTATATCCGGATGTTCGACTGTCTTTCCAAAAATACCTCCGACTAAAACTAGCTTTAATCGAGAATCTACATATTTCTTTTTATAGCTTAAAAAATAATCAACTATATTATTCAACTTTATAGCATCAATTCTCCCTACATACAATAGATAATCTTCCGGCAAATTATATTTTACCTTTGTTTGCTCCCAATCAGCAGCTTTCGTCTTCTCTATACCTACACTAATAATGCCATGAGCAGCCAAAGGCTTTCCAACTATATTCTCTACCAATTTCTGTTCTGCCTCTATATTAAATCCAATATAGGCAACCTCATAGAAAACAGAAGTAATAATAGAACGAAAGGATGAGCCGTTATTATGCATAGTAGGAATCAGAATCGTCTTCTCCGGTGCATATAGTGCAGTATAATAAGTATGAGGGAAAAAGGAAAGCGGAATGAATGCTCTATAAGAAGCTTTATTCTCTCTTATAAAAGCATACATTGAAGATGAATAAAAAACCTGACTATTCAAGGCCTTTATTTCTTCTTGTTCTTTATAATGCCAAATCGGTTTCACATAAGACAAAGGCTTCAAAAGACGACATCTGTACAAGAAGTGCCTCCACTTCTTTGCCGGAGCCGCCTGCCTGACATAGCTCTTATGTAGGTCCGGTTCAACAGGATCTGAATAGAATCGACGTACCAAAACTCCATTCAGGATTTCTTCTCCTTCAGGATATTCATTATCACCGGTAACATAATTCTTGACACACGTAGTCAATACTTCAACATCATAATCGTTAACCAGCCTTTCGGCCAGCATACGACAATGATATTCAGCACCTCCGTTTATATCTTTTCCATAACGAACTACTATAAAAGCTATCTTTTCCTTAGTCATTCTAGTCAATCAACAATTTGTGCTTTCTCTTAAATATAGCACGATAACCACGATATAGCATCCTATAAAAACCGAAGTGTTTACACATAAAATATCGTTTGATTGACATACTCGGGCCTAGTTGCCAAGGAGTAATATGACGATATTCACGCATTTTCAACATCGTTTCATCTATGATATCCTCAAAAGCCGGTGACGGAGGGCACAATAAAGTATGGTTAATCAAATGAATCCCTCTCTTAAGTACGCCAACGGAAGATTCACCTCCAAGTTCCGCATTCTGAATAAACTTATCCTGTTCATAAAGACTCAGGAAGTAATGATATTCCTTTACCGGATCATAACCACCACGAGTAATGCTTTCATTCTTATGAATCATATAATGGTATTTAGAGACACAACTCAATACCACTTTCTGAGAGCTATAAAATACTTTATATAATACAGCTACGTCCTCATAAACCCGTCCGACAGGGAATGAAAGGCGGTCAAACAATTTACGTTTAAAGAGCTTCGCCCATAAATAGTTCTTTACCAAGTCATTCTTTACCAAAGCACGTATAATCTCCTTTCTGGAGAAAACATACAGCTTACCCGTGTTGTTGATTATTTTAGAAGGTCTTCCCTCCTGCTCAAGAAGATAAGTACAAGCAGAAACATCTGCATCATGCTCTTGCATCAAGGTGTAAAGATACTGATACATATCATGATCAATCCAGTCATCACTGTCAACAAAGCCCAAGAGCTCTCCCGTAGCTGCAGCCAAACCAGCATTACGGGCAGCACTCACCCCACTATGAGGCAAATGAATAGTCTTAATGCGCTGATCCATACGCGCATACTCATCGCAGATACCGGAAGAGCCGTCGTCAGAACCATCATCAACTAAGATAATCTCAAGGTTCTTATAGGTCTGCTCCAATATAGATTGCAGACAAGTCTTCAAATAGTCCTTTACATTATAAACAGGCACTATAAGACTAATCAATGGTCCAGAGATATTAGTATTCATATTATTCTACTTGTCAACTTTTTATTTTTACTGCAGCCCCTTCTATATAGAATGCTATATAACAAGAAATACTGCAAAACTACCCTCTATTTTAAATAAATTTCACACTTGTATGTGATTCGATAATACAATCTAAACACTCTCAAATCAAACAATTACCTCTTATTTGCCATTTATACAGTATAATTCGTCTAGTTTCCAAAGTTCATTCAAAGATTTCCACTGTTTATCATTCAGGTTAGTTTTCCCATTATTTTTCTTTTGTAAGCTATTATTCTGCGTTTGAGGCAACTCTATCGGCCGGGGATAGAATTCACCCCCTCCTGTCACCTTGACCCGCCTCTTTAATTCATTCGCTTTCAACCATAAATCATCCGCAGACGGACAATGTTCACTGATTATTTTCCAGTCAAACAACTCCTCTCCATACCAATGGGGAGGATAATAAATCCCGCCACATCCGATTGCCACATTCTGCAAAGAGCTATTCACCGACATCGTAAACACTTTCGTCCACTTTCTATATACCGAAAAAGAATTTCCATCCATATGAATCTTCCGGATAACGTTTCCGCAAACTGTATCCGGATACTGATACGATAAGGAAAGCAAACGCTCAACCGTATTCCGGGGATAAATCAAATCATCATCCACTGTTATCACTTTACTATCCGGATATTCACGGAAAACATAATGATACTTCTTATGTGAACGGAAATTCTCAGACACAAATCTGAATTCTATTCCTTTAGCCATCAATCTTCTAAGTTCTTCCGGCAGATCATTCAACCGTCCGGGGAACTCCTGTTCCGACAACCATACAATTATCTTTTCGGGCGGACAAGTCTGCCACAGAATTGATTTCAACATCAAATGAAGCTGAGAGATACGGGGAGGAAACGTCGTCAACGAGACAATGACTCCCGAATGGTTCGATAATGTCGGAGCATCAGTGTCTTGCTGATAAGCACGCACCACTTTATCATGATACTTTGCTCTTCTCCACCTGCAAGGCAAAGAATAGATATGTCGGTAAAATCCTCCTTTTTCCTTATAGGAAGTCAGCTTCTCTTCTTCCCGTATATAGCGATCATAATAACTGTTCACCTTCACAGACTGACCTCTCAGTTCATCCTTTACAATGCCCAGAGAAGCCCATTGAACCTTTGCTCCACGAGTATGCTTTCGTATATTCCGGTTCTTCTGAATAGAGTCTTTCGTCTTATACCCTCTTGCATGATCCAAATGGAGGCATACGGTAGAGTAACGTATCTGCATACCATGAATTCCATAGTTCTCCAGACGTTCTCCAAATTCACGGTCTTGTCCACCGTACTGCATACGCTCATCAAAACCATTCACAGCCAGAATATCGCTTAGCCAACCGGAAGCGTTATGCCCGTTCCAGCTTGCTTTGGTAGGAGTAAATGTATTTAATGCCCACCTTTTAAATCCTGTAGCAGTCAGTTTATTATTTTTAAAAGAGGCAGGCATCCCTTTTCCTCTCATCCATTGCAGATCAAAACATCTGCCGGATAATATATCGTCCTTTGTAATATCTTTCGACAAATCCATACTCAACTTATGATATCCGCCGGACAGGAAACGTCCTTTACGGCGAAGACACAGGTGAGTTGAGACGAAGTCTTTACGTGGAATACAATCGCCATCACTGAAAAGCAGGTAATCTGCTTGCGCAGCCAGTATGCCTTTATTCAGAATATCGCACTTACGGAATCCTTTATCTTCGTGCCATACATGCTTCACCTGAAAGGATAATTGCGGAGTTATCCTCTGCAACATATCATAAGTTTCTTTCCGCGAACCATCATCGGCAACAATCAATTCAAAGTTCTTAGTATCCTGGGCTTCATATCCCCACAACACCTTCTCCAGCCATTCAAGCTGGTTGCAGGTTGACAGTACGACCGACATCTGCAAAGAAGTAGTCTTCCGGCTAAAACGGATAATAGAATAATTGCACTCCATCTGTTCCCCAGCCCAATAAAGTTCTCTCGAAATCTCCCTCCATCCGGCTAAGTCCACACGATCAGTGCCATCAATGTCTTCCTCCTTATGCAAACGAACCAGACATAATGCGTCCTCATCCTGATCTTCTTTCAAGTCAGCATGATGAGCCAGCAAGTAGTCCCGTACTTTTTCATCCGAACAAACAACATTATTTTCAAAAGCTACTATCATTAATTACCCTCCTTTAGCCATTAAATATCCAACTGAAACCAGACCTGATGTCTGCGACGATATCTGTTCCAGAATTTCTTTCTGTAATGCAGAATCAAACGCACACATTCTTCTTCATCCATCCCTCTCGAACGGGCATATTCTTTTCCCAACAAGATGAAGAAGGGTGTCTGCCCCCATAAACGGGCAAAATTCGCACAACCTTTCTTAATATCCACTTCGCCAAAATGCATTCTGTTAATATCCACCAGTGAGAAATGATATTCCTCTCCTATCTTGTCATACAGGATATTTCCCGGGGAATAGTCCAAATGCAGAATTCCGGCTTCATGCAAACGCGCTGTAAATTCCGCAAAAGCGGTCACTACATCTTCGCAGCTTTTTATATCCGCATTGCCAAACTGGCAAAAATTATATCGATAGGGAGATTGTATGCTCATAAAATATGAATGACCAATCAAACCCATTTTTGTCTCTTCTATATAGGCAATAGGACATGGGGTTTCAAACCCTTTCTCCAACAGTTTCTCCGGATAAACAAAAGCCCGTTTCCCTTTCGAAGGGCGAAAGAAAGCATAAGCGATCCGATTTATCAGTGGAGGTATCGTATACCGTTTCACGTTAATATCCAATCCATCCACCGTGATCATCTTTATCAAATTTCGCCCGGAATGAATTACCGTTCCTATTGTCTCAAAATCTTTCGGAATACGTTCTACATATTCTCTCAGATATTCGTATTTGGGGTTAATCATTATTTTCATCTTACGAAAAAACAAGAATGGTCATACTTCTCTTCATCTCTCAACTCTTTTGCCCGGTCATCTTAAAATATTTATCCAACACAAGCAGTGATATCAAATTTTCTCTTCTCTTATCTTTAAACTGGGACACATATTCATGGGCATGTCTGATGATCTCCAATGATTCGTCTACATGCTCTATATAGTAATTCAACCGTTCCTCCAGATCAGAGAAATCCGGTTTTATTTCAATATAATGATAATTGGGAATAAGCGTGCCTTCCATAAACCATGTCTCACAGGTAGGCCGGGGCATCACTGCTATTGAATTTGATGACATCACCCATTTCAGGTTGCTGGCCACATCGATTCCTTCAAGAGCCATTATGAATTTATAATCCAAATGCTCATTAATCGTTTTCTTCTCCGTACGCCACTCTGCCGGATCAGTCGTATTTTTGCTAACATCTCCCAGATCGCACATCGGATGATGAAAATACATTTCCATAAAAAGCTTTCTGGAAGGTTTTCCTTTTACCTTTCCACGAAAGATTACCATATTTTTCTTCTCAGTAAAAGCCTTCTTGTCGTCCACAAATATAAAATGACGAACCTTATCCAGTTTCATCACAATCGAATTCACGTTATCATCTGTCAGCGGACGACTTTTCACAATAGAGGGATAGTCGGGAACAAATGTCACATCACCGGGACAAAAGCCCCACTGAAACTGATCAGAAAACCAGCGGGTATATTGATAAGTATCAAAGAAATACACTTTTTGTTTGCTCATCTTGTGCTCTGAAAGATGCGGAGCAGAAGAAGGTAATTGCACCGTTCCGGAAAGTTTGTTATAATAGTCAACGCGACGTTCTATATAATCCTTGTCCTTCCGGCGGGATAGTGAAGACAACTTTCCTTGTAACCGTAGCCGGAAAATGCCTTTCGGAATGACCAGTCTGAGAGCATTTACCGAATAGTAAATGAACTTAGGATTCTTCCCGCTACGCAACTTATATAAAAGTTTATTCTTCATTCTTGTTCCATATCTCAGGAGTACCTGGCTCCTAATTGATTATTCCTTCAATCTTCGCTATCACCTGTTCGGGTTTTATTTCTCTCAGGCAGGCATAATCGCCCCGCCAGCATGGTTTCTGTCCGTATACGGAGCAGGGACGGCATGACAGGTCAAGCTGTACCGTATTGACCGGCAACTGTTTCCATCCCATAAACCCGGCATATGGATGAGTAGCTCCCCAAACAGAGATCACCGGAATGTTGACCAGCGAAGCCAGATGCATATTCGCCGAATCCATCGAGAGCATCACATCCAGATGACTCATTAGATTCAGTTCGGTACGCATATTCAACTTACCAATCATAGAAACGACGGTAGGATATTTCGCCACCCAGCCATCGAATACTTCCTGTTCACTCTTGCCACCTCCGAAAAGGAAAACCTTCACCTTCGGATCGGTGGCAAAATGGGCTACTACCTGCTCCTGCAATTCAATAGGGTATATCTTACCCATGTGCTTGGCAAAAGGAGCTATACCAATCCATTTCAAATTATCTTTTGCGCCTGTGACAGGTTCTATCTCTGCAAAGTTTCCTTTTTCATCTCCATAAATCGAAGAAAAATTCAACAATACAGGAAAACCCAGTTTCTCCAGCACATCGGCATAACGACGGAAAGAACTTTTCTGGTTCTCCAATACTTTATGCCGGCGGCGGACTAATTTTTCTTTTCCCACTCTACCTTTATAGATAGATGCCACAGGTATATTAGCCAGCCGGAACCTCAGACACAAGTATTTCGTACGAAGTACATGATGAAAATCTGCCACATAGTCGAAACACTTTGCTTTCAGTTCCGAATAAAGGGTGTTCAACCCCCATAATCCTTTATGTTTACCCGTCAGGTCAGCACCGATAAAACTCACATTTGCAGGAAGTCCCTGAAAAAGCGGTTGCCACACAGCACGACTCAACACAGTAATTTCAAGTTGAGGATATTGTACTGCCAGCGAATGTACTACCGGTATCGTCATGGCTACATCGCCAAGAGCCGAGAAACGGATAATGAGAATACGCGCCATTCGTTATTTTTTTGCATAAAGCACCGGATTCAGCGCCGGGTCATTATACATCTTCATCTGTTTATATACTTTCATATACTTCTTCCCTGCCTCGATGTCAGCCAGCAGCTGGTCGATAGCCGAAGAAAGGTCTTTCCGTTGTTCCAGCAGAATATCCAGTTTTACCTGGCATTGTGCACGATGTTCTTCCGTCGTATCCGTACGTTCCACTTCTTGCTGCATGTGGTAAATTTTCAAAGCAAGAATAGAGAGACGGTCTACTGCCCAGGCAGGACTTTCCGTATTGATGGTAGCATCTGCCAGCGGCTTTACATCCTTATATCGATCAAGAAAATAGCTATCGATCAACTCCACCAGATCCGTACGGTCCTGATTGGATTTATCGATTCTTCTCTTTAAAGCTACGGCTGCCACCGGATCAATATGCGGGTCACGGATGATATCTTCGAAATGCCATTGTACGGCATCAATCCAGTTTTTCAGATACAAATAATACTCTATCGACTTCAACTCGTAAGGATTGTTCATCGGCGCATCTACGCTGTCCGTCACATGGTAATCTGTCGTCGATTTCCAAAAAATATCATTGCAAAGGTTACTAAATGTCATAATCTTAACTAGCTAATAGATGTATAATAGGACAAAGCTATGTAATATTTTTCAGACAAGCAACCGTTTCTTACTTTTTTATTTCTTACCTTTGTCTGAGTAAAAAAGGAATTGTATATGAAAATTATTATAGATGATAAGATACCTTATATAAAAGAGGCAGCAGAGAAAATTGCCGAAGAGGTAATCTACGCACCGGGAAAGGATTTTACACGGAAACTGGTACAGGATGCGGACGCACTCATCATCCGGACCCGCACTCACTGCAACCGCGAATTGCTGGAAGGCAGCAAAGTAAAATTTATCGCCACAGCAACCATCGGATTTGACCATATCGACACCGAATACTGCAAGCAGGCGGGTATCGAGTGGGCGAATGCCCCGGGATGCAATTCCGCCTCGGTGGCTCAGTATATACAATCCTCTCTTCTGATCTGGAAATCTCTTCGGAATAAAAAGCCGGACGAACTGACGATCGGCATTATCGGTGTAGGTAATGTAGGAAGCAAGGTGGCCAAAGTCGCACAGGATTTCGGTATGCGTGTACTACTGAACGACTTGCCAAGAGAAGAGAAAGAAGGAAACATTACCTTCACCTCACTAGAGAAAATAGCCGAAGAATGTGATATCATCACCTTTCACGTACCTTTATATAAGGAAGGGAAATATAAAACGTACCATCTGGCAGACGAGAATTTCTTCCGGTCTCTCCAACGGAAGCCTGTTGTCATCAACACTTCAAGAGGAGAAGTGATCGAAACAAACGCCCTGCTGGAAGCCATCAACAACGGTACAATCTCGGACGCAGTAATCGACGTATGGGAACATGAACCGGAAATCAACCGTAAATTATTAGAAAAGGTACTGATAGGCACCCCACATATCGCCGGATACTCTGCCGACGGAAAAGCAAATGCCACCCGAATGTCGCTGGACTCCATCTGCCGTTTCTTCCACCTAGGCGCAACTTATGAAATCACCCCTCCCGCCCCATCTTCGCCTATTATCGAAGCAAAAGACCGTGAAGAAGCTCTGCTGAAAATGTACAATCCCATCGAAGACAGCAACCGATTAAAATCCCATCCGGAACTATTCGAAACCTTACGGGGAGATTACCCGTTGAGGAGAGAAGCGAAGGCGTATATGCAGGTAATAAGTAATAGGTAATAAGTAATAGCCATGCGGATATCTAGCGAACGGGCACGGTACCAAAGTAACTACGATTATTACTTATTACCTATTACTTATTACTTCTTCTACAACATGTGGGAAATGCTCATACTCCAAAGCGTGTACTTTTTTAGCCACCTCTTCGGGTGAGTCATCGGGAAGTACGGGGCAGGTGGCTTGGAAGATGATGCTTCCTTCGTCGTAGTGCTCATTAATATAATGTATAGTAATGCCAGTTTCTTTTTCGCCCGCAGCCACTACGGCTTGGTGAACTTTGTCGCCATACATACCTTTTCCGCCGAACTTGGGCAGGAGAGCAGGATGTATATTTATGATTTTATCGGGATAAGCATGCAAAAGCAAATCCGGCACGCGGACAAGGAAACCTGCCAGCACGATAAAGTCAATGCGATATTCCTGCAAAATAGCCAGAATTTCATCTCCGGCTGTCCAGTCCTCCTTCGGGAACACGTTACAGGGCACTTTCAAACGATACGCACGTTCCAAAACGTAGGCATCACTTTTATTAGAAAGTACTAACGACACCTCAACGGAGTCGCTCTTCTGGAAATACCGGATGAGATTCTCGGCATTTGAGCCGGAACCGGAAGCGAAAATGGCGATGTTTTTCTTCATTATACTCGAATTCAATGCACAAAACAGTGAAAAATGTGCAAAAGACTGCATTTATTTAGTCAAATATTTGCGCAAAACGATAAATATTCATTCCTTTGCACCGCAAATTTAAAGAAATAAAACTAATTATTAATTAAAAACTTAAAGTTATGTCTGAAATTGCATCAAGAGTAAAAGCGATTATCGTTGATAAATTAGGCGTAGAAGAATCAGAAGTTACTAACGAAGCAAGCTTCACTAACGATCTGGGAGCAGATTCTCTTGACACTGTAGAACTTATCATGGAATTCGAAAAAGAATTCGGTATCTCTATTCCTGATGACCAAGCAGAAAAGATTGGTACTGTAGGTGATGCTGTATCTTATATCGAAGAACACGCTAAGTAATTATCCGATTTCATCAATATGGAATTAAAAAGAGTGGTAGTAACAGGCCTTGGCGCCATTACTCCTGTTGGCAATGATGTACCCGAATTCTGGGAAAATCTAGTGAACGGGGTTAGTGGAGCAGGGCCTATTACTCATTTTGATGCGTCGCAATTCAAGACCCAGTTTGCATGCGAAGTGAAAAACTTCGATGTAACTAAATATATCGACCGCAAAGAGGCAAGAAAGATGGACTTATACACTCAGTATGCTGTCGCTGTTGCCAAAGAAGCGGTATCGGACTCCGGTCTTGACGTCGAAAAAGAAGATTTGAACAGAATCGGTGTTATTTTTGGCGCCGGTATCGGTGGTATACATACATTCGAGGAAGAAGTAGGCAACTACTACACTCACAAGGAAATAGGTCCCAAGTTCAATCCGTTCTTCATCCCGAAGATGATCTCGGATATTGCTGCCGGACAGATTTCTATCATGTATGGCTTCCATGGTCCTAACTACGCGACTTGTTCAGCATGTGCTACTTCTACCAATGCCATTGCGGATGCCTTCAACCTGATTCGTCTGGGTAAAGCAAACGTAATCGTATCCGGTGGTTCGGAAGCAGCCATCTTCCCTGCAGGCGTAGGCGGTTTCAACGCTATGCATGCTCTGTCAACACGCAACGATGAGCCTAGCAAGGCTTCACGTCCATTCAGCGCAAGCCGTGACGGCTTCATCATGGGCGAAGGTGGCGGTTGCCTGATTTTGGAAGAACTGGAACACGCTAAGGCCCGTGGTGCGAAAATCTATGCAGAAGTTGCCGGTGTAGGCATGTCTGCAGATGCTCATCACCTGACAGCTTCCCATCCGGAAGGTCTTGGTGCCAAACTGGTAATGCTGAACGCTCTGGAAGATGCAGAAATGGATCCGAAAGAAGTAGATTACATCAACGTTCACGGAACATCTACCCCGGTAGGTGATATTTCTGAAGCGAAAGCAATTAAGGAAGTATTCGGTGATCACGCATACGAACTGAACATCAGTTCTACAAAATCAATGACTGGTCACTTGCTGGGAGCTGCCGGCGCAGTAGAATCTATCGCAAGCATCCTTGCCATCAAGAACGGCATTGTTCCTCCGACTATCAACCACGAAGAAGGTGACAACGACGAGAACATTGACTACGACCTTAATTTCACGTTCAACAAAGCTCAGAAACGTGAGGTTAATGTTGCCCTGTCCAATACATTTGGATTCGGTGGTCACAATGCGTGCGTTATCTTCAAGAAATACGCTGAGTAAAATCGTGTTACGTAACCAAATAGATAAGATAAGACTCCTGTTCCGCAAAGACAGAGAGTCTTATCTTTGTTTTTACCGGATACTCGGATTTTATCCGCACAATATCCAGATTTACGAACAAGCGCTCCTGCACAAGTCATCTGCCGTCCGCTCCGAGAAGGGACGTCCGCTGAACAACGAACGGCTGGAGTTTTTGGGTGACGCCATCCTCGACGCCATCGTAGGAGATATTGTCTATAAACGTTTCGAAGGGAAACGGGAAGGTTTCCTGACAAACACACGTTCCAAGATCGTACAACGGGAGACTTTGAACAAGTTAGCCGTGGAGATCGGTCTGGACAAACTTATCAAATATTCTACCCGCTCCTCTTCCCACAACAGTTATATGTACGGGAATGCTTTCGAAGCATTTATCGGAGCCATTTATCTTGATCAGGGGTATGAACGTTGCAAGCAGTTTATGGAGCAGCGGATCATCAACCGTTATATTGATCTGGACAAAATATCCCGCAAAGAAGTTAACTTCAAGTCCAAGCTTATCGAATGGAGCCAGAAGAACAAGATGGAGGTTTCCTTTGAGTTGATCGAGCAGTTCCTCGACCATGACAGTAATCCCGTCTTCCAGACAGAGGTTCGTATCGAAGGGCTTCCTGCCGGAACCGGTACGGGCTATTCCAAGAAAGAGTCTCAGCAGAATGCCGCGCAAATGGCTATCAAGAAGGTGAAAGACCAGACATTTATGGATACAGTCAATGAAGCGAAGTTGCAGCATTCGATGCCGTCAGAAGTGGACACAGAGTTGGTTGAGCCCGAATTGACTGAGTCGGAAGCCATGGAACCGGATACCTTGGAGACCGAAACACCGGAAGTGGAAACGGCTGCAAATGAAGTCGAAACGACTGTTAATGAGGTCGAAGCAACAGAAACTGAAAAGGCATGATAACTCCAACTACCATCCTAACGATAAAAGAGTAAATTATAAGTTAACCGAAACAAATCCCCATACGGCGGCCTTGAATTACTAAATCGTGATCTTCAGTTACCAACTTCAATTTACCGGCCACTTCTTCAAGAGGGATGGATGAAATGTCATCTCCTTTTAAAGCAATCATACGCCCGAATTGCCCGTTAGCAATCAATTCTGTCGCGTGTCCTCCCATACGGGTAGACAGATTACGGTCAAAAGGAGTAGGCGAACCACCACGCTGAATATATCCTAATACGGTTTCACGTGTTTCGATACCCGTTTCATATTCTATTTCCTGTGCGATGTATTCCGCAGCACGTTTCCGACCATCCGTCAAGATGCCTTCTGCCACCACTACGATAGAATAGGGTTTACCTTTTTTCAGTCTTTCGAGGATTGTATTTCCTATATTCTTGATGTTGTAAGGGATTTCGGGGACAAGAATGACGTCGCCGCCACCTGCCATGCCCGAATACAGGGCAATCCAGCCGGCTTTATGCCCCATCACTTCAATAACCATCACTCTTTTGTGCGAACTGGCGGTAGAATGCAAGCGGTCGATGGCATCCGTAGCGATGCTCACAGCGGAGTCAAATCCAAAGGAAATATCCGTTCCCCAAATATCATTATCAATGGTTTTGGGGACTGATACGATGTTGACGCCCATTGCGGCAAATTTAGCGGCAGTTTTCTGCGTTCCGTTTCCTCCGATGCAGACGACACAATCCAGTCCCATTTCCTGAATATTCTGAAGAATCAGTGCCGGCTTGTCGACATCCGAGACGACGCCTCCTTTTTTAAAAGGTTTCTCGCGCGAAGTACCCAACATCGTACCCCCTTGGTTCAACAATCCGGATAAGGATTTATCAGTAAAGGATTCGATGTCTTTTGTCAGCAAACCTTGAAAACCACTATGAATTCCTATTACTTCCATCCCATAGTGATTGATGGCAGTTTTGCACACGCCACGAATAGTGGCATTTATACCGGGGCAGTCTCCTCCGGAAGTCAGGATTCCAATTCTCATTGTCGTTTTTTTTAGTCAGAAACTCGGGATTCAAGAAAAGTCGCCAAATTTTAACGATTATTTCCGTCGTAAAGATAGAAAAAAAAGATAAATAAGGTTACTTTTGCACGACTAAACATTATTATGTTAAAGCAGAAATGAATATTACAAAGATTATTAGTAAGACTTTCGATTCCCGTTTAAAACAAATAGACCTTTATGCTAGTCAGGCTAGTGAGATACAGCACCGTGTGCTGAGTCGCTTAGTGAACCAAGCTGCACAGACAGAGTGGGGAAAAAAGTACGACTACGCCTCCATCCGTAGCTATGAGGATTTCAGAAACCGCCTTCCAATACAGACTTATGAGGAAATAAAGCCTTATGTAGAACGCTTGCGGGCGGGGGAACAGAATCTGCTTTGGCCATCGGAAATACGCTGGTTTGCCAAATCATCCGGAACGACCAATGATAAAAGCAAATTCCTGCCTGTCAGCAAAGAAGCTCTGGAAGACATTCACTATAGAGGCGGTAAAGATGCTGCGGCACTCTACTTCCGCATCAATCCGGACAGTCACTTTTTCTCGGGAAAAGGGTTGATTCTGGGAGGCAGCCATAGTCCGAACCTCAACTCCAACCATAGTTTGGTGGGAGACTTGTCGGCGATTCTGATTCAGAACGTCAATCCGTTAATCAATTTCATTCGTGTGCCGAGCAAGAAAATCGCTTTGATGAGCGAATGGGAAACCAAAATAGAAGCAATAGCCAACAGTACTATTCCGGTCAATGTGACCAGTTTGTCCGGTGTACCCTCATGGATGCTGGTACTTATCAAGCGTATTCTCGAAAAGACCGGCAAACAAACTCTGGAGGAAGTGTGGCCGAATCTGGAAGTATTCTTCCACGGCGGAGTGGCTTTCACCCCTTATCGTGAGCAGTACAAACAGGTGATTCACTCAAAGAAGATGCATTATGTAGAGACCTACAACGCTTCCGAAGGGTACTTTGGTACGCAGAACGATCTTTCAGACCCTGCCATGTTGCTGATGATCGACTACGGTATTTTCTACGAGTTCATTCCATTGGAAGAAGTTGATAAGGAAAATCCACGCGCTTACTGCCTCGAAGAGGTGGAGCTTAACAAAAATTACGCAATGGTGATTTCTACGTCCTGCGGATTGTGGCGATACATGATCGGTGATACGGTGAAGTTTACCAGCAAGAACCCATATAAGTTCGTCATCACAGGACGTACGAAGCATTTCATCAATGCTTTTGGAGAAGAACTGATTGTAGATAATGCCGAAAAAGGCTTAGCTAAGGCTTGTGCCGAGACAGGTGCACAGGTGAGCGAATACTCTGCCGCACCGGTATTTATGGACGAACATGCCAAATGCCGTCATCAATGGCTGATAGAATTTGCCAAGATGCCGGATTCCGTAGAGAAATTTGCCGCAATACTTGATGCTACATTGAAAGAAGTAAATTCGGACTATGAGGCGAAGCGTTGGAAAGATATTGCTCTGCAACCACTGGAAGTCATCGTTGCGCGTCCGGGATTGTTCCATGACTGGCTGGCAAGGAAGGGGAAATTAGGCGGACAGCACAAAGTGCCCAGATTAAGCAATACACGCGAGTATATAGAAACAATGCTGGTGCTGAACAATGAATAAAGTTATCCGAACAAATTAAATCATTATATGACAGGAAGTGTCCTACGGTGTACATAATATGCACTGTGGGACTTTTTTTTGTATCACCAGCTTGCAACTGGTATCTGCAACGCTATAAGCAACAGATAAAGAATAAAATGAGTCGATTCTGTTGCAGATGGCAGATGATTTTTACTTTTTCAAACTTTATAGAGACTGAAGCAATGATTCTTCTACAATGATTCCACCGCCTAACAACAAGCCATCTTTATAGAAGGCAGCAGCCTGCCCGGATGCGATTGCCGTCAACGGTTCGTGAAGTTGTACATGCAGGAAGTTATCCGGTGTAACTGTCACGGTACAATGATTTTCCTGTTTCCGATAGCGAATCTTCACAATGATATCCGCATGCCCTAACAAACGTTCCCGATTAACAATATTCCAATCTTTAAGGAACATCTCCGTTTTCTCCAAAGCCTGTAGGGAAGCAAGTACTACTTCATTCTTTTCCGGGCGAATTTCCTTCACAAAGACGGCACGATTCAAATGAATGCCCAAGCCACGCCGCTGTCCGACGGTATAAAAAGGATAGCCCTCATGCCAGGCTATAAAATCTCCCTTTTCATCGACGAATCGTCCACGTCTGACTTCCGCTGACCAAGTCTGACCTGCACTGACCTGTGGCTGACCTACGCTGACCTGCGACTGACAATTGCTGACCAACCACTTTTTCAGGAAGCTTCGATAATCCATCGGGCAAAAGCAAACTCCCAAACTGTCCCTTTTCACCGCCACTTTCTGAAATCCCCGTTCAGCAGCAAAGGCACGTGCTTCCACTTTGGTAATATCTCCCATCGGAAGCAACATTCTCCGAAGAATATCCTGTTTGAGTCCCCATAAGAAAAAGGTCTGATCCTTGTCCGAATCGGCAGCGTAAGTTATATAACAGGTATCATCCACCTTTACTTTCCGGACATAATGCCCTGTAGCAATATAAAAAATCCCCATTTCATCGGCAATTTTGGAAAGAAGGGGCCATTTCAGATAGTTATTGCACAATGTGCAGGGCACAGGAGTATGTCCCACCATATATTCACGCACAAAATATTCGATGATCTGTTTGCGGAATATCTCACGGGCATCATACGTGATATGGCGGATTCCCAAACGCTCTGCCAAATGGCGGGCATCTTCCAGATATTCGGTCGAGTCGTTCAACTCATAGAAACGGAAAGTAACTCCGGTCACCTCATATCCGGCTTCCAGCAATCGCATGGCAGCTACGGAACTGTCCGTACCGCCACTCATTCCTAACAATACTCGTTTGTTTTCTTCCATCATGCTGCAAAATTAAGGATTTTCCCGTATCTTTGTTTGTTAAAGCCTAAAGAGAATGGAAGAGAAAGCAAATACCGGACAAGTTATCATCGTTTTAACCGAACATCTGACGTTCGGCACACTGCTGATTCCTTATATGGCAGAGAAATCTGACGACGGTACATACCAACTCATTGAACAGGCTTTTCACGCTTCACCCGAAGCAATCAGCCGAATGAACGAGGCCGAGCAACAAGCTATCGACATCGCCTCACATTACACAGAGAAATATCTGATGAGAATCTATTCGCGTGAGAAAACAGTATCCCGTTTTCTGCGCAAATTATCCGAAGATCCGGAACGGGTAAAGAACAATATCCGCCCATTCATCGAGAAAAAAATGCAGGAGATGCTGACATTGATACGCCATCATAATCTTCCTCTGTATCAGAAACAGGTCGGAAGCAAACTGCTATATGCGCATCACGCCTATCATGTGCATCCTCATGACGTGGAGATCCGTTTTACGTTTCTTGCCGATGAGACCAATTTCCGCTACCAGCTACAATGCTATTATGACGGGCAGCCGCTCTCATTAAGTGAACAGAAGCCTGTTATCGTGCTGACCTCCTCACCGTCTGCCCTTTTACTGGGAATGGAGCTGTACTTCTTTCCGCATATTGAGAGCGTACGCATTCTGCCCTTTACCAAGAAAAAGAAAATCAGCGTCCCTGCTTCCCAAATCGAGAAATACATCGATAACATCGTCATTCCGATAGCACGCTATCATGAAATCACGACTCAGGGACTGAATATCATTGAAGAGACGTATGCCTGCGAAGCTGTCCTGTCTCTTGAAGATACCATTTACGACGAACAGATGTTGCGGCTTAGCTTCCGTTATGGAGACCAGTCATTTACTCCCGACACCGTGACCGAAATGAAGAAGATCATTTACCGGAACGATTTCGGCGAGATATTCTTTTTCCGTCGGGATAGCGATGCCGAAGAAGAGAAGCTCCGGATGTTAACAGATTCCGGCTTGCAACGAGTCAGCGACGTTCATTTCAAGCTGTCGCCCGATGCACCCGAAAAGACAATTACTGAATGGATCAGTACATATCGGGAGATGCTCCAGCAGTCTTTTCTGCTGACAGGAAACATGGGGAATACCCCTTACTGTCTGGACGAAATCCGCATCGAACAGAGTTGTGATGACGAACCCGACTGGTTTGAGCTACATATCACGGTAGTCATCGGAAATCTGCGTATCCCTTTCTCACGCTTCCGCAAGCACATCCTTGAAGAGAAAAGAGAATTTCTGTTACCGGACGGACGTATGATTCTTTTACCGGAAGAATGGTTCAGCAAGTACGGAAACCTGTTGGAACTAGGCACTCAAACGGAGACGGGGATTCGTCTGAAACCGACCTTTATCGGTGCCGTACAATCGGCTTTAGAAGAGAACGGACCTAAAAGCCTGCCTTTCAAGAGAGAGATACGCAATGTTCCCGTTCCCCAGGGACTGAATGCGAAACTACGACCCTATCAGCAGAAGGGATTCTCATGGATGGTGCAGCTGAACAAGCAAGGATTCAGCGGCTGCCTGGCAGATGATATGGGACTTGGAAAGACGCTTCAGACGCTGACGCTGCTGCAATATATATACAAACCGCTTTCTCCCGATGCGGTCACTGCTCCTATAAAGCCCGTATTTACAGAAAGCACAGCTTCCGACAATCAGCCGGACAAAGAATGTACTGCCGACACTCCTCCCACCAAAGAGCAGATAGCAGATGCCGAAGGACAATTCTCCTTATTCTCGTTTTCCTCCGAAGATGAGCTGCTGCCGGACGCACGGGAAATCAGAGAGAAAAATAAACCGAAAGAAGATGGTCACAGACAGGAACACGGAAAGAACTCCCGTAAGCCTGCCACTTTGATCGTTGTCCCCACTTCCCTGCTCCACAACTGGCGAAGAGAGGCTAAACGCTTCACGACTCTTGCGATAGCGGAATATAACAGCAACACCACGTTTCCCAAAGGACATCCGGAAAAGTTCTTCAATCATTTCCATCTGATATTCACGACTTATGGGATGATGAGGAATAACATTGATATTCTCCACTCCTACACATTCGAATACATCGTACTTGATGAGAGTCAGAATATCAAGAACAATGATTCCCTTACTTTCCGTTCGGTCATCCAGTTGCAGGGCAAGCACCGGATTGCACTTACCGGTACGCCTATCGAGAACTCTCTCAAAGATTTGTGGGCACAGTTCCGTTTCCTGCAACCGGACCTATTAGGAGAAGAAAGCGCTTTTCATAAGCAATTTATCATTCCGATCCGGCAAGGAAACGTCCGTATGGAGAAAAGGCTGCAACAGATCATCGCTCCGTTTATCCTTCGCAGAAGCAAGAGCGAGGTAGCGCCGGAACTTCCCCCGCTTACCGAAGAAACGATCTATTGCGCCATGTCCGAAAAGCAGAGTGAGAGCTACGAACAGGAGAAAAACAGCCTCCGCAACATATTACTCCAGCAACCCGAAAACAGAGACAGATACCATATGTTCAGCATCCTGAACGGTATCCTGCGTCTCCGTCAACTGGCTTGCCATCCGCAGCTTATCTTTCCCGACTTCGACGGGATATCGGGAAAAACGGAACAAATCATCGATACCTTTGACACCCTAAGAAGTGAAGGACATAAGGTACTTATCTTTTCTTCCTTTGTCCGGCATCTGGAGATACTTGCCGAGGTATTCCGCCAACGGGGCTGGAAGTATGCTCTGCTGACCGGTTCCACCAACAACCGACCTTCCGAAATCGCCCATTTCACCGAGCAAAAGGATGTGCAGGCATTCCTTATTTCTTTGAAAGCAGGAGGAGTCGGTCTTAACCTTACACAAGCCGATTATGTATTTATCATTGATCCCTGGTGGAATCCTGCTGCCGAGTCACAAGCCATCGCCCGTGCACATCGTATCGGTCAGGATAAACAGGTTATCGCCTATCGTTTTATTACTCAGAACAGTATCGAAGAAAAGATTCTCCAACTACAGGAGGACAAGAGGAGGCTGGCAGAAACATTTATTACGGATAGTGAGGCACTGCCTGCACTGAGCAATGAGCAGTGGGCGGATTTGCTGCAATAACAATCAAACATCTCACTATTGCACCATAAAAGTGCATAATCTAAGCATATTTTAATTACCACGCACTTTGTAGTCATCCATTTTCTCCTATCTTTGCAACCCAAAACAATGCGACATGAAATACAAACTCATAGTGCTCGACCTCGACGGCACACTCACCAATTCTAAAAAGGAAATCTCTTCCCGCAACCGGGAAACGCTGATACGCATACAAGAACAAGGTATCCGTCTGGTACTTGCATCAGGGCGACCGACTTACGGCATCGTACCGCTCGCCAACGAGTTACGCATGAATGAGTTCGGCGGATTTATCCTGTCCTATAACGGTGGAGAGATCATCAACTGGGAAAGCAAAGAAATGATGTACGAGAATGTACTGCCCAATGAAGTCGTTCCGGTACTCTACGAATGTGCCCGCACCAATCATCTAAGCATACTGACTTACGACGGAGCAGAAATAGTGACCGAAAACTCGTTGGATCCATACGTACAAAAAGAAGCCTTCCTCAATAAAATGGCGATACGGGAAACAAACGACTTCCTGACTGACATCACCCTCCCAGTAGCCAAGTGCCTCATCGTCGGAGATGCCGGCAAGCTAATTCCTGTAGAATCCGAGCTTTGTATCCGCCTGCAAGGAAAGATCAATGTCTTCCGTTCGGAACCTTATTTCCTGGAGTTGGTTCCGCAAGGTATCGACAAGGCTTTATCCCTCAGCGTACTGTTGGAAAATATAGGAATGACACGCGAGGAAGTGATAGCTATAGGCGATGGCTACAATGACCTGTCGATGATCAAATTCGCTGGTATGGGCATAGCGATGGGCAACGCGCAGGAGCCTGTGAAGAAGGCTGCCGACTACATTACACTGACTAATGACGAAGATGGGGTTGCGGAAGCGATAGAGAGAATCTTCAACGTCCCATAAGGCATTCTTCCTTCAGCAGATCAGACAAAATCCCTTGCAAGTTAAGTTGAAATCAATTATTTATTCTAACTTTGCACTTCCAATAGAACAAATATAAAATGTTATGGAACATCAACTTACCATTTACAACACGTTAGATAGAAAGAAAGAATTGTTCGTACCGCTTCACGCACCGCATGTAGGCATGTATGTATGCGGACCGACAGTATACGGTGATGCTCACTTGGGACATGCCCGTCCCGCCATCACATTTGACGTACTCTTCCGTTATCTGACTCATTTAGGATATAAAGTACGCTATGTACGCAATATTACCGATGTCGGTCATCTGGAGCATGATGCTGACGAAGGAGAAGACAAAATAGCCAAGAAAGCCCGTCTCGAAGAATTGGAACCTATGGAAGTCGTTCAGTATTACCTGAACCGCTATCATAAGGCAATGGAAGCACTGAATGTACTTTCTCCCAGCATCGAGCCGCACGCTTCGGGTCACATTATCGAACAAATCCAGCTCGTACAGAAGATTCTGGACGCCGGATACGCTTACGAAAGCGAAGGTTCCGTCTACTTTGACGTAGCCAAATATAATAAGGACTATCATTACGGCAAACTCTCCGGCCGCAACCTCGACGACGTACTGAATACCACCCGCGACCTCGACGGACAAAGCGAAAAACGTAATCCCGCCGACTTCGCCCTCTGGAAAAAAGCGCAGCCGGAACACATCATGCGCTGGCCTTCTCCATGGAGCGACGGTTTCCCCGGATGGCATGCCGAATGTACCGCCATGGGACGCAAGTATCTGGGCGAGCACTTCGATATTCACGGAGGAGGAATGGACCTGATCTTCCCGCATCATGAATGTGAGATCGCACAGTCGGTAGCTTCGCAAGGCGATGACATGGTTCACTACTGGATGCACAACAACATGATTACCATCAACGGTACGAAGATGGGTAAATCACTCGGCAACTTCATCACGCTGGATGAATTTTTCAACGGTACTCACAAGTTGCTGGCACAAGCCTACACTCCGATGACCATCCGTTTCTTCATCCTGCAAGCTCACTATCGCAGCACTGTAGACTTCAGTAACGAAGCATTGCAAGCTTCGGAAAAAGGGCTGCAACGTTTGATAGAAGCAATCGAAGGACTCGACAAGATCACTCCGGCCGCAACAACTTCGGAAGGTATCAACGTGAAAGAGCTGCGTGCTAAATGCTACGAAGCTATGAATGACGACTTGAATACTCCTATTGTCATCGCACAGCTTTTCGAAGGTGCCCGCATCATCAATAATATCAACGCAGGAAATGCAACGATCTCCGCAGAAGATCTGAAAGACCTGAAAGAAACTTTCCACCTGTTCTGCTTCGACATCATGGGGCTGAAAGAAGAGAAAGGTTCTTCCGACGGTCGCGAAGCCGCTTATGGCAAAGTCGTTGATATGCTTCTTGAACAACGCATGAAAGCAAAAGCCAACAAAGACTGGGCTACTTCCGACGAAATCCGTAATACATTGACTGCACTCGGATTTGAAGTGAAAGATACAAAAGATGGTTTCGAATGGAGATTAAACAAGTAATTCAAGTTCTCCCTAGCAAACTGTCTCATTAACCGCATATAAAACTGAGGGTCGATTCTTCGCTGAACCGACCCTCTTTCTTTCATAGAAACACAAACATCAATACCTATTTAAATTCTCTCTTCATTTATTTTCAAGAATCATTTCCACCGGTTGTCCATGCTGACAAGTTACATCCAGTATCGTATGGGCACCTTTATATTCAAGCTTTACATTCGCCGGTGTCTCCAAGAAACTCCAGCGTCCTTTCAGCTCTATTATTTTACGAATAGGGCGGCTCGGTTCTTTTGTCGTATACGTCTTTTCCGCAATATTCAAGTTTGGGTCACAGACGCTGAGACGAATCGCCTTTTTTCCCTCTGCCGCATACATGACCATCGTTTCCGCAGGAATGGAAGCAACCACCAGCTTATCGTCAGCAGACCGGTAATCTTCAAAAACAGCATATCCGGTTATACCCGTTTTCCTGTCATAGACAATATGCGCAGTCTGATCACGTTGCCATACTTCGTATGCAGGCGTTTTCTTCAGTTCATCCAAATCCGAAGCTGAAGGCTGAATCAGTACCATATATTCATAAGTAGCATTCTTCGGGGCGTTGCCATGTTCAATCCAGGCAGAAGAGAATGTTCCTGTAGTCTTTTCGCGGGTTTTCTCATGACGCGACTCCTGTTCGGCTATCTGTGAACGAAGGGTTCCGTCAACTACATGATAATAATTATCATAGCCGTCGTGCAACCAATAGTTATCCTTACCTGTCTTCTGCTCTTTGCCGTTAAATTTCGTCTGGAAGAGAGTGGTCTCCGTAGGATAGTCAGCATTGCTGTTCGTGATGCCTGTTCCGAGGCAGATCATCCGGTTATCAAAACAGAAGACGGATTTACGGGCTACAAAGTCGGGAGTAAAGTTCTCATAATCACGTTCCGTCAGTTTCATTGCAAACATTCCGTTCATGCCGCCTAAAGAGCTGCTTCCGGAAAAGTTTTCCGTAGACCGTGCCATCGTCGTACCTTTCAGGGGACTGTCCAAGAGTTCAAAAGGAAGATGAATGGTAGTCGTACCGGGCAGACGGTTCCAGTCCCATCCTTCCTGTACAAAACCACTTCCGGCACGGGAGACGGGATTTCCTTTTCCCATAATCTGTACCGATCCGTAGCTTTGATAACGTCCGTAACGATTATCTTTCGCATAGATTTCAGCACCCCATACATCTGTGGTATATCCTTTCAGTGTCACCATCCAGTCTGCACGGCGGAAAATACCTGCCGATCCATAGTTATAAACAAAAAAACCGTGGGGAGCCTGTGCAGGCTGAATACCTTCTTTTCTGAAGAAATGTGCATTCCTTGTATTCCGATCACGTATCAGACGCAAATAATCGGCGGCCAGTCCATGATCGAATGTATTTCCCTGACCGGACAAGTCTCCTGACAATGCAATATTGGCAAATGCTTCTATATCATCGCTTCCCATCTTTCCGCCAAAAGGATGGCGACCGCTAATGCCTGTCCCCCATTCGTAAAGGTTACAATAATTGCGCATGGCGAGAAAGGCAGACTTGATATGTTGACGTGCCTCTTCCGTCAGTTCAAATCCGGTCCCGTTGGTGAGAGCGATAAATTGGCCGATGGTAGCCAGTACTCCGGTTGTATAGCCGGGATAGAAACCTCCGTGATGAAAGGTCGTTCCATCTACTTTGATACCGCCGAGAGTGCCCGGAGTATAATTCAGCGATGAAGACAACCAGCGCGACAAACCATTCAAAGCCTGTTCCTGTTCTCTTGCATCGGGGAACATCATGGCGGAGATAAACTTTGCCATCAAGAGCGTATGCCATGAATCCAGTAATTCATCCCGCTCCGGCGGACACGGTTGACGAGTCTCCTGTAAAGCAGCCCAGAAACGTAAAGTGGATAGATAGGCATCCCGGTGAGGATGTTTATAAATCGCGTCCCGCATGAGCCAGGCGGTAGTATATATTTTACGTACCTGATAGCCGTAATGATGGTTCGTCCCCATGCCGCTGCCAAAAGCGAATCCCTGATCCATTGCATAGTCGAATACGGTAAAATAGTTCTTCTTCGATGTCTCATTCTGATTGTAGAAGGCATCGTATGCAAAACCGGCAAGCATCGTTTCGATATCATTCCATGACATCTCCCCTTTCTTCTTGTCTTGCTCGTCCGGTGCTACAACAGGAGTTCCGGTAAAGCCGGTTCCGGCTGCGGAGGGAGCAATGGCAGCTCTTTCAAAAGTCTTCCTTGCAGCGTTGATCTGTCCTTGGGGAGCTTTCTTCACATCGAGAAATTCAGTCAGGCGTTGTTCGATTGTTTTCAAGTCCTTCTTTTGCCGAGTTGTCAGTTTAGAAAGCAAGGGGACATCATAAGACTGCTGTTCCCACTTCCATACAAGACACCAATGCCAGAGGTCACGATTGGAAAGACCGTTGTTAGCTGGCAGTTGTTGGTCCGGTGTCGTGCGCAGGTTCATCTTCTTTTCCGGAAAGGTCAGGCGATCCAGAAAGATGCGCCCTTTACGGTCGGGAGCGACCAGACGATAAGAAACAATATTTTTATCTTTCTTATCACCGTTCATGTAGGCGAAAGATATCCAGCAAGCCCGCCAGCCTGCCGCTTGCAGATGATACGTGAACCAATAAGAGACTTCACCCGCCTTATTTAGAAACTCAAAACGGATAGAGTCCTGCTGGGGTTTCTCGTTATATATCCACAGGGTAATACCAAATTGCTGTTCCTTTTTGGCATTCAGTGATAAGGGTTCTATCTGAACGTCCAGTATCGAGGCAGGTTGGAAATCCCATTCCAGACTACTTTCTCCCTCTTTATAGAAAAGAGAAGAAAGTTTCACTTCACCTTTCCCCGAAACTTTGAACGTCTCGGGAACCTTTTCTTCAAACCCTATGACCTGCGCATAAGAGGACAAAGAACAAAACAAGAACAGAAATATAAAACAAACAGCTTTCATGATCATTAATTGTTTAAAGGCAGTTCTTACCACACCCGGGTGCCAGGATGCACGACACCCGGGTGTCAGCATGTATGAGATCCGGGTGTCGGTATGTATGAGACCCGGGTGTCATACAAACCGTATTAGTATACGGTATCAGTAAGGTATACGGTCCGAAAGAATCTTTTCCGTATACCACGGATCGTCGATTTCTTTCAGCATTGCTCCCATTTCACGATAAAGTTGCTCCACGACTTCCTTATTTTCTTCCAAAGGCAGATTATTTAGCTGATAAGGGTCGTTTACGTCATCAAACAGCAGACTTTTCTTTAGCTGTTTAGTCTCCCGGTCGATATACAGAGCCAATGTATAGCGAGCCGTCTTAATGCCGCGCGAAGAGGGGAAATAAGATTGCACCAATCCATCCTTATCTTTCTCTCCATCCAGATTCTGAATATACAACGCACCTTCCGGACGAACAATTTCCGCCTTTTCATCGAAGAAAAGAGGTGCGAAGTTGCGTCCCTGCACCTCGGAAGGAATCGAATCCCCCAGACCGCACAAGCCGAGTACGGTAGGCATAATGTCGGGAGCAGAAAGCAACAAATCATCTACCCGGGGCTGAATCTTACCGGGGAAACGAACCAGGAACGGAATATTCATAGATTCGGAATAGGGAGAGTTCTTAGGATCGTCCGTTCGCTGGCTGCACATTGTTTCGCCATGGTCGGAAGCAAAGATGACTACTGTATTTTTATCCAATCCCAATTGTTTCAGTGCTTCCAGAATCTGTCCGAAAGCACGGTCTACTCCGGTCACAGAAGCAAAGTAGTAACGGACGGATTCCGCTTTTTTCATATTCAGATCTACGTTTGGGCGAATCAGCAGACTGTCCAGCGGTTGATCTTTATAAAGATTGAAGTCCTGTTCTTCACAATCGTTCAGCGAACGGTATGGGCTATGCGGCGGGTTCATTCCCACCATGATGAAGAATGGTTTCTTCGTATCACGCACGTTTCCTTCATTCTTGAGATAAGAAACAACTTTGCCCGACTCATGGAGCGGTGACCATTCTTTCGGATCATGCCTCTTGCCGTCCGTATCCCAATAATGCGGGTTCTTATGTTCGTCAAACGTGCCGTACGAATACCAATAGTTGAAACCGTGGCGCTGCTCTTTCGGCGTATAAGCGTCCCACACCGGACGCTGTGTTTCTACATATTGTCCCGGATTCTCCGGATCATTCGGGGTCGGGAAGTCAGCGTGAAGTTTACCGAAATAAGCACAATCATAACCGGCCTTGCTGAATACGTCGCCTATGCACTCCGCATCGTCACGCAAAGAGCTGATAGGACGTGTAGAGTTACAGTTCAAAGGTACACCACTGCGATTCGGATACATACCGGTCAGCAACATTCCACGATGAGGGCTGCTCAGCGGACAGTTGCTTTGAGCGGAAGTCAGCACCATAGATTCACGTGCGAAAGTATCTATGTTAGGAGTATGCACGGGGTCTCCCCGGAAGTTTACTTTATCTCTGAAACCTTCCTGGTTCCAAAAGCCCATTGCCTGATTGCGATACTGATCAGGAAATACATAGATGATGTTTGGATGTTCCGCCTGCTCTGCCACCTGTTTGGGGGCTTTACAGCCTTGCGCTGCAAAGAGGGTCAAGCCTCCCATCAATAAGTTTACTGATTTGTTTATCATGATATAAAGAATAACAGTTAATGTACCGGAAGAGACTAATATATGCACATATCCGGCTAAAGTACAAGCAAGGCAGTTCTTACTTCTTTTCCAGGTCTCTTTTGCGCATCAATCCTTCCAGGAAGTAATAGTCAGCGTAGTTCAAAGGCACATCTATTTCCTGGCCGTGAGGGATACTGCCCACAGAGTGCATCAATATAAAGTTTCCATTCGTACCCACTTTGGCACGATAAGCCGGTGAGCCGAGGCTTTCCATGATCTTATCAGCGGTTTCCTTATAGTGATTGCCCGGCAGATAACCGTCGAGTTCGTACAGAGCAGAAGCCGTACATGCGGCTGCAGAAGCGTCACGAGGTTCGTTCGGAATGTTCGGAGCATCGTAATCCCAGTAAGGAACGAGGTCTTCCGGCAGGTTCTTATTGGTAAAGATGAAGTTATACACCTTCTGTGCCTGATCGAGATACTTCTTGTCTTTTGTATAGCGATAGCAAGTGGTATAACCGTATAATGCCCAAGCCTGTCCGCGAGCCCATGATGATTCGTCCGCATATCCTTGTGCTGTTTGTCTCTTACGCACTTCTCCTGTTTCGGGATCGTAGTCTACCACATGATAGCAACTGTTGTCCGGACGGAAGTGGTGAGCCATCGTTGTATCCGCATGTTTCACTGCTATATTGTAAAAGGTAGAGTCACCGGAAAAAGCCGTAGCTTCAAACAGCAATTCCAGATTCATCATATTATCGATAATCACCGGACATTTCCATCCGCGTGTTCCCTGCCAGCCTTTATCGGCATCCCATGACTGGATAACGCCTGCTCCCGGACGGAAACGGGTAGACAATGATTTTGCGGCTTCTACAATCACATCTTTATATTCTTTTTTATCTGCAAAACGGTAACCGTTAAGATAACTGCACCCGATCATAAAGCCGACATCATGATGCCACTTCAGATATTTCACAGAATCGAGGGCTTCTGTGTATTTTTCTGCCAAAGGCAACCACTTTTTATCCCCTGTCAGATTGTAAGTCAGCCACATGCTGCCCGGAAAGAAACCGGAGCACCAGTCATCAATAGGTATATAGGAGATACTACCATCTGCATTGATGGTTCTTGGATTCAGAATTTTACCGGATTTCTCGATAATGTCTGTCTGAATTGTGTTTTGTGCTACTGCGTTGTCGATGTTGTCCTGAATAAAATCGACTTCAACCTTTTTTTGTCCACCGCAACTCGTAAAGATCAGAAGCGAAAGTCCCAATGCGCTAAGAATTGTTTTCATAATACATGGATTATTTGTTAAGTTAATAATTATCTGGTGGCAAAAGTAGTACTTTCAAATAGAATAGACCGTCCCAAATAATCCAATTCAGGGACAAATTTGGTACATTTCTCCCTTGAAGGGCATATTTGCACAGATATTCCCCAAAAGCCTGCTTAATTTAATGAAATTAAAAATGTAATTATAATAATCTGACTAATATATAATATATTCTGGTCATTTTAAGGAAAAAGGCATTCTAACTCTTCTACATTTTTATTATATTTATTTGTAATTAATCAATTGATTGTTAATTATAATTATTATCATCACGTTTACATAAAGTTATGCAAATTAAATAAGAAATTACTTATTTAGTTAGCTTTGCCATGTCTTTTCTCAGTCAAACTCTTCGTTGATGAGAATCAGATATATATAGATATTTGTACTTAAATCTACAACATATTATGAGCACAACATGCCAACATCAACAAGGTGAAGGATACCTAAAACTCCTAAAGATTTAGATACATATTATGCTTATAATAAGAAAGATAGGCAAACGTTGTAAGCAATAATATTTATTGTTCGGATGCACTTTAACCATTTTATTATTTATATTTATGAAAAACCACCTAATAACAGTACTTGTCTGCTGTTTATTCTTCATCGGTTGTAAAGATGATAAAGCCAACTCTAATCAGTATGACCCATCTCAACCAGTAGTATTTACAGATTTTAGCCCTAAAGAGGGAGGTATGCGAACCCGCCTGTACATTGAAGGCAGTAACTTCGGGAATGATCCCACCAAAATTCACATTACGATCGGTGGAGAAAAAACCAAAACCATCGGAGCCGATGGAAAAAAGATTTATTGCATGGTTCCTTCCAAGGCTTTTGATGGAATAATCAATGTTCGTGTAGATGGTCCGGATGGCAAACCTATTGCAGAACATACATTTGAAGAGGAATTCAAGTACACTCCTGCAACGATCGTAGGTACCTTGCTACGTAAGGTAGACGAGGATAATAATTCTGCATTTCAAGAGGGTTCGTTCGATGAAGGAGCTTCTATTCCTTCCAATGACTGTATGGTGTTCGACCCCAAGTACAAGGATGGGGACAACCGATTACTTTTTTCTTCAAACCATTTTGACGGTCTCCACCTAATAGACCTGACAGAACGGACTGTAAAACGCCTCTTCCCAAGAACGGGATATAGCACAATGTATTCTTTCACATTCAGTGCTGACGGAGACACGTTGCTATTTACCGATGATCACGGTCAGGACAACACCACCCGGGCAAATATCTATTATTCTCTCCGTCGTGAAAACTTTCGACGAATTCGTCCCTACAACTATGGCAGGACAGCATATAGCTTAGTGTATATGGATGACGGAACCATCTTTTACACCACCTGGTGGGAGGGAAAAGTCTACAAAATGATACGCAATGGGGCTATTCCCAATATCGACGAGAATGCGGAAGTTGCCTTTAGCCTGAGTCAGATATCGGCAGTGGGCGGTTCACATACGATATTATTCAGGCACCCGTCCAATAAATTCATGTATATGCTTTCCGACAATTTTGGCGCAGTGTTCAGAGCCGATTATGATCCGGTGGCAAAAACATTCGGTAATCCTAGCATCATTGCCGGAAACATGAACGATAAAAGTTTCAAGGAAGGAACGGGAGGAAGCGCCCGGTTTAACAAACCACAGTTCGGTGTATTCGTAAAAAACGAGAAATACGGCGAAGGAATTGGTCCTGACAACGACCAATATGACTTCTATTTTTGTGACAGAGAAAATCACTGCATCTGGAAACTGGATCCTCATGGGGTAGCGTCTCTTGCAGCCGGACGAAGTAACGAAAACGCCGACGGCAAAATATGGGGATACGTAGACGGCAATCCATTGCATGAGGCACGTTTCAATCAGCCAGCCGGTCTTGCTTACGACCCTGATACAGATATGTTCTATATTGGAGATATTGATAATAAAGGGATTCGTTATATGACAACGGAATAATACTATTTAAAACACAAGTAAATATGAGAAATGTAATCTTACTATTTTTATTGATAGTAGGCTGGACAACTACAGTCTACGCTCAAAATGAACAAGAGACGATTGAGGTGACGGGAATCGTCACTGATCCAAAGAACGAACCTTTAATAGGCGTGAACGTTACAGCAAGAAATATGCCCGGCTTCGGTGCGATAACAGACATAAACGGACGTTACAAGATCAAGGTTCCCAATTACTCTTACTTGATTTTTTCCTATGTGGGATTTACAAAGCAGGAAATCTTTATCAAAGACAAAAAAATCATTAACATCGTTATGGCAGAGACGAAAGAAACGGTCATCGACGAGGTTGTTGTCACAGGGACCGGTGCTCAGAAGAAGGTAACTGTGACAGGTGCCGTTACCACAGTCGACGTTTCCCAGCTACGTACTCCGACGGCAAGCATCACCAATGCTCTTGCAGGCAATGTAGCCGGTATACTCGCCCGCCAGACTTCCGGACAGCCGGGTAGCAATATTTCTGAGTTCTGGATACGCGGTATCTCCACTTTCGGTGCCGGAGGCAGTGCATTGGTGTTGGTCGATGGCTTCGAACGTGATATGAATGAAATCAATGTGGAAGATATCCAGGACTTCTCCGTGTTGAAAGATGCCTCCGCAACCGCCATTTACGGTTCACGCGGTGCAAATGGCGTTGTCTTGATCACGACCAAACGCGGCAAGGAAGGGAAGACCCGCGTCAATGCCAAAGTAGAAACCTCGTATAATACACGCACCAGAACTCCGGAATTTGTGGACGGTCCAACATATGCCCGCATGATGAACGAAGCCTTGGTTAGTCGTAGTCAGGCTCCGGCCTATAGCGAAAGCGACTTGGAACTGTTTGCAAACGGGCTGGATCAGGATCTTTTCCCTAATGTGGACTGGATGAACTTAATACTGAAAGACGGTGCCCCCACTTATCGCGCAACTGTAGACTTGACCGGAGGTGGTACGGTAGCCCGCTATTTCATTTCCGCCAGTTATGTAAATGAAGGCGGCATGTACGAGACGGATCGTGCTATGACAGACTATAACACCAATGCCAACTACCATCGCTGGAACTACCGCATGAATGTAGACATAGACCTGACAAAATCCACGCTGCTAAAAGTAGGCGTATCGGGTTCTTTGGACAAGCAGAACCTGCCGGGAAGCCAGTATCATGAAATATGGCACTCGTTAATGGGATACAGTCCCATCGCTTCTCCGGTACAGTATAGTGACGGGAAATGGGCAGCAGTCGGTAGTGAAGGACGAAGAAATCCGTGGGTACTGACCACCCAACAGGGATATCAGGAAACATGGAAGAATAAAATACAGACTACGGTTAATCTTGAACAAGATTTGAAATTTATCACAAAGGGATTAAAATTCTACGGACGTTTCGGATTCGATACATATACGGATAACGGTGACAACCGTTTCAAATGGCCGGAAAGTTGGTTAGCGGAACGGCAGCGTACCTCCGACGGAGAATTGCAATTCAGAAGAATAGAGACGCAGAAACTGATGGACGGAACGATGTATTCAAGTGGACAACGGAAGGAATACTTGGAGGCAGAGCTACACTATAACCGTACGTTTGGCGACCACATGCTAGGGGCCGTTTTAAAGTATTCTCAGGATAAGACTACCAATACATCTCACAACGGCAATACAGATAGCTACGAGAAGATTGTGCAGAGTATTCAGAATCGTCATCAGGGGTTTGCAGGACGTTTCACATACGGATGGAAATACCGCTACTTCTTTGACTTTAATTTCGGTTACAACGGCTCCGAGAACTTCGCCTCAGGTCAGCAGTTTGGATTCTTTCCCGCCTATTCTGTAGCATGGAACATCGCTGAAGAGTCAATCATCAAGAAACATCTCAAATGGCTGAATATGTTTAAGCTGCGCTACTCATATGGTAAGGTAGGTAACGACAATGTGGGAACCCGCTTCCCATACGTAGAGAAATTCGGGACATGGGATGAAGACGGTTATTATTACGGTGATATCGGCACCAGTAATTATTATTATACCGGACTGACCTATTCGAGAATTGCGTCAAGCAGCATCACTTGGGAGGTAGCCAAGAAACATGACCTCGGACTTGACTTCTCTATGTTCAATGATAAGTTCAGTGGCAGCATTGACTACTTCCACGAACAACGCAACGGTATTTATATGGTACGTAGTTACCTTCCTCAGATCATCGGTCTGAATCACATCACAACGAAACCTTATGCCAACGTGGGTTCTGTCTTGTCCGAAGGTTTTGACGGTAATATCGCTTATAAACAGAGGATAGGTGAGGTAGACCTTACGGTACGTGCCAACATGACCTATAGTAAGAATGAAATCAAGGAGTATGACGAAGAGAACAGCCGCTATCCGTATAAGATGAAATACGGATTCCGTGTAGACCAGGCACGCGGCCTGATAGCCGAAGGATTGTTTAAGGATTATGAAGAAATCCGCAACAGACCCTCACAGGGTTCAGGCATCATGCCGGGAGACATCAAATACAAGGACGTAAACGGTGACGGAGTCATTAACGGAGATGACGAAGTGCCCATCGGTGCGACCACCCGCCCTAACCTGATTTACGGGTTCGGTGTATCTGCACAATGGAAAGGATTTGATATCAACGTTCACTTCCAAGGAGCCGGCAAGTCATCCTTCTTCATAGACGGATTCACCGTATATCCATTCCAAGAGAAGTCATGGGGCAATATTCTGACGGATGTAGTGGGTAACTACTGGTCGCTGGGAATCAACGAAGACCCGAATGCCAAATACCCGCGTCTGAGTTATGGAGGTAATAGCAACAACTATCGTGCTTCTACTTACTGGCTGCGAAACGGTTCGTACATCCGTTTAAAGAATGTGGAATTAGGTTACAGCATCCCCAAACGGTTTGTCAATAAACTCCATTTGGACCGTGTACGCCTCTACCTGATGGGAACGAATCTGCTGACCTTCTCCGACTTTAAGCTTTGGGATCCGGAACTGGGTAGTTCCAATGGACAACAATATCCGTTATCCAGAACAGTGACCATCGGACTGACGGTAGGAATCTAAAACAATCATTAAAAGAAAAGTTATGAATAAAAATAAATACATTTTATTGGGAGCAGTGGTACTCGGCTTGGGACTCACTTCCTGTTCCGATTTCCTAAATGTAGACCGCTATTTCAGAGACCAACAATCTACAGAACGCATTTTCTCGGACAAAGACTATACACTTCAATGGCTGTCATTCTGCTACAGTCGCCTGCAGGGAGATAATCTGGAGGTGGGACACAGTGACGTATGCCCTTTCAATTTCTCAGACGACCAAGTATTCAACGAACGAGGAGACCGTTTTGCCAAATTCAAACGCGGCGAATATTTAAATTCCACTGGTGGCCAAAATGCTTGGAAATGGTCGTATGACGGAATCTATCAAGCCTCCATTCTACTGAATGAATTGTATGAGAATGAAGATCTCACTCCGGAGGAAGTGACGGACGTAAGAGGACAGGCCCGTTTTCTGCGTGCCTATTTCTACTGGTTACTGCTGAGAAAATTCGGTCCGATACCCATTCTACCACCGGAAGGAGCCGACTATACAAAATCGTATGACGAACTGGCCTACCCACGTAAAACCTATGATGAGTGCGTGGCATTCATCACTTCAGAACTCGAAATTGCAGCTACCGAACTGTTCGAAAAACGCGATAACTTGAACATTGCCCGCCCGACTAAAGGAGCCGCGCTGGCTGTACGTGCCAAAGTTTTCCTTTATGCTGCCAGTCCGCTGGTAAACGGGAATACGGAAATGGCAGACTTCATCAACAAGGACGGCCAACAGTTGATTCCACAAGAATACAATGAAGAGAAGTGGGCAAAAGCCGCTGCTGCCGCCAGAGACATGATCGAGTACTCGGAAATGAGCGGACTCTACAAACTTTATACTTTTGAAAGGCGCCCGGTTAGTACAGACGAGGCTTATCCAACTACTATTGAACCGCCATATCATGAGGAATACAGTAACAAGCCTTTTCCGGAAGGATGGTCCAATATAGATCCATTTGAATCATATCGGTCTCTTTTTAATGGAGATATCTATGCAGCCGAAAATCCGGAACTTATTTTTACCCGAGGAACCAATGGTGACAGCAATGACTTAAAAACAGACAACACGATGGTAGATTTCGTAAAGCATCAACTGCCCGGAACTTTTGGAGGATATAACGTACACGGAATGACCCTAAAGCAAAGTGAAGCATACGCTATGGCAGATGGTACATCATTTGACAAAGAATGCTATACATTATGGAAAGGGAAGTTCACAAACGATGAAAACAAAGATGAACACAAGTACGACAATGTAAAAAATGGCGTATGGTGGGGATATACCAACCGTGAGCCTCGCTTCTATGCTTCCGTAGCTTTCAACGGAGCACAATGGAACGCACTGAGCATTAAGGAAGAAGGAGGAAAAGACTCACGAAACAAACAAATCTGGTATTATCGCGGAGCAACCGACGGTCGTATCAATGGATCTGATAACTGGTGCATTACGGGCACCGGCATCATGAAATATGTAAATCCGAACGATTGCGCCAAATGGGGAGGCTCTATCTACCAGAAAGTGGAACCTACACTTCGTTATGCCGACATATTACTGATGTATGCAGAAGCACTGAATAATATTTCCGAAGGGACACACTACCAGGTGGCCTCATGGGACGGAAGCCAGACTTACGACATCTTCCGTGACAAAGAACAGATGCGCCGTGGAGTTAAGCCTGTCCGTATGCGTGCCGGAGTCCCCGACTATAGCGATGAAGTATATGAAAACCCGAAAAAATTCTTTGAAAAAATAGTTCATGAACGGCAGATCGAATTCTTTGCAGAAACCCAACGCTACTATGACCTGCGTCGTTGGAAAATTGTCGAAGAACATGAAGGAGAACAAATCTACGGTTGCAATACACTGATGAACGAAGAATACAAAGATATGTTTTATCTGCCAGTCAGAGTGGCCGAACTACAGACTTCTTTCTCACGCAAACAGTACTTCTGGCCTATCAGCTTCGATGAGCTGAAACGCAACAATAATCTCTCACAAGCTCCCGGATGGCAGAATTATGATTAGTGTTAACATTATAAACCAAAAGATCAATATGAGAAAATTATATATTTTAGGAATGATACTGGGGATGTATGTAACATTCAGTGCATGCAATGACGAGTGGAAAGATGAACTTTACACACAGATGCTTTCTTTCAAGGCACCTTTAGGTGACAACGGCTTGAGTGAAATTTATGTACGCTATCAGCCGGATGGAACAGGAATATACCAGTTGCCGGTCATTGTCAGCGGCTCGAAAAGCAACAGTCGGAATATCGATGCAAAAATAGCCGTGGATGAGGATACGCTCCGAATACTTAACCAGGAAAAATTCCCCGTAGGTCGTCAGGACCTCTGGTATGTCCCCCTTGCAGAACAGCATTATTCTTTTGAATCAAACATTTGCCATATTCCTGCGGGAGAGAATATACAGCTCTACCCCATCCATTTCAACTTTAACGGGTTGGAACTGGATGAGAAATACGTACTTCCGCTGACTATTGAAGAAGACCCTTCTTATGTTCAAAACAAATATAAGGGACGTTATAAAGCGCTGCTGGGAGTCAATCTGTTCAATGACTACTCCGGAACGTATAACACCACGCTGATGAACATCTACATCGAAGGAACGACAACCGATCCCGCTAAGGTAGATACGCGCTTAGCCCGCGTAGTGGACGAGAATACCATTTTCTTCTATGCCGGTTCAACGTGGGTGGAAGATGAGAACCGCTCCAGGTATAAAGTATTCGTCGAGTTTGAAGAAGGAACGGAGGACGAGGAAGGTACTATTAAAGGAAAGTTGAGATTGTACGGTGACGAAGGCGAACCGGGAATCAATATCCGACCATTGGGAGAATGCAAATATGAAAAACGAATCATTCAGCACGAGACCATCAAATATATGGAACGCCACCTTACCACACTGGAACTGAGTTATAAGTACACGGATGTCACTTCCAATCCGGATTATCCGATAACTTACAAAGTAAAAGGTTCTATGACAATGGAACGCCAGATCAACCCGTTGATACCGGATGAGGATCAAGCTATTGAATGGTAAGAGAAAATTAAAAAAGGAGGAGACAAGCACTTGATTAAACATAGAAGCTTATCTCCTCTTTCTTTTATCAGGATACTCCATACAGCATTTTTATTAGATGATACGAATGCAAACACCATACCAGTCATAAGGTATTCGAGATTGATGAAGAATAATAACCCCCTAAAAACGTAAGTATCCGACAGCCATATATGGGAATATATTTATTACATTTGCGGAAGAATCTTGAATTTTAAATTATAGGCTAATTCGGCCTCATAACTTATCATTCAACGTTTCAAATTAGTAATTCAAAATTAATCATTATGACCCCACAAGAGTTTTTTAAAAAGGACCTGTTCGCCGAAAATGCAGGTATAGTATTGCTTGAAGTACGCGAAGGATACAGTAAAGCCAAACTGGAAATAAAACCCGAACATCTTAATGCCGGAGCGCGGACACAAGGAGGAGCGATTTTCACGCTGGCAGATCTGGCACTCGCCGCAGCTGCCAATTCGCACGGAACACTCGCTTTCTCTCTTTCATCCTCAATCACTTTTCTGCGTGCCAGCGGTCCGGGCGACACCCTCTATGCCGAGGCACGCGAACGGTATATCGGCCGAAGCACCGGCTGCTATCAAGTAGATGTTACTAACCAGAACGGAGACTTGATCGCTACATTCGAATCAAGTGTTTTCCGGAAAGATCAGAAAGTACCTTTTACTCTGTAGACAGACTATTTAACTATAGAAGTCAATGGATGACGGTGACCTCTGACATCATTTAAGAAAGCTTTGGCTGAACCGAAATTCAAGAACATATCTAAACGGACAGGAAGGTGGTTCTTATCATCTGTTACGAAGAAAGTAATCACTTCCTTTTCTTTCCCTTTTTTATCGTATTCAACTAATGAGAAGATCAGGCAGCGATAGGTAATCCCATTTTCCGCTTTCACATTCTCTTTTCCCCGATAAATCAGTGTCTGTTCTTCCACTTTACGTCCGGTAGCCATCGGGAATTTGATTTTATCGCCTACCTTATAATCAGCAGGATCATAAGAACGCGCTTGGGCAAGGATAGTCAGCATATCGTAGATGCAGCGACTGTCGCTTTCTTCCGACTCCTGAACTTCTCCGTCACGGAACGTACGTTTTTGTTTGGCAAAGCAAAGGCCGTCTTTATAAGAGAACCAAGCCTCATCTACCGTATAGCGTTTTCCTTCCTCGGCACCTTTACGGAAATAACGAGGTTCCAGTTTTTCACCCATGACGCAAGTCAGTGTATCGCGCATCTTGAAAAAGAAGTCGGCACGCTTGCTACCTAAGGCAAGCAGATTGATACGGTAAGCCGGTTCCGAATGATAGGTAGTTGCATTAGTCGTCAGACTGGCTATACCCGCTTTCACCCAAACGAATTTCCAGTTGAAGTACAAGTCATACATTACATGCTCTCCGGATTGAAAAGCATCGTTTTTAGCTTCACACTGAGCATTGGCAGGAAGCGCAAAACTTCCCATCAACAATGCAAGAATTCCAACAATTAGATGACGTCGCAAATTAGCGACGGTTACGGTTTTGGTTATTTCTATCTCTTTCTCTTTCTTTCTTTTTCTTGTCTTCATCTGGTTTTTGTTTTTTTAGTTCATCCAGTTTCTGTTTGTCTACAGGAGTTGCGTGTATATCCCAGTTTTGGTCAACATCCCATAACGCTTTATATTCAACAACCTTGGGGAAATAGTAAACTTCTTCCGGTTGTATTCCTTTTGCATAGTCTCCCGTGTCCCATTCTCCGTTTCCATTTCTATCATTAATCAGTCTGGCGGCATATTTCCCCGGATTCAGGTAATAGAAATCTGCCCTTCCATCATCCACCAGTCTTCGTCGAACCACTTTATCTTGGGTATCCAGTAATTCTATAAATGCCTGAGGATCTGCTCCTGTAACAATAAAATGAAGAGTAAAATATTCATCCTCACTACGTACCTTAAATGATTGTTTTATCTTATCGGTAAACAAACCATAAATGCCATGAAATGCAGTTGAGTCCACCGAGAACTCATATTCCATTGTAGCGTCCCAATCATTTGCCGGATACAGATTAAACCGCCTCAGATTCAATGAGTCTTGTTCGAATTCGAAAGGAATATCTTTCCAAATTGTATCCACCTTCTGCCGTAGATGAATTGCCGCAGTATCAAAACTTGCAATCGGCTCCTCAAAGTTTAAAGAAACATAGCCATACACGTCCATTGATGAAGGTGCATTCACATTCACCGGTAAGAATTTAGTCGGTATCGGCTCATCTTCTTCACCCTCTTTCTTTTTCTTCTTTTTCTTCTTCTCGGGCTCTTCTTTGGTCAGAGTCTTTTGTTTGGATACCAATTTCAAGGTATCTGTACGCGGAATTAACTGGTTCAGCGTATCCGTATAAAGATAGGTAAGGCTAAGGGCCAGAGTATCCTGTTTATAGAGCAAAGAGTCCTTTACCCAATAATGAATCGTATCGTTCCGTTGGTTCTTTTCTATCACAAAAGCCTCCTTTTCATCGAAGTTCAACCCTTTCAGTACAGGCAGGGTATCTGCTTTGCCAGCAAAATAAAAGGTGAATTTCTGGGGAACCAGTCGTTCGGACTTTATCAAATATTGCGAATAATTGAGTTCTTTAAAAGCACGGAGAATCACATCATCCGGCAAATAATGCATATATTTCTTCTCAACGATCGTATCATAAGTCAATGAATCCACCCAAGCCGTATCCATACGAAGTCTTTCTTCCATACGGGGGATGATCAGTGAATCATTAAAAGCAATGACCTCACTCTTCTGAGTGAAAGCAAAGTTCTGATCTGAATCCATCAAGCCAAAGATACGATACTTGCCGGGAGCTACCCCACGAATAGAGAAACGCCCACGGCTGTCGGTACGTGCCACACGGTCGAAAGGAAGTTTAGTAAAGGCGGAGTCATTCAGATTTGCATGCAGTCCGACCAGTATACCTTTAATAGGCTCCAAGTTAGAGGCGTCAAGCACCGTTCCCGATACTTCCATTGTATCGATCTGCGCACCGGTAGAAAAAGTAAATGCAAAATTACCCAGAGGATTGCCTTCGTTATTATCGACGATGGCATCCGAGAAATCTATAGTATAGGTAGTATTAGGCTTTAGTGAGTCAAGCAGATTCACTTGTATTTTCTTTCCGGAAGCCTTTATCTCCGGTTGTTGAATCTGAGGAGGAGAAACAACCACTTTCTCGGTTGCTTTCTCTAGCTTAATAAACTCATCGAACTGAAGAGAAACTTTAGTCCTCTTATTATTAATCGCACCTGCAGCAGGGGTACTGCCGACAAAACGCGGAGGATCGTAATCCTTAGGCCCGCCTTCCGGCCGTCCAATGCTGGCACAGGAGTACAATATAGCCACCAGTGCAATCACCGGAAGAGCTTTGCGCACGATATGTTTTATCTTTTGATTCTCAAATTGTAACATGGTGCAAAAATAAACGTTCTTCATCAATAAACACTACACTTTCTAGCTAATTTATTAAAAAGTAGCCTTAAATGAATGATTATTGGTCCTTATCTTGTTAATAAATCCCTATCTTTGACTCCCGAAATTCAAACCTAATACAAAAAACCCATGAAGAAACAACTACTTTCCTGCTGTTTGGCTGCACTAGGACTAACAACAGCCATCCAAGCACAAAACTTTAACGAGTGGAAAGATCCGGAAGTGAATTCCGTAAACCGCTCCGCAATGCACACTAATTATTTTGCCTATGCATCAGCTGATGAAGCTAAAGCGGGCAGCAAAGAAGACTCTCAGAATTTTATGACTCTGAACGGTCTCTGGAAATTTAACTGGGTAAGAAATGCAGACGCACGCCCGACAAACTTTTATCAGACCAGTTTTAACGACAAAGGCTGGGACAATATTAAAGTACCCGCCGTTTGGGAATTGAATGGTTATGGCGATCCGATTTACGTAAATGTCGGCTATGCCTGGAGAAACCAATTTCAGAACAATCCTCCCCTTGTCCCCACAGAAAACAATCACGTAGGCTCTTACCGAAAAGAAATCGTTCTTCCTGCCGACTGGAAAGGAAAAGACATCTTTGCCCACTTCGGCTCGGTAACTTCCAATATGTATCTTTGGGTAAACGGCCGCTACGTAGGCTATAGCGAAGACAGCAAACTGGAAGCCGAATTTGATCTGACCAACTACCTGAAACCCGGCAAAAACCTGATTGCCTTCCAGGTGTTCCGCTGGTGCGACGGCAGTTATCTGGAAGATCAGGACTTCTTCCGTTATTCCGGCGTAGGACGCGACTGCTATCTGTATGCACGCGACAAGAAACGCATTCAGGATATCCGCGTCACTCCCGATCTGGACAGCCAGTATAAAGACGGTACACTGAACATAGCTATCGACATGAAAGGCAGCGGCACTGTAGCTCTTGACCTGACAGACGCACAAGGAAAAAGTGTAGCCACAGCCGATCTGAAAGGTTCCGGCAAATTGAACACGACTATCAACGTAGCCAATCCTACCAAATGGACTGCTGAAACGCCCAACCTCTACACATTGACCGCTACTCTGAAAAATGGAAATACCGTTACTGAAGTGATCCCTGTCAAGGTAGGTTTCCGCAAGATCGAACTGACAGGTGGACAAATACTCGTCAACGGCCAACCAGTACTCTTTAAAGGAGCCGACCGTCATGAAATGGACCCGGACGGTGGTTATGTCGTTTCCCTCGAACGTATGATACAAGATATCAAAGTTATGAAACAGCTTAATATCAATGCAGTACGTACCTGCCATTATCCGGACGATAACCGCTGGTATGATCTTTGCGACCAATATGGTTTATACGTAGTAGCCGAAGCCAATGTCGAATCTCACGGAATGGGATATGGAGACAAGAGCCTTGCCAAAAACCCCATTTACGCAAAAGCACATATGGAACGTAATCAACGCAATGTACAACGTGGTTACAACCATCCGTCCATCATCTTCTGGTCATTGGGTAACGAAGCCGGTATGGGACCTAACTTCGAACATTGCTATACATGGATCAAGAACGAAGACAAAACACGTGCCGTACAATATGAACAAGCGGGAACCAGCGAATTCACCGACATTTTCTGCCCGATGTATTATGATTACAATAACTGTATCAAATATTGTGAAGGCAACATTGACAAACCCCTTATCCAATGCGAATATGCACACGCTATGGGCAACTCACAAGGTGGATTCAAGGAGTACTGGGACATCACCCGCAAGTACCCGAAATATCAAGGTGGATTTATCTGGGACTTTGTCGACCAGTCCTGCCATTGGAAAAATAAAGACGGTGTAGCCATCTACGGCTATGGAGGCGACTTTAACAAATATGACGCTTCGGACAATAACTTCAATGACAACGGCTTGATCAGCCCCGACCGCGTACCAAACCCGCACGCTTATGAAGTAGGATATTTCTATCAGAATATCTGGACTACTCCGACCGATCTTTCCAAAGGTGAGATCAATATCTATAACGAGAACTTCTTCCGTGACTTGTCCGCATTCTATCTGGAATGGCAGTTACTGGCTAATGGGGAAATCGTACAAAACGGCATCGTATCAGACCTGAATGTAGCCCCGCAACAGACTGCAAAACTTCAACTCCCATTCGACATAAAGAACATCTGTTCTTGCAAAGAGTTACTTCTGAACGTCAGCTACAAGCTAAAAGCTGCCGAGACATTGCTTCCTGCGGGAGAAACCATCGCTTATGACCAAATGAGTATCCGTAACTACAAGGCACCGGAACTAAAACTGGAAAACAAGCAGTCCTCCAATATCGCAGTCGTAGTTCCCTCTTTCCACGATAACGACCGCAACTATCTGATTGTTTCCGGCAAAGACTTCACGCTCGAATTCAACAAGCACAACGGTTACCTCTGCCGCTACGACGTCAGCGGAACGCAACTGATGGAAGACGGAAGTGCACTGACTCCCAACTTCTGGCGTGCTCCGACCGACAACGACTTTGGAGCAGGATTACAACACAGATATGCCGCATGGAAGAATCCGGAACTAAAACTGACTTCATTGAAGCATGATATAGAAAACGAACAAGCAGTGGTTCGTGCAGAATATGACATGAAATCTATTGGTGGAAAGCTGTACCTGACGTATGCCATCAATAATAAGGGAGCAGTAAAAGTAACTCAAAAGATGGAAGCAGACAAGAGCAAGAAGGTTTCCGATATGTTCCGTTTCGGAATGCAGCTGCGTATGCCTGTCACCTTCAATGAGATTGAATATTACGGACGCGGACCGGGTGAAAACTATTCTGACCGTAACCACGCCGCAAGGATCGGCAAGTACCGCCAGACCGTAGAAGAACAATTCTATCCATACATCCGCCCGCAGGAAACCGGTACCAAAACTGATATCCGTTGGTGGAGACTGCTTAATATCGGCGGCAACGGACTGCAGTTTGTAGCCGATGCACCGTTCTCCGCTTCCGCACTGAATTATACAATCGAATCATTGGATGACGGTGCCGGCAAAGACCAGCGTCACTCACCGGAAGTAGAAAAAGCCAACTTCACAAACTTCTGTATTGATAAGGCACAAACGGGACTCGCCTGCGTAAATAGCTGGGGTGCTATCGCTTTGGAAAAATACCGTCTTCCATATCAGGATTATGAGTTCAGTTTCATAATGAATCCTGTATATCATAAACTGAAGTAAAAAACATAGTTAAAAAACACGGTATCAGAGTACAAGAATACCGAATTTAAAGTACTTTTGCAGCCGGAAACTTATTTCATGGAATAAGTTTCCGGCTTTTCTTCCTTAGATCATCTATCCATACAATGAATGTACACAGCGACGAACGCACAATTTTAAAAAACAGATAAATATAAAGTATGAAAAGTAGAATTGTTTTTTTTGCATTTTGCTTAGCCCTCTTGTCTAGTTGCGGCAATAAGGGCAATGACACAGGGAAAGTCCCAGAATATGCAGTACAAGAATTACAGAAGACAACTGCAGATCTAATGAAAGCTTATCCGGCTACTATCAAAGGTAGACAAGACGTAGAAATCCGCCCGCAGGTATCGGGATTCATCACAAAGTTATGTGTAGATGAAGGAGCAACCGTTCGCAAAGGACAGCTCTTATTCATCATAGACCCTACTCAGTATGAAGCAGCAGTACGCACAGCAAAAGCTTCAGTTGCAACAGCAGAAGCAGCCGTGAATACACAACAAATGACTGTTGACAATAAGATCGAACTGAACAAGAAACAGATTATCAGCGATTATGACTTGTCAATGGCGAAGAACTCACTGGCACAGGCTCAGGCACAACTCGCCCAGGCTAAAGCACAGCTGACCACAGCACAACAAAATTACTCTTTCACACAAGTAAAGAGTCCTTCAGACGGCGTTATCAACGACATTCCTTATCGTTTGGGAGCACTCGTAAGCCCCTCTATGGCTACGCCAATGACTACAGTATCTGAAATAGACGAAGTATATGTATACTTCTCTACAACTGAAAAAGAACTGCTGGCTATGACCAAAACCGGAGGAACCATCAAAGAAGAAATCAGTAAAATACCAGCCATCAAACTACAATTGATTGACGGCACAACATATGATGCAGAAGGAAAGGTAGATGCTATCACAGGAGTGATCGACCAGTCAACCGGTTCTGTTAGCATGCGTGCTATCTTCCCTAACAAGGAGCATATGCTTCGTAGTGGTGGAACTGCCAACGTTCTGATCCCTTATAATATGGAGAACGTTATCAGCATCCCACAATCGGCTACTGTAGAAATCCAGGACAAAAAGTTCGTTTACGTTCTGCAGCCGGACAACACGGTGAAATATACCGAGATCGGTATATTCAACCTGGACAACGGAAAAGAATATCTGGTAACTTCCGGACTGAACCCCGGCGATAAAATCGTAGTCGAAGGTGTACAGAGCCTGAAGGACGGCCAAAAAATACAACCAATCACGCCGGCTCAAAAAGAAGCGAACTATCAACAGCATTTGAAAGACCAGCACGACGGAAATTTAGCTACAGCTTTCAACTAATAATTTAGATAATCGTATGAAATTAGATAAATTCATTAACCGTCCGGTACTATCAACAGTTATTTCCATTTTGATAGTTATCCTAGGTGCTATCGGATTGGCAACACTGCCTATCACACAGTATCCGGACATTGCGCCTCCTACCGTATCGGTAAGAGCCACATATACGGGTGCCAGTGCATCGACCGTATTGAACTCTGTAATTGCCCCTCTGGAAGAGCAGATCAACGGTGTAGAAAACATGATGTACATGACTTCCAACGCATCCAATACCGGTTCCGGTGATATCTCGATCTACTTCAAACAAGGAACTGATCCGGATATGGCTGCCGTTAACGTACAGAACCGTGTTTCCATGGCACAAGGTTTGCTACCTGCCGAAGTTACCAGAATTGGTGTGACTACTCAGAAACGTCAGACATCCATGCTGGTAGTATTCTCTCTTTACGATGAAACCGATACATATACAGATGCTTTCATCGAGAACTATGCAAAAATCAACCTGATTCCTCAGGTTCAACGTGTACAGGGTGTAGGTGATGCCAGTGTGATGGGTCAGGACTACTCCATGCGTATCTGGCTGAGACCGGACGTAATGGCTCAGTATAAACTGATCCCCAACGACGTATCTACCGCTTTGGCTGAACAGAATATAGAAGCGGCTCCGGGACAATTCGGTGAACGTAGTAACCAGACTTTCCAATATACCATTCGTTACAAAGGACGTCTGCAACAGCCGGAAGAGTTTGAGAACATTGTCATCAAGTCTCTGCCTAACGGTGAGGTACTTCGACTGAATGATATTGCGGAGATTCAGCTGGACCGTCTGGGATATAACTTTACCAACCGTGTAAACGGACACAAAGCTGTAACCTGTATCGTTTATCAGATGGCTGGTACAAATGCTACGCAAACCATCACTGATATCCAGAAATTATTGGATGAAGCATCCACAACACTGCCTTCGGGATTGAAGATTAACGTTTCTATGAACGCCAACGACTTCTTGTTCGCTTCTATCCACGAAGTGTTGAAGACATTGATCGAGGCATTTATTCTGGTATTTATCGTAGTATATATCTTCTTGCAGGATTTGCGTTCTACCTTGATTCCGACCATTGCTATTCCGGTAGCCCTTATCGGTACATTCTTCGTACTGTCACTGATCGGATTCAGTTTGAACTTGCTGACCCTGTGTGCCCTTGTGCTTGCCATTGCGATCGTGGTCGATGATGCGATTGTGGTTGTCGAGGGTGTACATGCCAAGCTCGATCAGGGATATACATCCGCCCGTCTGGCATCTATCGATGCGATGAACGAATTGGGTGGTGCTATCGTATCTATCACACTGGTCATGATGTCCGTGTTTATTCCGGTAAGTTTCATGGGTGGTACGGCAGGTACGTTCTATCGCCAATTCGGTTTGACAATGGCTATCGCTATCGGTCTGTCCGCATTGAACGCCTTGACACTGAGTCCGGCATTGTGTGCCGTTCTTCTGAAACCGCATACTGATCATGGAGATAAGAAACAAACACTTGTTTCTCGCTTCCACACTTCTTTCAATGCCGCTTATGACTCTATACTAAAGAGGTATAAGAAACGCGTACTCTTCTTTATCCAGAAAAAGTGGTTGTCAATGGGACTGGTGGTTCTCTCTATCGTATTGCTGATCTTCTTTATGAACACTACTCCGACAGGTATGGTCCCTAATGAAGATACCGGTACGCTGATGGGAGCTGTAACGCTACCTCCGGGTACATCACAAGACCGCTCGGAACAAATACTGGCACGTGTAGACAGTCTGATTGCTGCCGACCCTGCCGTAGCTTCACGTACATTGATCTCCGGTTTCAGTTTCATTGGTGGTCAGGGACCGTCTTACGGTTCTTTCATTATCAAACTGAAAGACTGGGATGAACGCTCCATGATTCAGAACTCAGACGTTATCGTCGGTTCTTTATACATGCGTGCGCAGAAGATTATCAAGGAAGCACAGGTATTGTTCTTCGCTCCTCCTATGATCCCCGGTTACTCGGCATCTACGGATATCGAAGTGAACATGCAGGACAAGACAGGTGGTGACCTGAACAAATTCTTTGATGTAGCCAACAACTACACCGCAGCATTGGAGGCACGTCCGGAAATTAACTCTGCAAAAACGACCTTCAACCCGAACTTCCCGCAATATATGATTGATATTGATGCGGCAGCTTGTAAGAAGGCAGGTATCAGCCCAAGCGATATTCTTAGCACGATGCAGGGATATTACGGAGGTTTGTACGCATCCAACTTCAACCGTTTCGGTAAGATGTACCGTGTAATGATCCAGTCGGACCCGTTATCACGCAAGAATCTGGAATCACTGAATAATGTCAAGGTTCGTAACAACCAAGGCGAAATGGCTCCGATTTCCCAGTTCATCTCTGTAGAGAAGGTATACGGACCTGATATTATCAGCCGTTTCAACTTGTATACTTCCATGAAGGTGATGGTAGCTCCGGCTTCCGGTTATACTTCCGGTCAGGCACTGGCTGCACTGGCAGAAGTGGCCAAAGAAAACCTTCCGGCAGGTTACACTTATGAACTAGGAGGTATGGCTCGTGAGGAAGCACAAAGTAGCGGCAGTACGACCGGTTTGATCTTTATCCTTTGTTTCGTATTCGTTTATTTGCTGTTGAGTGCTCAGTACGAAAGTTATATTCTTCCGCTGGCCGTATTATTATCTATTCCGTTCGGTTTGCTGGGCAGCTTCCTGTTTGTCAACGGAATGAGTGCGATCGGTAGTATATCGGCCTTGAAGATGATACTCGGTACCATGTCCAACAATATCTATATGCAGATTGCGTTGATCATGTTGATGGGTCTGTTGGCAAAGAACGCGATCCTGATTGTAGAGTTTGCCCTCGACCGTCGTAAGATGGGTATGAGCATCACATGGGCAGCCGTTCTGGGTGCCGGTGCCCGTCTCCGCCCGATCTTGATGACCTCCCTTGCAATGGTAGTCGGTCTGCTTCCGTTGATGTTCGCATTCGGTGTAGGTGCCCACGGTAACCGTACACTGGGTACAGCTTCTATTGGTGGTATGTTGATTGGTATGATCTGCCAGATCTTCATCGTTCCTGCTTTGTTCGTAATCTTCCAGTACCTGCAAGAGAAGGTTAAACCGATGGAATGGGAAGACATCGACAATACGGATGCCGTAACTGAGATTGAACAATACGCTAAATAATGAAATTCGATATGAAGAAACAGATTCTATATATGTTGTGTGCAACTGCTCTCCTGAGCAGCTGCCACATCTATAAGTCGTATGACAGACCCGAAGATATTACCGCTTCCGGCCTGTATCGTGATCCGGCAGCGGACAATGATACATTAGCTTCGGATACCACCAACTTCGGTAACCTGCCGTGGAGAGAAGTCTTCACCGACCCACAGCTCCAGTCTCTCATCGAACAGGGACTGAAACAAAACACTGACCTCCTTTCTGCTGCATTAAACGTCAAAGCAGCAGAAGCGTCTCTGATGTCAGCCCGACTGGCTTATGCACCGTCCATCGGTTTGTCTCCACAGGGAACAATCAGCAGTTTTGACAAGAACGCAGCAACTAAAACGTACTCATTGCCGGTTACTGCCAGTTGGCAAGTAGACCTGTTCGGGCAACTGCTGAACTCCAAACGAAATGCACAAGTCACCCTGAAACAGACAAAGGCTTATCGCCAGGCTGTACAGACACAAGTTATTGCCAACATTGCCAACATGTATTATACCTTGCTTATGCTCGACCGCCAGCTGGAGATCACTAAGGCTACGGCTGAGGTACTGAAGCGTAATGCTGAAACCGTACAGGCACTTTCGGAAAGATCGACCTACACATCTGCTGCTTTAGCACAAAGCAAAGCTGCCTATGCACAAGTAGTGGCTTCCATCCCCGACATCGAGCAGAGCATCCGCGAAACGGAAAATGCCCTGTCTACCTTCCTGGGAGAAGCTCCGCACGCGATCAAACGTGGTGTACTGGAAGCACAGGCACTTCCTGAGGAACTTTCCGCAGGGATTCCTTTGCAGTTGTTATCTAACCGTCCGGACGTAAAAGCAGCCGAAATGTCTTTGGCAAGTTGCTATTATAATACGAACTCTGCCCGTGCCGCTTTCTATCCGCAGATCACTCTTAGCGGTTCTGCCGGATGGACGAACAGTGCAGGTTCCGCCATTATCAATCCGGGTAAGTTACTGGCTTCCGCTATCGGTTCACTGACTCAGCCATTGTTCTACCGTGGTACGAATATCGCCCGTCTGAAAGCAGCGAAAGCACAGGAAGAACAAGCTAAATTATCTTTCCAGCAAACGTTGTACAATGCCGGAAGCGAAGTCAGCAATGCGCTAAGTTTATACCAGAACACCAGTAAAAAGGCTGAATCCCGCCAAATGCAGGTAGAATCTGCAAAGAAGGCTTCGGAAGATACAAAAGAATTGTTTAACTTAGGGACGTCAACCTATCTGGAAGTATTGTCGGCACAGCAATCTTATCTGAGCGCACAGATTTCTCAGGTTTCCGACTGTTTCGACAAGATGCAGGCTGTGGTCAGCCTCTACCAGGCATTAGGCGGTGGAAGAGAAGATTAACTTTAAACATATACTATTATGATTAGTCCGTTAGCTTACGTAGACCCCGAAGCGAAATTAGGCAAGAATGTAACTGTCTTGCCTTTCGCCTACATTGAGAAGGATGTGGAAATCGGCGATGACTGTACCATCATGTCATACGCCAGTATCCTGAAAGGTACAAAAATGGGGAAAGGAAACAAAATACATCAGAATGCTGTCCTGGGAGCAGAACCGCAAGACTTTCACTATACAGGGGAAGAAAGCAGTCTGATCATCGGAGACAATAACGATATCCGTGAGAATGTAGTAATCAGCCGTGCCACTTTTGCAGGAAATGCTACCAGAATCGGAAACGGGAACTACCTGATGGATAAGGTACACCTTTGCCATGATGTGCAGATCAGCAATAATTGTGTGGTAGGAATAGGCACTACAATTGCAGGAGAATGCTCATTAGATGATTGTGTGATCCTAAGCGGCAACGTAACGTTGCACCAATATTGTCACATTGGTAGCTGGACACTTGTACAAAGCGGATGCCGCATCTCCAAAGATGTTCCTCCCTACGTAATTATGTCCGGCAATCCTGTTGCCTATCATGGAGTGAATGCAGTCGTTCTGTCACAGCATCACAATACGTCGGAAAGAATCCTTCGTCATATTGCCAATGCTTACCGGTTGATCTATCAAGGTAATTTCAGTGTTCAGGATGCTGTTCAGAAGATTATCGATCAGGTTCCGATGAGTGAAGAAATCGAGAATATCGTGAATTTCGTAAAAGGTTCGGAACGTGGGATTGTGAAATAGACAAAATACACTTTTCATAGAGAAAGGGTGATGTCCGTAAAAGACATCACCCTTCTTATTTATTCAAACTCCAGCGTACCGAAGAAGTCGGGACGATGGAAGTCCGGTTTCTCAATCTTTATCGGATTCCATGACAGGAAGTGAGGGGTTTGCAGTTCATCCCCGCATTTATAGAAATTCGCTTTAATTTCCTTTCCATCCAGTGACTGTATCTGATGCTTGAAGAATGCAGCATAAGGAATAATCAAGGCTACTTCCCAAGTCGTATCGTCCACACGTTCTTCGAAGGGTTCATTGCCCAGACTGGACCAACGCTGCACGAGAGCCGTCACTTCTTTCGGAGCGTGTTCCCGACCGTTACGGGCTGGTCCGGCACCGATCAGAATCGTTCCGATGCAGTTACATTCTATATTATAATAGATTCCGTCACTGGCCGGAACAGAGAAAAACTCCACACAGGAATCAGTCCATACAGATCCATTGTCTTCTCCATACTTGGCACGTACACTTTCTTCTCTGACTTTGAAGTGCAACAGAATAGAATCTTTGGTATGCGCAATCCGGAAACTTACTTTTGGCTTGTAAGGATATTCAGCCCAGTTGACACACTGAACCGGCTGGAAATCTATCTTTTCCTCATCAAATAATTTAGGAAGCGAACAAGCCTCTACATTAGCAGAACTAATTTTCTTTACTTTCATATATCTTTCGTTTGGAGGATACAAATATAGTTACTTTCTCCTAATAAGGTTCCCGAAAATCAAATAAAAACAATATATTTGCCATTAGTAATACCCTAAACAACCGAATTAGTGAGAAAAACAATCCTTTTATTTCTGCTATTTTTAAGCGTAACTGCTGTCCGTACGTTAGGACAAAATATTACTTTCAGCCATTTGACCACAGATGACGGACTTTCCCAGTTTTCCGTCAACAGCCTGTACATTGACGAACGGGGCATTATATGGATAGGTACGCGCGAAGGACTGAACCGTTATAACGGTAACGATATCAAAAGTTTCAAGCTCAAGAAGAATGATCCGAACAGTCTGTTCAGCAATACCGTACTCCGTATCACAGGTAATAAGAACGGGAAGGTTTACCTGCTTTGCACCGACGGTGTAGCCGAATTTGACATGACCACTCAACGATTCAAAACCCTACTGCAAGGCAATGTGGACGCTATCTACTACAACGAAAAACTATATATCGGAAAAAGAGAAGAAGTATTCGTTTTCAACGAGAACACGAACAACTTCGACCTTTACTACCACCTTGCCGGGAAAGACATTAACCTATCCTGCCTCCATCTGGACGAGAAGAAAAACCTGTGGATGGGAACCACCAGCAATGGTGTTTACTGCCTGTCGGACGACAAGCAACTCTCTCAGCCCATCACGAAAGGAAACATAGCCAGCATCTACGAAGACTCATCCAAAGAACTGTGGATTGGCAGCTGGGAGGAAGGGCTCTACCGTATCCGCACAAACGGCACTATCGATAACTTCCGCCACGACCCGAAGAATCCGAACAGTATATGTTCCGATTTTGTCAGAAGCTGCTGTGAAGATAATCTGGGAAATCTATGGATCGGAACTTTCCACGGCTTGAACCGCTACGACAAAAGCACAGGACAGTTCCAACTTTATACCGCCAATGACAACAAACCCGACGGACTCACCCACTCTTCCATCTGGTGTATCGTGAAAGACGAACAAGGAACCCTATGGCTGGGAACTTACTTTGGCGGCGTCAACTACTTCAATCCGGAATATGAAATCTATACCCGCTATAAAGTGGGAGACACGGAGAAAGAAGGATTAAGCAGTCCCATCGTCGGCAGAATGACGGAAGACAAAGACGGTAACTTATGGATCTGCACCGAAGGCGGTGGCGTGAACGTCTACAACCGGAAAAACAATACTTATCGCTGGTACCGCCATGAAGAAGGCAGGAACAGTATCTCGCACAACAACGTCAAGGCAATCTATTACGACCGGACAGAGGAGATTATGTGGATCGGCACACACTTGGGAGGACTGAACAAACTCGACCTGCGCACCAACCGCTTTACCGTTTACCGGATGAAAGCGGGCGACCCGACCACACTGCCCTCGGACATTGTACGCGACATCGTGCCCTACGAAGACAAACTGATCATCGCCACACAAAACGGAGTCTGCCTTTTCAATCCGGCAACAGGCACCTGCGAACATCTTTTCAAGGATACCAAAGAAGGCAGAAATATCGGTATGGTGGCCAGCCTCTACATCGACAAGGACGAAACGCTATGGGTTTCCGCTACCGGAGAGGGCGTATATTCTTACCGCTTCGACACCGGCAAGCTCACCCACTATGCACACAATCCCTCCATTCCGAACACTCTCAGCAACAACAATGTCAACAACATCATGCAGGACAGCAACGGCAACCTGTGGTTCTCCACTTCCGGAAGCGGGCTCGACCGTTACCGCAAGGAGAGCAACGACTTCGAAAACTTCGATATGCAGAAAGACGGACTATCCAGCGACTGTATCTACGAAGTATTCGAGTCGTCCATACAAAAGGGAGACTTGCTGCTGATTACCAATCAGGGATTCTCCCAGTTTGACTATCCGCAAAAGAAGTTTTACAACTACGGTACAGAGAACGGATTCCCGCTGACTGCCGTCAACGAAAACGCATTGTTCGTAACGCATGACGGAGAAGTATTTCTAGGCGGCATCCAAGGCATGATTTCTTTCTGGGAAAAGAAACTGCACTTTACGCCCAAGTCCTACAGCATCATCCTTTCCCGCCTGCTGGTCAACGGAAAGGAGATCACTGCCGGAGACGACACCGGCATCTTGGAACAGTCCATCGCCTATACACCGGAAATCAGCCTGAAAGCCGACCAATCCATGTTCAGCATAGAATACGCCACTTCCAACTTCATCCCTGCCAACAGGAATGAAATCGTCTACCGCCTCGAAGGTTTCTCCGACGAATGGAATCACACCGACCGCAAACAGACGCTTATCACTTATACCAACCTGAATCCGGGCAAATATACGCTCGTCATCAAGTCGGACGGAGACGGTATCGAAGAAGCCCGACTACTGATCCGTGTATTACCGCCTTGGTATGAGACATGGTGGGCTTATCTGATTTACACCATTTGTACCGTCAGTCTGTTATGGTATCTCATTCAGAACTACAATTCCCGCATCAAACTGCGTGAGTCACTGAAATATGAAAAGAAGCACATCGAAGACCTCGAAGCATTAAACCAATCCAAGCTGCGCTTCTTTACCAACATCTCCCACGAATTCCGCACTCCGCTGACGTTGATCGTGGGACAGGTAGAAACGCTGTTGCAAGTACAGACATTCACACCTAATATTTATCACAAGATATTGGGAATTTACAAAAACAGCCTCCAACTGCGTGAATTAATTACGGAACTGCTCGACTTCCGCAAGCAGGAACAAGGGCACATGAAAATCAAAGTCAGCCGACATAATCTGGTGAACTTCCTGTACGAGAATTATCTGTTATTCCTTGAATACGCCAGCAGCAAGCAAATCAATTTCAAGTTCAACAAGCAGTCGGATGATATTGAAGTATGGTACGACCAGAAGCAGATGCAGAAGGTAGTGAACAATCTGCTGTCCAACGCATTGAAGCATACGAAAGCGGAAGATACCATCTCCATCAACGTATCGCAGGAGGATAAATACGTCATTATCGAGATCAAAGACACGGGAACAGGCATTGCCGCCGCCGAGATCGACAAGATATTCGACCGTTTCTACCAGACCGAACGCCTCGACTCGCTGAATACCGGAGCCGGCACAGGCATCGGACTGGCGTTGACAAAAGGTATCATCGAACTTCATCACGGAACCATCCGTGTAGAGAGCGAACCGGGCGAGGGAAGCCGTTTTATCATTACGTTGAAATCGGGCAACCAGCACTTTACGGAGGAACAAATCATACGGGACAACACCGACACCAACATTCAGCAACAACCGGAAACAATCGTTCCAACCGTAGAAATACTGCCCGATTCCGAATGGAAGGAGGAAGACAACAAACGCATCGAAGATGCGAAAATGCTGATAGTGGAAGACAACGAATCCATCAAGCAAATGCTGGCAGGTATCTTCGAAACGTTCTATCAGGTCATCACCGCTTCCGACGGTGTAGAGGCACTGGATATCATACAGAAAGATATGCCAAGCATCATACTGAGTGACGTTGTCATGCCACGTATGTCGGGTACGGAACTCTGTAAGCAAATCAAAACGGACTTCAACACCTGTCACATCCCGGTAGTACTACTGACGGCACGCACAGCCGTGGAACACAACATTGAAGGATTAAAGATCGGCGCGGACGATTATATCACCAAGCCGTTCAATACCAATCTCCTGATCTCCCGTTGCAACAATCTGGTGAACTCACGGCGGTTGCTACAGGAGAAATTCAGCAAACAGCCACAGGCTTTTGCCCAGATGCTTGCCACTAACCCGATGGATAAAGAAATGCTGGACCGTGCCATGGCCATCATCGAACGGCACTTGGATAATACGGACTTTAATGTCAACATCTTCGCCCGTGAAATGGGGATGGCACGTACCAATCTGTTCACGAAGTTGAAAGCCGTCACCGGTCAGACACCGAACGACTTTATATTAAGTATCCGTCTCAAGAAAGGAGCCGTCATGCTGCGGAACAATCCGGAGCTGAACATTACGGAGATTTCCGACCGCATCGGTTTCTCTTCTTCCCGCTATTTCAGTAAATGCTTTAAGGAGATTTATCACGTCAGTCCGCTTGCCTACCGCAAGGGTGAAGAAAAAGAGGAAGAAGGGAACGAAGAAACGGATCAATAACCCACAAACAGGTAAGCAAGTAGCATTTGTAACAGGAGAACCTATGCCAAAGTAGTTCCCTCCTGTTGGCACACTTGTGCCACGCTGCTGGCACGACCGTGCCATCGCGGTGGCACAGCTGTGCCAACAGCGTGGCACAAGATCCGGGCTACGATGTCAGGAAAAGGCATCCGTAGCCCCGAAACATTTAACCCTTTAGAATGGACTATTTTGTATCACACCTGTACATTCCTGCTCACTCATTTCCGCCAATCCTCTTATCTTTGTGTTCAGTAATCACTCCATAAAAGATCAACATTATGAAGAATGTCTCACGTTTACTACCGCTATTGCCCGGTATAGCCCTGCTGACCGGATGCAATCAGAAAGTACAAAAAGACAACGGACAAAACTCACAAAAGCCTAACATTATTTATATATTCGCGGACGACCTTGGCATAGGTGACCTTAGCTGCTATGGAGCAACGAAGGTCAGTACTCCCCATATCGACCGCCTTGCCGGACAGGGTGTACAGTTCACCAACGCCTATGCAACTTCCGCCACCAGTACCCCTTCCCGCTTCGGACTCCTGACAGGCATGTACCCGTGGCGACAGGAGAACACAGGCATCGCCCCCGGAAACTCGGAACTAATCATCGACACCGCCTGCGTCACCATGGCCGATATGCTGAAAGAAGCAGGTTACGCCACCGGAGTTGTCGGCAAATGGCATCTTGGACTCGGTCCGAAGGGAGGCACCGACTTCAACGGCCACATCACCCCCAACGCCCAAAGTATCGGCTTCGACTACGAGTTCGTGATTCCGGCAACCGTAGACCGTGTCCCCTGTGTATTCGTCGAGAACGGACACGTGGTAGGACTCGACCCGAACGACCCGATCACTGTGAACTACGAGCATAAAGTAGGCGACTGGCCTACAGGCGAAGAGAATCCGGAACTCGTAAAACTAAAACCCAGTCAGGGACATAACAATACGATAATCAACGGCATCCCCCGCATCGGTTGGATGACCGGAGGCAAGTCCGCTCTCTGGAAAGACGAAGACATCGCCGACATCATCACCGATAAAGCAAAGAACTTTATCGCCTCCCATAAGGAAGAACCTTTCTTCTTATATATGGGTACGCAGGACGTACACGTACCGCGCGTCCCACATCCCCGCTTTGCCGGGAAAAGCGGTCTGGGAACCCGCGGAGACGTAATTCTGCAACTCGACTGGACCATCGGAGAGATCATGAACACCCTCGACAGCCTCCAGCTGACGGACAACACCATCCTGATATTCACCAGCGACAATGGCCCCGTCATCGACGACGGCTACCAGGACCAAGCCTTCGAACGCCTCAACGGACATACCCCGATGGGTATTTACCGTGGTGGAAAGTACAGCGCTTACGAAGCCGGCACCCGCATTCCGTTTATCGTCCGCTGGCCTGCCAAAGTGAAGCCGAACAAGCAACAGGCTCTCTTCTCGCAAATCGATATCTTTGCCTCACTTGCCGCCTTGTTGAAACAACCGCTTCCGGAAGGCGCAGCTCCTGACAGTCAGGAACATCTGAACACGCTTCTGGGAAAAGACGACACCAGTCGTGAATACATCGTACAGCAAAATCTCAATAATACGCTCGCCATCGTGAAAGGACAATGGAAGTACATCGAACCGAGTGACGCCCCCGCCATCGAATACTGGACAAAAATGGAACTGGGCAACGACAGGCATCCCCAGCTGTACGATTTATCCGCCGATCCATCGGAGAAAAACAATGTAGCGAAACAGCATCCGGAGGTTGTCAGAGAGTTGTCCGAACTGCTTGAATCGGTAAAGACAAGATAACCAATGAGAATAGCAGATTTGTATTATTTTGTATCAATCTTGAATAATTCTACCCATATGAGAACAATCAATGCGTATATCTTTGCCATCGTAAATTCAACAAAATCACTTAATTTTTAATATATGAAAAAACATCTATCCAACCAGACAAGAAAAAGGATGCTCTCCATTTTGGGAATGCTCCTGCTTTCTGTTCCATTTGTGCTTGCACAAGTACTTGTCAAAGGTACTGTGAAGGATAATCTAGGAGAAGGTGTTCCCGGAGCCAGTGTTCAGGTAAAAGGCACTTCGCAGGGAACGATCACCGACCTTGACGGTAAATTCACTCTTAACATCCCCCAAAAGAACGCTACCTTGGTTATCTCCTTTATCGGCTACGTCACCGTAGAACAAAAGGCGGACTCGCAAAAACCAATGGTCATCACATTAAAAGAAGATACTAAAACGCTGGACGAAGTAGTGGTTGTCGGCTATCAGGAAGTACGCCGCCGTGACCTTACAGGTTCCGTGGCGAAAGCCAACATGGCGGATGTACTTACTGCCCCCGTCGCTTCATTCGACCAGGCACTCGGCGGACGTATCGCCGGAGTCAACGTAACCTCGGGCGAAGGCATGCCGGGCGGCAACATGAGCATCGTGATCCGTGGTAACAACTCACTGACACAAGAAAACTCGCCGCTGTTCGTTATCGACGGTTTCCCGATAGAAGATTCATCGGCAGCCAGCACGCTGAACCCTTCCGATATCGAGTCGCTCGACTTCCTCAAAGATGCGTCGGCTACGGCCATCTACGGTGCGCGCGGTGCCAACGGTGTTGTCATCATCACCACCAAGAAAGGTAAGGTAGGACGGGCACAATTATCCTATGACGGTAGTTTCGGTGTGCAGCACGTCACCCGCACTATTCCGATGATGGATGCTTATGAGTTTGTCAAGCTACAGAATGAAATGTATCCCACCGTCGTTGCCGGCTCATACCTGATGAACTACGAAGGCAAGCAATGGACACTGGACGATTATAAAGACATACCGCAATATAACTGGCAGGACGAGATATTCAAGACTGCCTGGCAGCAGAATCATACAGTCAGACTTGCCGGTGGTACGGAAGGTGTACGCTACAATGCTTCCTTATCTTACTTCGATCAGGACGGTACGCTGATAGAAACCGGTTACAAACGTATGCAAGGACGTATGAACACAGTAGTCCGTCGCGGCAAACTGAACATGAGTCTGACCACCAACTATTCACGCTCTATCCAGACAGGTAGTACTCCATCATCCACTTCTTACAGTGGTATGAACAACCTTTTCTATAGCGTATGGGGATACCGTCCGGTGACTTCCCCCGACACTCCGCTCAGCTTCCTGATGGATAGTTCAACGGACAACGCCGTAGATTCAAGCAACGACTACCGTTTCAACCCGATCAAATCGCAGAAGAACGAGTACCGGAAGAGCTACACCAACAATCTTCAGATGAACGGATTCGCAGAATACGAAGTACTGAAAGGACTGAAACTGAAAGTTTCCGCCGGATATACTTATGATTCACGCAAGCAGGATCAGTTCAACAACTCGAATACCCGCTACGGAGGTCCTACCTCTACAGATAAAGTGAATGCTCAGGTAACCCGTCAGGAACGCCTGACATGGCTGAACGAAAACACCCTGACTTATCAGACTAACATCAAAAAGAAACACTTCCTCAACGTATTGGGAGGTATCACATTCCAGAACTCGGACTATGAGATTTATTCATTCCGCACAACGCACATCCCCAACGAATCACTCGGTATGGCAGGCATGAGCGAAGGACAGGCAGGTACTACCACTTCGGCAAAGTCTTCATGGGCGATGTTATCATACCTCGGACGTGTGACTTACAACTATATGTCTAAATATTACGCTACCGTTTCTTTCCGTGCCGACGGTTCTTCCAAGTTCAACAAGGACAACCGTTACGGATACTTCCCTTCCGGTTCTCTCGCATGGAGCTTCTCGGAAGAAGAATTTATGAAGCCGTTGAAAAGTGTACTGTCCAGTGGTAAGGTTCGTTTGAGCTGGGGACTCACGGGTAACAACCGTATCGGCGAATATGATTATTATGCGCTCCTGGCGGTATTGAAATCAAGAGTCGGCTCGTATACATCGACAAACTCCCTCCCAAGCGGCGTCTATCCATTCGACAATGATGCGACGAATGCAGGTGTTGTTCCTACTTCTCTGCCCAACAAGGATTTGAAATGGGAAACAACCGAACAATGGAACGCAGGTCTCGACCTCGGATTCTTCGACGAACGCATCGGTATAACGATGGATATTTACCGGAAGACCACCCGCGACCTGTTGCTGGACGCTTCCCTGCCTTTTTCTTCGGGTTATTACAGCGCTACCAAGAATATCGGTAAAGTACGTAACGATGGTCTGGAACTTAGTCTGAACACCGTCAACTTCCAGACACGCGCCTTCAAGTGGACGACTAACTTCAACATTTCATTCAATAAGAATAAAGTACTGGCATTGTCGGAGAATCAGACAGCCTTGCTGACTGCCGCGCAATTCGACCAGAACTACAACGGTCAGTCCAGCTACATCGCCAAAGTCGGTCTGCCGATGGGACTGATGTATGGTTATGTCTATGAAGGTACATACAAGTACGACGACTTCAACAAATCGGGTAACTCATACAGCCTGAAACCGGGAGTGCCCCACTACTCTACTGAGACCAACACTCAGCCGGGTATGCCCAAATATGCCGACCTTAACGGAGACGGAGTAGTTGACTCCAACGACCGTACGATTATCGGACGCGGACTTCCGATACATACAGGTGGTTTCACCAACAACTTTGAATATAAAGGCATCGATCTGAGCATCTTCTTCCAGTGGTCATACGGCAACGATATCATGAATGCCAACCGCCTGTTCTTTGAAAGCTCCAACAACCGTTCACGCGAATTGAACCAGTTCGCCAGCTATGCCAACCGCTGGACACCGGAAAATCCGACCAGTGACATCCCTGCGGCTACCAACTCCTCTTCCAACCGTGTGATCTCTTCACGCATCATCGAAGACGGTTCGTACCTGCGTCTGAAGAACGTAACAGTAGGCTATACCTTCCCCGCAAAGCTGGTGAAGAAATGGAAGATAGACAAAGCACGTGTTTACGTTGCCGCACAAAACCTGTGGACATGTACCGGTTATTCCGGTTATGATCCGGAAGTATCTGTACGCAACAGTGCGCTCACTCCCGGTCTGGACTACTCTTCCTATCCGAGAGCATACTCTATCAGCTTCGGTGTAAGCCTGGGATTCTAAACGGATAATGATAGTAACAGTTAGAAAAAAGAATTCGATTATGAAAGCATTAAAAATAACAATCATAGCTCTATTGGCAGGTTTCAGCATGGTATCCTGTGACTTTCTGGACAAAGAACCTACCAAACTGACGCCGGAGAACTACTTCAACACCCCCGCTGAAGCCAACTCCTTCCTGACAGGCATCTACGCCATACTGTCGCAACCTACTTTCTACGGCGGTGACTATATGTACCTCGTAGCCGGTGACGACTTATCCCACTACGGAGGCAGCGGACGCGGTCCCGCATCTACCGGACTGATCTGCAACAACGCCACCACCAGTGACAACGCCGTGACTGCCTTCTGGTATGCCCTCTATTCAGGCATCAACCGTGCCAATATGTTCCTCGAAAACATCGACAAAGTAAACGGTTTCGATGCAGGCGTCAAAGAACAGTACATCGCCGAAGCCCGCTTCCTGCGTGCATTCTATTATTTCAATCTGGTAGAGTGCTGGGGAGATGTTCCTTTCAAAACAGTTTCAACCCAAAGCGTTACCAACCTGAATATCCCGCGTACGGACAAGCAGGAAATCTATGACTTCATCATCTCCGAAATGGCAGATGCCGCCGAGACTGGTCTGAAATCGGCCTCCGATCTTGCTTACAAGCCGGGACGTATCTCTCAGTCTACCGCATGGGGCATACTGGCACGTGTATATCTGTTCCGTGCAGGCGAGCATTACCGTGAAGGTCGCAATGCCACACAGGCCGAAAAGAAAGACTATTTCGAAAGAGCCAGCTTCTACGCCCAGAAAGTAATGACTGCCGGTCACAAACTGGCTGCCAACTACTGGGACCCTTTCATCGATATGTGTTCCGACAAGTATAACACCACTGCCAACGAAAGCATCTGGGAAGCCGAATTTGCCGGCAACAACACTTCGGATACACAAGCCGAAGGCCGTATCGGTAACATCATCGGACTCGCCGGTCCGGATCTGTCCTCCAAAAGCGATGTGACGGGAGCCAAAGACCCCGGATATGGCTATGCCTTTATCTACAGTACTCCGAAACTGTACAACCTTTATGTGAACAACGGGGATACCAAACGTTTCAACTGGAGTATCGCTCCGTTTGAATACAAAGAAGCCGGAGGCAAGAATACAGGCGTTACCCACCGTGAATTTGAGCAGGGCAAACTTGCTGAAGTAATGTCCCAATACGGTCAGCAACGCGGAACTTACCAGTACGCAGATGACACAGAAAAGACCACAGCCACCAAGAACTTCAGCCGTATGTGCGGCAAATACCGCCGTGAATACGAAGCGGATAAGAAAGACAAGAACTATACGTCTATCAACTTCCCGATCCTGCGCTATGCTGACGTACTGCTGATGATCGCAGAAGCGGAAAACGAAGCGAACAACGGCCCTACCACTCTGGCTTACCAGTGTATGAAGGAAGTAAGAGAACGTGCCGGACTGAACGAGCTTCCCGACATGACGCAGGAAGAATTCCGCCAGACCGTGAAAGACGAACGTGCCATGGAACTTTGTTTCGAATACACCCGCCGTTTCGACCTGATCCGCTGGGGTGAGTATGTGAAAAATATGAGAGCATTGGTAACCGAAGCACAATCCGGCAACAACTGGACGCAGGGACCTACCAACGTATATACCTACTTCAACATCTCCAGCACCTACAACTACTTCCCGATTCCGGATGCGGAAATGAGTGTGAACAAAGATATCACACAGAACAATCCGGGTTGGTAATCACAGTATTCATCGATAAAAGTATCATAGATTATGAAAACATATAAACTCATAGCCATCTGTATAGCAAGCCTCTTCTTTGGGGCTTGCAGCGACGGGCTGGACGAAGCGGTAGGTCTGCACGTAAAAGTAGCGACCAACGAGAATGTAAGCTTCGACGGACAGATCATTACTGCCAAAAAAGGTACTCCGATAGAGTTCATCCTTTCGGGCGATCCGGACTTCCTGACATTCTTCAGTGGAGAAGCGGGCAGCAAATACGAATATCGCGAACGCGAAACGATTGATCCTTCACAGATCAAGTCGTCTATGCTGAACTTCTCTATCTGGTTCCAGTACGGTAACCCGAGCACGACATTGGAGAAACACGTATATATCTCCGACGAATTCACCGGATTATACAAGGATAATTTCGAAGCTGACTCTTTGCTTGTAGAGCAATTTGAGAAAGACGGTAAATGGAAAGAACTGGTTCCGCAGTCCGCATTCCCGACAGCGGCGGTAGGCAATGCCGATCTTGCCACTCCATACAGTTTTGATATGAAAGAATACATGGGCAAACGGATTGCAATCGCTATCTGCTACCGTGGCATTGACAATACAGTGGCACAATCCAAGATGTACTTTGAGCGGATGCGCATCAATAATGTGATGACGAGCGGACAGGAAGCAGAATATTCTGCCGGTTCTTTCGGCTTTACTCCGATCAATATGAAGAACAAATGGAATCTGAAGGATCAGACCAGCATGACCAAAGACCGTGAATACGGGACAGTTACCAATAACGTATCCGGTATCTGGAACCTGACAGGTGTAGGCGGCGGCTCCTTCTTCATCCATAGTACGAATGCCAACGATCCGCTGAAATACAGCTGGCTGGTTTCCGATCTGATTACCGTTAACTCTTGCAGCCCCGATCAGGGAACGAAAGTAAAGGATATTACCCAGCGTCTGGATAAGTACACATATACCTACAATCAAATTGGTATCTACAACGTGACATTCCTCGCTCGTAATGCCAATATCGATCATTCCTCCACGACTACTTACCACATGGTGGTAAACGTAGTGGAATAACAATAAACGAATAAAATAATAACTAATACATTATATCTATGAATTACTTTAAATCAATCATGTTAACCGCATTTGCGCTGTTTGCATTGGCAGCGTGCGATACAGACGACTTGAGAGACGATGTTGACAATCTGAAAGACCGCGTAGAGTCTTTGGAAGCACAAGTCAGTCTATTGAACGATAACATGACAGCTATCAAGCGACTGCTTGAAGGTGGTCAGACTATCACAGAAGTGACGAATACAGACGGTACATATAAACTGAAACTGAGTAACGGAGAAACCATCTCACTGACACAAGGCTCGAAGGGAGAAGTAGCTTATCCTGAGATTACTGTCAATGATGAGGGCCAATGGGTAGTGAACGGTGAGGTATTGATGCAGAATGGCATACCTGTTCAGGCTGTGGGCACTCCCGGTAAGGATGGTATAGCTCCCAAGTTCCGGATTACGGACGAGGGAAGTTTCTGGCAGGTAAGTTATGATAACGGAACCAGCTGGGAAGACGTACTCGACACAGACGGTCAAAAGGTATCCGCAGTCAGCGATGGTTCCGGAGGAAGCAGTGCAGACTCTTTCTTTGAGGAAGTATACGTAGATTCAACCGGGGAATTCTTCGTTGTCAAACTGAAAGGACAGACGGAAGCCATCTCTATCCCTATCGTAAAAGACTTGCTTTGCGAAATCACCGAACCGGAAACCGGAATGAAGAACGGATACTGGGAAATAGGCTATGGCAAGACTGCCACTACGACTGTAAAAGTGAAAGGTGAAAACATTATCGTTACTGCTCCTGCCGGATGGGTGGCTACTGTGAGCGAAGCGGATGAAACGACCAATGTAGCTACATTGAGCATTACAGCTCCGGCAAACGCAATGAGTACACGTGCAACGGCGGATAACGGTTCCGACGTAACAGTGCAGGTTAATAAGGGTGCCAGTTGGGCGGTTGCCAAGATTCAGGTGAAGGCAATTCAAGTAGTTGACAGCTACTATGCTTTATATAATAGCGGAGCCACATTTACGGTAAATGGAATTGAAGTAAATAACACTAAATTCGAGAATGCAACATACATTGATACTGATCAGACAATCACTACTCCAGGCATCTATTTTATCAAAGGAGGAGTTACAGTCAACTATAACAGCACCACAAATGCCGCTAATTTGCTTTTCATCGGAGATGATTCACAAAACATCAGTACAGTGGCAATTACAGGAAATTATATCAGACTCAGACAAAATACCGAAACTGGACATTTCTTGTGTAAAAACATTGTATTTAAAGCAGCCGAAGGATTCACTAATTATCTGTTTACTGTTTATGCAGACGAGTCATTTGCTAACGTAGCTTTTGATCAATGTCAGATTGCACTCAATGGCAAACCTGTAAGTGCCATTACTAACGACAAAAGGAGTATTGCCAATTTCAGCATGGAAAATAGTACAATCAAGATAACAGCTGTTACACAACAGTTTATTATCAATACCAGCAGTAATAAGAATCAGGATTATGGCAATGTCATCTTTAGAAACAACACATTCTATTGTCCGTCAGGTAAAGTAAATCAATTGGTTTTATTCAATGGTTCAGCTTCAGGTATAGCCAATCTGACCATAGAAAACAATACATTTATAAACTTGGAAACAAATACCGGTGGCTACGTAAACATAGGCAATCTGGCGAAAACCTCTATTAAAAATAATATCTTCTGGACAAATACAGACGGAACAGGTAATGTAGTCATCATTCGTCCTCAGATAACATCCCCAACAGGAGATATTTGCGCAGATAACCTCCTTTACAAAACTATGACCTATAACTGGCAAATGTTCTATGGAGGCAAACTACCGTTTGAAGGAGCAGAAGAACTGAAAGCATTAACATCCAATCCGTTCGACGGCGGCACCTTCGACCTCGCCAACGGTATCTTCGTTCCGAATGCAGAATATGCCGAATACGGTGCAACCAACTAATATCGACTAACGTATGAAAAAAGTAATATCAATCATATGTATCACCCTCCTCGTCGCACTTTACTCGTGCGACGAACGGGATGATCTGCGCTCCGACATTGACAACCTGAAAGAACGGGTAGCCAATCTGGAAGCGAGCATAGAACAGATGAACTCGGACATCAGCAACTATCAGCAGATGGTTGAAGGTAAGATTCTGGTGGTGGGATATAGCAAGGATGAACAGGACAACTATACCATCGAACTGAGTAACGGCGAAACTGTAACCATATACAGCGGCAAAGTAGACATGAACGATATGCCCTTGTTCAGCGTCAACGCGTCAGGTCACTGGGCATATACCATCAACGACATGACCACCGAACTGCTCGTTAACGACAAACCGGTAAGCGCCATCCCCGAAGCGGGAGCAGCAGGCGTCACCCCGAAACTGAAAGTAGATGCAAACGGTTTCTGGCTGGTCTCTATTGACAACGGAAGCACCTGGAACAAACTAGGCAACAACCAGATTGCCGACGGAACGCAAGCCGTTGCCAACGCAAGTTCCCTGTTCAGCAACGTGACCATCGACGAAGCGACCGGGCAGATCACCTTTACCATCCGTGCCGACAACAGCCAAGTAAAAGTCCCCATCTACGGAAAAGACTTCTACCTGACAATCAAGTATGAAGGCACAGCCACTTTCGGTCTGGGACAAAAGCAGGAATTCCTTGTAGAACAAGCCAACGTGGAAACAGCCACCATCGAAAACCAGACATGGGGCGTGAAACTGACGGAAAACAAACTGATCGTCACCGCCCCCAAAACAAACGTGCAAGGGAAAGAATACGAAGAACAGATTTACATCAAGATATTCTCGAAAGAAGGCTACTGCCGGGTAGTGAAACTTCCGGTAAAACTGCTGACCACGGAGATAGATGCCAACTCGGCTTTAGCCTGGCAACACTTCAGGCAGGGAGAGGACAATGTGCTGCTCGACTATTCGTATGCCGGATATAATCATGGAGAAAGTGCGCCGCAAGGCGCATTTTCTTTAGGATACCAAGTGATCAACGTAAAAGAGCGCATGACCGCCAAGAACATGACCGCCCGTGAAGCGCTGATCAGCATCCTGCAAGAGAAAGGTATGACAAGAGTAAACGGAACCAACAAGCTGAACGCCAACGCGAGGATTGTAATCTATTTCCCCGCAGGCGACTACGTTCTTCACAACGACGACGACAACACCCGCGACGAAAGCAAGCAGAAGGACGCCGTTGACTCGAAAAACAACAATGTCAGCAGTGGCATTGAAATCTATGGCGGTAACTTTGTGATCAAAGGCGACGGTCCCGACAAGACCCGTCTGATCATGGAAACGCCTAATCTGCCGACAAGTATCAGCAATCTCAGTTCATCACCTATACTGTTGGCAATCAAGCACACCAACGGTCCGAACAATGCCGGTAACTCCCCCAAGCTCGCTTCCGTAACCGAGAATGCCAAGCGCGGAGACTTTACCGTGAAAGTCAGTGGAACCACCGGAATCTCCTCCGGACAGTGGGTACAGTTGCGCTTGCGCAGCGGAGACAGGGAACTGGTAAAGAAGGAAATCGGTCCGATTGCCCTCAACGAGAACTGGGCGATAGCAAAAGCCCCTATCTCCATCAACCAAAGCTCCGACGACCTATACGGAGTAAAAATCACCGAATTTCATCAGGTGAAATCCGCCGCAAACGGCAAGATCACTTTCTACGAACCGATCATGCACGACATCGACATCAAGTATAACGATACGGAAGGATGGGAAATCCGCACGTACAAATATCTGGAGAATGTCGGTATAGAAGACCTGAGCTTCGTAGGAAACGCATTGGACGGCTACGCCCATCACGGAGAAGGACACGCCGAACAGGCTAAAGTAGGCTGGCAATACGACGGAGCCTACAAACCGCTGCTGCTGCAACGTGTAGTCAATTCATGGGTACGCAACGTCCACTTCGAGAGTGTCAGCGAAGCGCTTACTTTTGCCGAATCTGCCAACAGCTCGGCATACGATATCCGTATCAGTGGAAAACGCGGACATTCAGCCGTACGTTCGCAAGGTTCTTCACGCGTCTTTATCGGCAAAGTCCGCGATGAAAGCGCAGGAAATGACGTATACGGAAAGAGTTGTCAAGGGCAGTTCCACGGCTGCGGCGTATCGAAGCCAAGTGTAGGAACCGTATTATGGAACGTAACCTGGGGCAATGACGCCTGTTTCGAATCCCACGCCACACAACCCCGTGCCACGCTGATAGACAATTGCAGCGGCGGACTTGTATACTACCGCGCAGGAGGCGATGAAAATGAAGTCCCCAATCACTTGGGCGACCTCACCCTATGGAATCTGAATGTGACCGGAACAGACTCTCACGCTTCTAACTTCGCATGGTGGAGCGACAGCGATACATGGTGGAAGATTTTCCCGCCTATCGTAGTTGGTACACATGGTATGAATGTGAAATTTCCCAGTAAAGAGCAGCAACAAGTCACATACGAAGAAAGTACCGGTATGAAGGTATCCCCCGAATCTTTGTACGAGGCACAATTGCGGGAACGTCTGGGCTATGTACCCGGATGGCTCAACGCCCTTAAGTAACAACCAATCACCCGCACGATTTTTCTAACCTTCAGTTAAAAACGTATATGAAAATCAGACTTTAATCAATTTAACACCCAAAAGAGAGGGGCCGGGAGGTTCCTCTCTTTTACTTTTCCGTATATCTACAGGAAATAAGAAGTTTTTTAAGTACTTTTGTAAATCAATAATATACGCAGTATGAAAGCAGACCACCCTGAAGATATAGAAGATATAAAGGAACTCATAGCCCAAACTGAAAATGAACAAGTGGAATTTAAAGAAACCACCGGACAATTGGAACGTGGCATGGAAACGCTTTGTGCTTTTCTTAACGGAGAAGGCGGAACGGTCTTATTCGGCATTACAGACAAAGGCAAGATAATCGGGCAAGAGGTTGCCGATGTAACCAAAAGGAGCATTGCGGAGGCTATCAACAGATTAGAGCCAACAGCAAACGTACACGTCTTTTATATTCCCCTTCCAGACAGTAGTAAGAAAATAATAGCACTCCATGTTGAAAATTCAAGAGACAACCGCCCATTTTGCTATAAAAGTCGTCCTTATTATCGTGTAGAAAGTGTAACATCCGCCATGCCACAAGCAGTGTATAATCAATTGCTGATAATTCGCGACGAGGCAAAATATCGTTGGGAACTGTTTGAAAACCCTAAACTCTCTTTGCAGGATATGGATGAAAATGAAATTCTGAAAACGGTCAGACTCGGAATAGAATGTGGTCGTTTGCCAGAGAACACAGGAAACAACCTCTCCATTATTCTAGAAAAATTTGGGTTACTGGTGAATGGCGTATTAAACAATGCTGCCGCTGTACTGTTTGCCAACCGGGAACTGATAGAATATCCGCAATGTCTTTTAAGGCTGGCGCGTTTCAAAGGAACAGATAAAATGGTCTTTATGGATAATCAGCGCGTACAAGGTAATCTGTTCCAATTGCTTGATTCAGCAATGACCTTTATATTCAAGCACCTTTCTTTGTCGGGCACAACCGAAGCTTTGGAGCGGGAAGAACATTTGACGATTCCTTATAAAGCTATACGAGAAGGGATTATCAATTCACTTTGCCATAGACAATTCCGGACTCCAGGCGGCTCTGTAGGAATAGCTATTTATGATGACCGTGTGGAAATTGAAAATCCTGGAACATTCCCTCATGGCTGGGATATGGAAAGGATGAAATCCGAACATTGTTCAGAACCTCGGAATCCTTTAATTGCCAATGTCCTCTATAAGCGCAAGTTATTGGAAAACTGGGGACGTGGTATCAGCTTAATGACAGAAGAATGTCGAAAAGCCAATTTACCGGAACCGGAATTTAAGTTGGCCAATGGTTTTGTGATACTTGTTTTCCGATACGGGACAAATAACCACACAAGCACCATGCAAGTACCACATAAGCACCACATAAGTACCATACAAGTTCAGTCCCTATTGAATATAATGGAATATAACACCTATTCCGTTAAGGAAATGATGGAGCTTTTAGAATTGAAAAACCGTAGCTATTTTTCAAAAGAATACTTAAAGCCTGCTGTTGAAACAGGAGTTATAGAGCCAATTTTCCCTGACCAGCCTAAAAGCCCGAAACAGAAGTATCGGCTGACAGAAAAAGGAAAAGCTTTATTAGAGAAAAGATAACAAATAACGAATAGCAAATTAAAAGATATGCAAGATACACTACCCATCCATTTTGCTCCGCTGCAAGGTTACACCGAAGCAATTTATCGCAATGCACATGACGCCTTCTTCGGCGGTGTAGACACCTATTATACTCCGTTCGTACGATTGGAAAAAGGGAACTTCCGTCGCAGAGATGTCCGGGGAATCGAACCTGAGAACAATGGAGTGCCCCACCTGATTCCTCAGTTGATAGCCTCATCGGCAGAGAAAGCAGAAGTGATTTTATCCCTTTTCATCGAAAAAGGATATCAGGAAGTGGATATAAACCTAGGCTGTCCGTTCCCGCTTCTGGCGAAACGTCATAACGGCTCCGGCATCCTTCCTTATCCCGAAGAGGTGAAAGCATTGCTCAGCATTGTCACCCGATATCCGCAAATCAGCTTTTCCGTCAAAATGAGACTGGGATGGGAACAGCCGGATGAATGCCTGGCACTCGCCCCCATACTCAATGACCTGCCTCTGCGCCAGATCACCATGCACCCCCGTCTGGGCAAACAAGGTTACAAAGGAGAAGTTGACTTGCAAGGATTTTCAGCTTTCCGGGAGGTCTGCCGACTTCCGCTTGTTTACAATGGAGACATTCATAATTTGGAAGATATTCAACGCATCAGCGCACAATTCCCCTCACTGGCGGGAATCATGATAGGACGCGGACTACTGGCAAATCCGGCTTTAGCACTGGAATACAAAGAAAACCGTACGCTCGCGCCCGATGAAATGAGGGATAGACTGAAATCCATGCACAAAAGCGTGTACAACAATTACGACGTACTATTGGAAGGAGGAGAGGGACAGCTACTGACTAAAATGAAGACCTTTTGGGAATACCTGGCGCCCCAAACCGACAGAAAAGTACTGAAAGCGATTCATAAAAGTACGAATATCAGCAAATATTATCAGGCTGTCAGTGCCTTTTTTAATCAACGGTAGATTGAGAATCAGTTATTTTATGTAATTTTGCGCCCGTTTATTAACAAGCACATTATGAAAAAATACATTCTATTATCTCTCTGCTTGATGACACTATCAAGTAGTTTCGCACAATTAAAGGATTTTAAATTCAAATTCTACGGACAGATTCGCACGGACTTCTACTATAACAGCCGTGCCAACGAGGAAACTGTAGACGGATTGTTCTACATGTATCCCAAAGATGAAGTGCTCGACGGCAATGGTGAAGACCTGAACGCTACATCGAACAGTAATTTCTATACATTATACTCCCGTTTGGGACTGGATGTGGCAGGCCCGAAGTTGGGAACAGCCAAGACATCCGCCAAAGTGGAAGTGGACTTCCGCGGGTCGGGAACTTCTTACTCCACCATTCGTCTGCGCCATGCATACTTTAACCTGGACTGGGGAAAGTCGGCTGTACTGGTAGGTCAGACATGGCATCCGTTGTTCGGTGATGTTTCTCCTCAGATTCTTAATCTTTCCGTAGGAGCACCGTTCCAGCCGTTCAGCCGTGCACCGCAGATTCGTTATCGCTTCAACAATAAACACCTTCAGTTGACCGGAGCGTTGGTATGGCAGTCTCAGTATCTGTCACAAGGACCTGCCGGTAAAAGTCAGGAATACATAAAGAAGAGCAATATCCCTGAGATTTATGTCGGAGCAGATTACAAAAACGGAGGATTTCTGGCGGGTGCCGGCATCGAAATGATTTCATTAAAGCCACGTACTCAATCTTCATGGGAAGAAAAGACGTTTGATCCGACCACCAATGGTACTATATCAATCCCACATACGTACAAAGTAGACGAACGTATCACTACCCTCTCTTATGAGGCTCATGTAAAATATACCAATAAAAATTGGTTCATCGGCGCCAAGAGCGTATTAGGTTCCAACCTGACACAAGCATCCGGTTTGGGAGGATTTGGAATTAAGCACATAGACAACAAGACAAAAGAGCAGGAGTACACTCCGATACGCTTCTCCAGTTCCTGGCTGAATGTAGTCTACGGACAGAAATGGAAACCGGGAATCTTTGTAGGATACGCCAAAAACTTAGGAACAAGCGACGAATTAGTCTCTGAACAACTCTATGGCACAGGAACCAACCTTGATAAACTGGTAACTGCCGGAGCTGAACTTACCTACAATGTTCCTCACTGGAAGTTCGGAGTTGAGTATACATTGAGTTCGGCATGGTACGGCAAGCTGGACAAATCGGATGGTAAAATCATAGACACCCACTCCGTCAGCAACAACCGTATTGTAGCAGTCGCTATGTTCATGTTCTAATTTGCAGAAGATCATTCAACAGAATTTAAGTTCCTACATCACTTTAAGGCCGACTAAAAAGTCGGTGGTATCTTAAATCTCCTCCTTCGGGAAGGAGGAGTACCCGCAGGGGGAGGTGGTAGGTGAATACACGATTCTTTCATTCATAATCAATTAGAGATAACCTTATTTTACCTACCACCCCGGCTTTCAGCCACCCCTCCTTCCCGAAGGGAGGGGAATTAATGATACTATTGACTTATTTGTCAGTCGCAATTTGTTTCAAAAAGTTTCAAGGCGTGAAACAATCAGGAGAAATACTCGATTAGGATGATTTGACCGCCCGATCCGATTAACTCAACCGTATCAGTTGTTTCAGTTGACCTGTTCTTTTAGGAAGCATTAAATCATTTATTAGTCAATAATGGATGATCTCTCAGTCATTAATAGCTGATTTCTCAATTATTAATGGCTGAGAGATCAAACGTTAACAGTTGAGAAATCAGCTATTAACATCCTGTAAGTCAAAAGATAACATTGTAGAAATGAGACAGATCAGGATGAGGCAGAGTGAGAGCAACCGTTTGCCCTCATACCTGCCACCACAGTTGCTACCACACCGAAAACCACGATGAATAAAAGGATACAGACCATTTGTTAGAGCATGAGAGCAAAACGGCTATCAAATCACTGTGGAGAGCCTGACCGATATGTAGGCTCCTCAGCTTTCATTGCTGCTATTACAGCCGATTCCTTTGGCCGTAAATGCTCTTGGGGGATCTGATTATTCAGATAGCATGCCACAGAACAAAAGATTATTTCTCCAGTTCTACCTCATAGCTGGCTCCATCCTTACAGAGGAAGCGAAGCACCGTTTGTTTTTTATCCTCGGATACCACCTTGCAGTAAGGGGTCTCCACTACCTTCCACCTGCCTTTCAGAGTCACCGTCACAGGAATCTCACCGCTTTCATTGTCAATCCACGGGCGGGAATAGATGCTGCGCTCCATACGTTTTCCGTCTTTATCGAAAGCCTCATCACTCGGACCACGATACAATGCCAAATCCGGTTGAGCTACAGTCAATAATACTTTATCAGCAGATTCCTTACGGACCATCACTAAGCAGGACGTATCCGTACGCTGCAATAATCCACCGGGAAGCAGTGACTGGGGAGTTTCAAAAAGCACATAAGAAGTTATCCTGTCCGAAGGCGATTCAAGGATATGTGCATTCCGGTCTTGCTGTAATACGCTGTAGGCAGGTTTCTTTGCAAAGGCAGTCATCGTCTTCCAGTCGGTTCCCGGCAGAATGGCATATTCGTAGCTTCCCGCTTTCGGTGCTTTCCCATGGTCGATAATCAATGATACCCAGTCTCCTTTCGTTTCTTTGCCTGTATCCTGCATACGGGAGTATTGCGGAAAGTTTTTCTCGAATCTTGCAGCAACCGGCACATAATATCCGGTACCCAGATGATCCATCCATACTTTTCCTTCACCCGCATTATTCTTCCAATAGTCATGTGCCGCTTTATCTGTCACCACCAGTTGGAAGATGGTCGTTTCCGTTGGATAATCCGTGTTTGCATTCTCGATATCCGAGCCCAGACAAACGATCATTCCATCGATGAAATGGTAGGATTTTCGCGCACGATGTGTTCCGTTATACTTATCGTGTTCGTGCAGTTTCATTCCGAAGTTGCCATTCATCTTTCCTTGTGACAGGCCGCCGGCAAAGGCTTCATCCGAATAAAGCATCTCTTCCATTCCGGAGAATGTATCTACATTCAGCACGTTGGCTTTGAGCAGGTCCAGCGGGAGATGGATGGAAGTCACTCCCGGAATGCGGTTCCAGTCGAAACCTTCCTGCTGCCATCCGCTGGTGGCGGGAGTCACTGTCTGTCCCGGAGGTGCTGTCAGTATCTGGAGACTTCCATGTGCCAGATAGCGTCCATAGAGGTTGTGTCCCAGATAATGCTCGGCAGCCCAAAGGTAGCGTGAATGTCCGCGTGCCACAGCCGACCAGTTTTCACGCCGTTGCACAGATACACAGCCATAGCCTAGCGAGAGATTGCCCTGCGGATCGGGTTCGGCACGAAAACCGTTCTCTACCAGTCGTTTGGCAATCTTACGCTCCTGAGCGTTCGAAACTTTCGGCATATATTCCGGTGCCTGTTCCGCAGAAGAGGAATCGGAAGATACGAGACGCAGGTAGGCGGATGCCATCTCTTTATCAAAATCGCCCTTTCCATCGGGAGTTCCGGCAATTGCCATCATCGCATAGTGCATGGGAACTAATTTCCCCTTTCCATCGGGATGGCGCCCGGACATAGACAAGGGAAAGTTCAGTTTATTGCAGTAGAAACGCATGGCAAGCAGGACATCTTTGACTGTCCGGTGTGCCAATTCGGAAACGGCAAGGCTTGTCCGACTGAAAAGGTAAATCATATTCGTTGCCCCGTCCAGTCCTCCAACGGCATAGGCAGGGTAGTTATTACGGTGATGGAAAGCCCCTCCGTCCACTTTGAAAGAACCGGCCAATCCCAGTGCAGGACGGCAGCCGTAGTCAATCCATCGGGAGAAGGATTTCAAGTATTGCAGTTTCTCCGGCGTGTCTTCCATCATCAGAATGCTTGCGATACGCCCGGTGGTTTGTGTATTGAAAGAATCCATGTCGATTCCGTTGCCTTCCGGTTTGGGATATACCTCGTTGGTGATGGCATACCAGCGCAATGTCCGCTCCGCTTCTAGCAGTTTTCCTTCTTCCCGCAATACATCTTTCATCAGGAAATAAGCCGGATAAAGTCCGCGCACGCTATATCCGTAATGATGAATATTGCCCCAGCAACTACCATAAGCCACTCCCTGATCGGTGATATGGTCGTACATCGCAAGAAATTTCCGCCTCATCTCCTCGCGGATCGGTGATCCTGCCTCACTGTTATTGTAAGCCACGGCAATCCGTTTCATCAAGTCAAAATAGGCACGCATCTCTATTCCCATCTTGGTCAGCATATCCTTGTCCCAGTCCGGAATCATCCGTTCGTAGGCTTCGGAAGCACGCACCATGAAAACGGGCACTCCGGACACTTGCCCGTCCTTATAGGTTATCTGATAGAGGTCGTATTTCTTACAGATGGTTTCGGCTTCTTTTTCCGTCACCTTCCCTTTGGTATAGATCATGTCACGGAAACGCTTTTCCAGCAGTTTCATTTCCTGCCGCTGCGTGTCGCTTACGGGAGTCAGTTCGATGTCCGGTTTCAGCAGGGAGTGTTTGTAGAGTACCAGCCAGTGATTGGTAGTGCCGGCATTGACAAAGGGGACTTGCAGATCGGCTGTCTGCTGACGGGCGTCTACCTTCGTCGCAGTGATCAGATGATCGATGAAAAGGCGTCCTTTTGCATTGGGAGCCACGATGCGGAGCTCGTTCATTCCTTCTTCCGGCGTGCCTTGCATATCGCGTTCATAGCAGACCCATGCCGCACGCCAGCCTTTGAAATTGATGCCGAAAGGAAAAGAAGCGCACTTACGGCCGTCTTTCAGAAATTCAAACTCGATAGCAGCGTCCTGAGGCTGCTCATTGTATATCCATACGATGAAAGCGGAAAGATACAGGTCTTTCCCTGTCGGGTCCTTCTTTTCAAACTTCAGGTCTTTCCGGAGTTCCAGTTTCCCGTTCGGTTCGAAGGTCCATTCCAACGAATGTTTCCCGTCTTTATAATGTGCACCGGATATGCCCAACTGAGACTGAACACCGGTTATACAGGCAGGCAACTGCGGTTCTTCAAAAGAGAACATCCGCTCGTCCGTAACTATCTGCGCATTGAGGAATGCCGGACAGAGAAAAGACAATATCAGCATCGTCACTGACAGAGTAAAAGATTGCTTTATCATAGAATATATTGTTTTAGGTCCGATGGTAAATCGGTTTATCATTAGCCGGTATTTACAGAGAAGATCACCTGTTCATCTCCCGAATGCAAAGAAACCCCTCTTTTGTTGGAAAGAGGGGTTCAAATCGTACAAAATAGTTCAAATTATGTGCTATATCTTATAGATAATGACCGATATGCTCTCTGCCGGTCCTGCTTTTAAGGGTGAAGTTCTTTAAAAGCCGCATTCTCTTCCTGCACGTGCTGAATGGTTTGTTTCAGCTCTGCAATCGGCAAATCATATCCATACCAGCCGGTATAACAATCTACTACATACCATTTTCCATCGGGCAGCAATTCGAACTCCACACGTAAGTCGATCTCCGATTCTTCGTATCCCGCCTCAAATACCTTATGTGCCGGTTCGTTCAGCGTAAACTTAGATACATAAATGCCGCCCTCTTCCTGAGTGATACGTTCTTCTTTCAGCGTTTCACTGTCCAGCAACGGCCACTTTTCCTTCGTAAAAGGGAACGTTTTCTCAGTTTCCCCGTCATCCGCCAATAAAGTAACCGGCGTTTTCAACGGAAACTTGACACGAGTATACTGAAACGCCGCGCTGGAAGTAAACTTATCCAGAAACGACTTGAAATCTTCTCTTGTCTGTGCTGCTTCACTTTCTACTTTCGCCCTGGAGCTATTGCCACAGGAAATAAATGAAATACCTGCCAGCAATGACATGACCATCAAACAGCATGCAAACTTCTTAGCTCTCATAACACGATATAAATTAAGAGTTTAAAATAACACTGCAAAGATAATGACAAGTTCAATATCTTGATACGAATCGGGAAGAAAATAGTTAAACTACTATAAATAATATACTTACCACACCTCATTATTCCGGTATTAAAATACCTTTGTCATAAATCGAAATACTAACTTAAATAAAAACACACCTATGAGACACCCCCACTGTTTTCTCCTGATAGGTCTTTTGCTTTTATGCAGCACACAGACTATCGCTTTCGCCCAATCCGGCACTTATCAGACAATTCCCGAACCTTTGCGAGGCTACTGGCAATTTAAAGCAGACAATGTATCTGACTGGAACGGTCCGCTCATCGGAGAGAATTTCGTAGAGAACTATTACGTCGTTTTCTATGCCGAACAGATAAAACAGGAAGCTGACGGCAGCTACTTCTTCCATTTACGCAATCAGAAAGGAGATACGACGGAATTCCGTATCACACCTACCGGTAATGACGCTGCCACCATCTGGTACAAAGGCTGGAAAGAGCCGAAGAACTGTATCCGCAAGCAAGTCCCCGACCACACGGAACCGCTCACTCCCCTTACATTGCCCGACCGTATTTATCAGAAATGGGTGAAAGGATTATCCGGAAAAGTAATCTACGAATTCACCCGTGACGGAAAACTGCTCTATGACGGAAAAACATGGGATATCTTATCGGCCGGATATTTTCTCAATAAAGAATATCGCCTGCTCGTCAAAAACGGAGAAGCGTACAAACTGCTTTACCTCAGCTTCCCCCTGCCGAAAACAATGAACGTAGCCGCTGAACTGCAAAATGAAAAAGTCTCTCCCATCGCCTCACGCCCTGAAATATATGCTTTCGCCGGATGTTGGATAAATCAAGCGACCGGGGACTGGCGCATCGGATTCTTCGAAGACTTTGCTGTCTACCAATGTCAATTTTGGGATTATGAGTCGATAAACATCCAAAAGAATCGAACCACCATCATCCTAAAAAATGGAACGGAACAACTGAAAGTACGTTTAACTCGTAAAGATGAAACTTCCTGCACCCTGTCTGTCGGAAAAGAAAAGGCACAGACATATGTTCTTTGTAACGACAAGTATCTGCCCGATTATCCGGTAGCTGACACCACTCCTTTCGTAGACAATGGTTATCAAACGGATAGCGTGACTCTCATCGGATACCTGCGTAACCTGCCTTCGACACGTCCTTTCGAGGTTGCTGTGCCGGACATGATCACCGATAGAGAAGAAAAATATACCACCGCCATCGACTCACTGGGAAGATTTACCCTCCGTTTCCCTGTATTGAACAGCCACAACGTGTTCATCGATTGGGGACGTACCACTATCTGGACATCCGTAGAGCCGGGAGAGACCTATTTCCTCTATGTGGACTTCGCTGACAAAAAGAAATTAGTAATGGGAGAAAAGGCACGTATCCTCAACGAACTGCTGGCCCACGAAGGACTCAGTGAATATATCGGCTACGACGAAGGAGAAAAAATGGATAATATGGAATATTTGCAAAAGACGCAGGATATCATCCGTCATAAATCAGAATATCGCGCAAAGATGCTCAATGATCATCCGCTTCTCTCGCACAAATTCCGCTATTACACAGAACAGGAAATCCGCTACAACGCTGCACGCGACCTGATGCAACGCCGCTTTTCGGTAGACCGTAACAAGCAGGAGCATCTGCAACCGGAATTTATGAGTTATGTAGACTCGGCACTATATCCCCGTCCGGTAGAGCCTTATACGCTTCTCAGAGATTATGGTTCTTTCCTGCGGGATTACGTCGGATACATAACGGACATTGCTCCCGCTTCTTCAAACAGATTGACCGTAACTCCTCAAAAGATGGAAATGCTCTATCTTAAATTTGAAAGGGACGGAAAGATTCAGCTATCACAAGAAGAAAAAGACGCATTACACGCCTTCAGTAACTTCGAAAAAGAAATTGAAAAAATGAAAGCTGCGAATACTGCTGACTCGCTGACAATGGCTGCCTACAACAAAAAGATGGAACCGAGCATCAAAACAATACAGAGCCTCGTAGGCAGAGACGAAATTTTCAATGACTATATGATGGGAAACTTGCTCGCTAATTCCATCAATCGTACCCTTGCTATCATTGACTCCCTGCAAATGGACGAAAAATTAAAGGAGATACTAAAGGCAAATTGCTATTATGAGATGTTGCAGCAGACTCACAAAGAATTGCCGGACAGCCTCATCAGTAAATTCAAAGCAGAAGTTTCTAATCCTTCCCTACAGGCTTATGTATTAAACCAACAAGGGATATACGAAGAAATATCCCATAAGGCCATCGAATATCCCGAAAGCCTGATGCCTAACGAACCTCTGGCAGAGATCACAGACGGAGAACAATTATTCCGCAAAATCATCGAGCCTTATAAAGGGAAAGTGGTTTATCTGGATGTATGGGGCACCTGGTGCGGTCCGTGCAAGGACATGATGCAATATGCAGGAAGTGCCAAGAAGCTGTTTGAGGGAAAAGACGTGATATTCTTGTATCTCTGCAACCATTCCTCGGACAAATCGTGGAAAAACATTATCAAGGAATATGGACTGACCGGCAAAATTGCCGTCCACTATAACCTGCCCGATGAGCAGCAAAGTGCTATTGAGAAGTTTCTGCAGGTCCGCTCCTTCCCCACCTATATATTGATAGACAAGGAAGGAAACATCGTAGACCGTGACGCCCCCAGGCCCAACAGGGAAAATGACCTTCTTAATGCAGTCTATAAGTTATTAGAGAAATAAACGACTCATTTCTTCCGCAAATACTCGTATCCGAAACGGCAAAAGAGACATTTCCGTTTATCACAATACTCTTTGCGGAGCTGTATCAATGCCTGGCTATCTGCCGCCGAACCGACCGGTAGCCCGGCATCTCTCCACGAGCGGATAATATGGTTATTCTCCGCTTTCAACTCTTCCAGAAAACGTCCGGCACGATCGCACATCCGCTCGTCGGTTCTATGCAGGCCATAAGCATATAAGAAAGGAACAACGGTATTAATCACAATCAAGTCCTGTGACTTCTCTCCCATTGATTTCTCTTTTTGCGAAGAAGGACGGCCGAATATATAATGACTGTCCCAATAAGCAGAAGCATGAGTAGACAGTAATTGACGCACTTCCGGCAAGGTTTCTGCCTCCATCATCTGCGAAAAGAGCTTATCAACTTTCTGATACAAGTAGGCCAACTGTGCTAACCGGATATGGGGGAAGTTTTCCGGACGAAGCCTCAAAAAACGCCATAAACCGGCATCCATCACCTGAGTTATTTCAAACTTCCGTTGCAGATAGCGAAATTCTTTACGAAGCCGGAGACTATACTCATCTTCCTGCTCCTTCTTTAAAAACGCCTCCTCCAGCAAACCGGCCTGCCCGAAGAAAAAAGCCTCTATCTGAAACAGATCATTCCGATGCTTGTCTATCGCCCGAAATGGAAGCAGTCCTGCCCACGTCTCAAAAGCCTCGCCATTCAAGCCGAAACCGAAATTACGGGCAAGAGTGATAAAGAAGGCATCTTCCCAATGACGGTCACATCGTTCCAGCCGATCGGCAATTTGCCTTGCTTTTTGCTCCAGTCGTTCGGTCTGAAGAGCCGTCAGCCAGGAGTGAATCGTTAATTTGGATAAGGACCCTATGATGGAGTAGCAGGCAGGATATTGGTCGGCAATGCAGAGTTCATGATAATGGGTTTGTACATTCTCGGGACAGGTCAATAGCAGTTGGGGGATTTGCTCACCGTTGGAACGGGTTACTTCGGCATCTGCCTCGGCCACCACATGCAGAATCACAGAATCGTATGCTTTATCATGGTCGTGACCGTGACGGTACCAGTCTGAAGAATGAGTATGTATCTCTATATTTCCCACCCACAATGTACCGTCTATCTTCAGCTTCGCATTAAAGAAGTCGGGACCGGCATCAGGGTTCTGCAGTCCGGAATCGATAATTTCTACCAGTAAGCCTTTGGTGGTTTGCAGTATTTTGAGAGGGAATAATTTATGTTTCCACACATAGTGGAGAAGGTGTTCCATGTTAACAGAAAGTTAATGTGCACTGCAAATGTAATAAAAATCTTATCTTTGCGACTATTATTTTGAATATAAGTCAGAAAACAATGAAAATAGCGTTGATCGGTTATGGAAAAATGGGCAAGGAACTTGAAAAGGCAGCCCTTAGTCGCGGACACGAAATTGTCTGCATTATTGATGTTGATAATCAGGAAGACTTTGAGTCGGAAGCATTCAAGTCCGCCGACGTAGCCATTGAGTTCACCAATCCGATGGTAGCCTACAGCAATTATATGAAAGCTTTCAAAGCCGGAGTCAAATTAGTATCAGGCAGTACAGGATGGATGGCGGAACATGGCGAAGAAATCAAAAAGCTATGTACCGAAGGAGGAAAAACCCTTTTCTGGTCGTCCAACTTCAGTCTTGGAGTAGCCATCTTCTCATCTGTCAACAAGTATCTGGCAAAAATAATGAATCAATTCCCCGGTTATGACGTCACCATGAGCGAGACTCATCATATCCATAAACTGGATGCACCCAGCGGCACTGCCATCACACTGGCTGAAGGTATACTGGAAAACATGGACCGCAAAGACAAATGGGTAAAAGGAACGCTCCTTGCACCGGACGGTACCGTCAGCGGCACCGACGCCTGCGCTTCCAACGAGTTTCCTATCGACTCGATCCGTGAAGGAGAGGTTTTCGGCATCCATACCATCCGCTACGAGTCAGAAGTAGACAGCATTTCCATCACGCACGATGCCAAGAATCGCGGCGGCTTTGTATTGGGAGCCATCCTTGCTGCCGAATACACGGCCCAACATGAGGGATATCTGGGCATGAGTGATTTATTCCCATTCTTAAACGAATAAGGCTTCAAAGCCACTATCAAACGAATATAGATTATGAGACAAGCCACACGCACACAATGGATCAAATGCACCATTGCTATTCTCCTTTATCTCGCCTTCCTCATCTGGGTACGCAGTTGGTGGGGGCTGATTGTCGTTCCTTTCATCTTCGATATTTATATCACCAAGAAAATACCCTGGTCATTCTGGAAGAAATCGAAGAATCCTACCGTTCGTAATGTTATGAGCTGGGTAGATGCTATTGTCTTTGCATTGGTTGCTGTCTACTTTGTCAATATCTACATTTTCCAAAACTATCAGATTCCTTCCTCGTCTTTGGAAAAGTCATTGCTGGTAGGCGACTTCCTGTACGTCAGCAAGATGAGTTACGGGCCACGTGTGCCGAATACGCCGCTTTCCATGCCGTTGGCGCAACATACGTTGCCTATTTTAAATACCAAATCATATATCGAATGGCCTCAGTGGAAATATAAAAGAGTTCCCGGGTTCGGAAAAGTGAAACTCAATGACATTGTTGTCTTCAACTTTCCTGCCGGTGATACGGTAGCGCTCAACAATCAGCAAACAGATTTCTACTCTATAGCTTACGGTGAAGGTCAGCGCCTGTATCCCAAGCAGATAGAGATGGACAGTCTGACACGCCAGCAGCAACGTGCTGTTTACGATTTGTATTATAATGCCGGTCGCCAGCAAATTCTATCGAATCCGCGTGTTTACGGAGAGGTCGTTTATCGTCCGGTAGACCGCCGTGAAAACTATGTAAAACGCTGTGTCGGTCTGCCCGGAGATACGCTGCAGATCGTAGACGGTCAGGTCATGATTGACGGCAAGGCTATCGAGAATCCCGAAAATCTGCAGTTCAACTACTTCGTACAGACCACAGGCCCGTATATCACGGAAGATATGTTCCGTGAATTAGGCATCAGCAAGGCAGACCAGACATTGTATGATGATTCTTCATGGGAAGAAACCTTCAGACAGATCGGACTGGACAATCGGAATGCACAAGGAAAGATGGCTCCTATTTATCATCTTCCGCTGACGAAGAAAATGTACGAAACATTGTCCGGCAACAAAAAGCTCATCAGCAAGATCGTCATGGAACCGGAAGAGTATGCCGGACAGATGTACCCGCTCAACTTACATACCAAATGGAACCGTAACAACTACGGTCCGATCTGGATTCCCGCCAAAGGTGCTACTATCACTCTGACTGAAGACAACCTGCCTATCTACGAACGTTGTATTGTCGCTTACGAAGGAAATAAGCTGGAAATCAAGCCGGACGGTATTTATATCAACGGCGAGAAAACCGATCAATATACCTTTAAGATGGACTATTACTGGATGATGGGCGACAACCGCCACAATTCTGCGGACTCCCGCTATTGGGGATTCGTTCCTGAAGACCATGTAGTAGGTAAACCTATCGTTGTATGGCTGTCACTTGACAAAGACCGCGGATGGTTTGATGGTAAAATCCGTTGGAACCGCCTCTTCAAGTGGGTAGACTAATAAGTATACAGACATGATAGAGTGATAAGGTGATAGAAATTGATGAACATTCGTAAATTCAAATGGATATTCGCATTCGCCGGAGCAATAGCCGTCGTGCTTCTGCTCCGGGGATTCGCTTTTACATCCTGCCTTATCCCTTCCACCGGTATGGAGAATTCACTTTTTCAGGGTGAACGTATTCTGGTCAACAAATGGAGCTACGGCCTGCGGGTTCCGCTGATGTCACTGTTCTCATATCACCGTTGGTGCGAGCGATCTGTCCGGCAACAAGATGTTGTAGTCTTTAATAATCCCACCGCTATCGGGCAACCGACTATTGACCGAAGAGAAATCTATATCAGCCGTTGTATCGGTACTCCCGGTGATACCCTGCTTGTCGATTCCCTTTTCTCCGTATCCTCTCCCGAAGCGCAACTCAATCCGGACAAGAAAAGGCTCTACACCTATCCCGCTGCCAAAGAGCAGTTGATCACTTCGCTTATGCAAACCCTTTCCATCACCAACGACGGACTGATGGGAAGTAATGACAGTACTCATGTCCGCAGTTTCAGCCGCTATGAATATTACTTACTGGAACAAGCGATCAGCGATCAGAACTGGATTCAGCCTTTGACGGAAAAGAGCGAAAAAGAGCTTAAACCGCTCATCGTTCCCGGCAAAGGGAAAGCACTACGAGTATATCCGTGGAATATCACATTGCTGCGAAATACCCTCGTGATGCACGAAGGCAAACAGGCGGAAATAAAGAATGATACGCTTTATATCGACGGAAAACCCACACAGCATTGTTTTTTTACCAAAGATTACTACTGGATGGCTTCCAACAATAGTGTCAATCTGTCCGATTCACGTCTGTTCGGATTCGTTCCGCAAGACCATATCATCGGGAAAGCATCGTTGATCTGGTTCTCTAAAGAAAAAGGAACGGGAATCTTTGACGGATACCGATGGAATCGCTTCTTTCAGTCTGTAAAATAATTCACATGCATAGTTTTCAACATAACATCTGTACATAAAATAATGAGAATAGCTTATTTATCATCTGCCTACCTTGCTCCAGTAGAATATTATACCAAACTATTGGAATATGATAAAATATATGTCGAACAACACGATCATTATATAAAGCAAACCTATCGCAACCGTTGTACGATTGCCGGACCTGACGGCGAACTGGCACTCTCCATTCCAACCGTCAAACCGGATACGCTGAAATGTCCGATGAAGGATATACGTATTTCCGATCACGGTAACTGGCGCCATCTGCATTGGAATGCTATCGAATCAGCCTACAACAGCACTCCTTACTTTGAATATTATAAAGACGACTTCCGACCTTTCTATGAGAAGAAATACGAGTTTTTAGCCGATTTCAACGAAGAAATCTGCCAGCTGGTCTGTAAGTTGATAGACATTCAACCTTGCATTGAACGAACTTCAGAATATAAAACGGAATTTGCAGCAGAAGAAACAGATTTCCGCGAGATTATTCATCCTAAGAAAGATTTCCGGATAGCCGACCCGGAATTTATTCCGCATCCCTATTACCAAGTCTTTGATTCCAAACTCGGTTTTCTCCCTAATCTGAGTATTATTGACCTGCTTTTCAATATGGGACCGGAGAGTTTGTTGGTATTAACAAGTAAATAACATTATAATAGCCAGACAAAGACATCAAACGTCCTGACACTACGTATCTTATCATATATCCCGGTAAGGTTAACAGGCGGACAAGCCTTGATTAATATCTTTTGTCCGCTTCCTGTTTTCGTTCCACGTACGTAAACCGTTGGGACTGCGTACGTGATCCCATCGGTTCACGTACATGAACTCATGGGATTACAGACGTGAAACGAAGAAATGTAACGACCGTAATACATTAATCTAACGTTGAAAACAGCTTAACAAACGTAGCACAGACCATTAAATGAACCGTCTTACCTGAATCAGGAAGGCAGAATCTCTTATGAAGGTGACAATAGAAAAGCGATTTTTCTCTATTATCACCCTATTATCACCACCTATTATCACCCTTATCACGCTAAATTGCAGCACATTAAGTCTGAAAAGTGACAAGTGACAATAAGAATAACGTTTTTAACTCTGTAGAAAGAGACAAATTATAATCATCAGGTCACTATTATTTCCTTCAACAGATTACTCTTCATTCAGTCGATTCAGCAAATATCTGACATTCTCAAGATGTAAATGATTGACCCGGTACATCTGTTTATATTGCCAACTATTTTTAGTAGTATCGATAATACAATCTATAAAAGAGCCCATTATATTGGCACTTTGCATACGATTGGCATTTGAAACCTGCATATTCATCATATGCATACCAAATCCTTTAATCACATCTTTTACACTAATTTTCTTAAAATGATGGACTGCCTCGAAGGCTGCTACATTACCAAAAAGAACATTCTCTAAATCTTCCAGTCTTTGCCGATCCGAGCGTTCCACCAAATAACTGGCTGGATTTATAAAACGATTGAGCGTAAGATAAAAGGTCATCATTTCATGATCAGAAGAAAAAATGGCATGCATGAATTGTGTTGCGTCCCCCGGACAAACAATCTGCTGGTTGTTTAAAACCTCCTTCATAAGAATTTAAATTAAATGGTGAATAAATTAAGTTCAACGGGACTAAACAGAAAGGTGGTTTTAGATAATAAAAGAAGCGGTTCCGCCTGTCCCATTGCTCTTTTCTCGTTCACACAAGGCAGCAGGTGCATTAACACTCTACATGGGGGTGCGAAACCGCCCATATAGAATGAACCGGACAGGCATAAAAATGCCTGCCACAATTACAAGGCAGGTTTCCAGCCTTGTGTGATTTTGAAAAAAGAGCACTACAAAGATAGGATATAAATCAGAATAGGAAAAAGAAATTCATTCTAAATTGCATATACCACAGTAAAATGCAAGGTATAAGCCTTATTTCTAATCACAAGCCAAACTCGTTTCAAAGAAAAAGGAGAATGTTGTGACTCTCTCTTTTATAAGATAACAACATTCTCCCAGCAATCTGTTTTACCGGGGGAGGACCCCAGTTTTACCAAACGGATACCTATCTCAACTCAAATGGTACAATTCCTTTAATGTCTCTGGATGATGTTCCGATGACTGCTTCAAACTTACCCGGTTCTGTCATCCATTCGTGTTTGACATCATCGAAGAAGCTCAGGGCTTTTTTATCAATCGTCAGCGTTACAGCCTTCTCCTCACCCGGAGCCAGTTTTACTTTCTTGAAGCCTTTCAGTTCCTTGACCGGACGAGGCAGAGAGGATTTCTTATCGCTGACATAAAGCTGGATAACTTCCTGACCTTCACGAGTACCTGTATTCTTTACGTTGATCGTGAAAGAGATGGTATCATCGGCAGTCATCACCTTTTTGTCAGCCGAAGGTTTCCCGTAAGCGAAAGTAGTATAGCTCAATCCGTGTCCGAACGGGAAAAGCGGTTTGATCTTTTCTTTGTCTGCCCAGCGATAGCCAACAAAAATATCTTCACGATAGATTTCGTTTATGGTATCACCATTGTTCTTGGAGTGTGCCAGCTCTTCTTTATTCCCCGGATATTCACCCAGTTTATGTGCGCCTACGTCTTCCAGTCTTGCAGGAAAAGTAAAAGGAAGTTTCCCCGACGGATTAGCATCTCCTAGCAGTACCGAAGCAAGAGCTGTTCCGGCTTCCGAACCTAAGAACCAACCCTGAACAATAGCGGGCACTTCATTTACCCAAGGCATGGCAACCGCATTACCGGAGATGTTTACGACAATCAAGTTCTTATTTACTTTTGCCAACTCGCCAATCACCCTGTCCTGCGCATACGGCAATCCAAGGGATGCACGGTCCGAATCTTCGCAATCCTGATGATTGCTCTTGTTCAGTCCACCGAAGAAAATTACGTAATCCGCATCTTTAGACACTTCTACAGCCTCAGCAAGAAGTTCATCCTCCGAACGGTCGTCTTTCAAATCCTGTCCGGTCTGTACTCCATTATATTCCCCTGTCGGGTCACCAACGTATCCACGGGCATACAAAACTTCCGCCTGTGAACCTACGCGGTTCTTCAAGCCGTCCAAAGGAGATATCTCATATTTCACTTTCAGAGAAGAACTACCACCCCCTACAGTCATCATCTTAATGGCGTTTTCACCGATAACAGCAATCTTCCTGGCTTTCTTCAAGTCAATAGGCAATACATTATCCTTATTCTGTAACAGTACAATTCCTTCTTCACCGATTTTTCGTCCGGCTTGTCCATGCTCGGGCGAAGCCAGAGAACCGAAAGGTTTATACGGGTTCATCGAAGTGCGGAAGATCAGACGGAGGATATTACTCACCTTTTCGTCCAGTTCTTTGGTTCCGACTGTTCCGTCCTGGATCAGTTTCAGGTAAGGATGTGCCAAATAGTAATTGTCATAAGCATTCCTTGTCCCGGCAGAAAGTCCGTTTGTCCATGAACCGAACTCCATGTCCAGACCATTCGAAATGGCCTGGAAAGTATCATGTACTCCGCCCCAATCTGAAACGACGACACCATCAAAGCCCCATTCCTTACGCAGAATATCTTGCAGCAATCGCTTATTATGGCACGCATGCTGAGTCTTATAGAGCTTACCGGAGTCGGTATCTTCACTAAACGAATAAAGGTTGTAAGCTCCCATTATTGCCCAAGCACCACCTTCCTGAACGGCCGCTTTGAAAGCCGGAAGATAAATCTCATAAAGAGCACGGTCGCTCAAATGAACATTGGTGGTGTGACGGTTGAACTCCTGATTGTTTAATGCGTAATGCTTCACACAAGCAGCAACACCGTTTTCCTGTACTCCCTTAATATAAGGAACTACCATTATGGAAGACAGGTACGGATCTTCGCCCATATATTCAAAATTACGCCCATTCAACGGGGTACGGTAGATGTTGACACCGGGCCCCAGGAGAATATCTTTTTTCCGGTAACGGGCTTCTTCGCCAATGCTCTTCCCATAAAGATAAGACATTTCGGGATTCCATGTTGCAGAAAGGCAAGTCAATGCAGGATAGGCTATACAGGAATCGTTTGTCCATCCTGCCTGATCCCACTCATCCCATAATACTTCGGGACGGATGCCGTGAGGGCCATCGGTTGCCCATACTTCGGGAATCCCCAGACGAGGGACTCCCGGTGAACTAAATTTAGACTGCGCATGAGTCATCTTCACCTTCTCTTCAAGTGTCATACGGCTCAGCGCATCTTTCACCCGTTCTTCGACAGGCTTGCTCGTGTCCAGATATACTGGTGTCTGCGCCATATTCATAGTCGGTAAAACGGCGGCTATAGACAAGCCAAGTAACGTTGCTTTAAATTTCATGTTCATAAATGATTTCTGTATTTTTACTTCTTCACAACAGAAAGAATTCCTTTATCTATCCCCTGAGTGAAATCTAACGTAAACACATAAGTAACTCCCTGTTCCAACGGAGAGGCCAATACAAGATTTTCCTCATCAACATTGAATAAGTTCCGGGTAGCCTGATCCATTTGCAGGTTCTTTTGATGAAATTGCTGATCCCAAGACTTTCCACCCAGATATTTAACACTGATATAATCGTATCGTATGCGTTCACCAATAACCGTACTGCCTTCAGCACCAGTCTTCCCAGTAAACTGATAAACTTTCGGACTGATTTCCGCCACACAATAAGCAGTCGAAAAGTCCCAGTTAAATTCGTCCTTAATAGACGGAGAGCCCATACCATAGCCCAACAACCATACGGCACCATGCCCGTCAGCATCCAGTCCGGCTTCACTATTGCCATTCATACGTATTACTGCAAAGTATTTACGTGTAGCATTTACCATCACCCTGTAGCTACCGGCAACCGGCAAGAACTTCAAGTGATTATCTCCGGTCTCCACCAGATAATCCGGATCAACATACCAATCATTTAGATCTTCGATGCCACCTATTTCGAGTGTCTGGTTCTGCGTCAAAGACATCTGCAATTGATACATATCGGAACTGCCTTCTTCCAGCTTCATTCCATTGATTGTAATGTCCGGTCGCGGCAAGTCTACCTGTCCTACTTTCTCTACAGTCAGTACTGCTTTGGTATTACCTTTCGTTACATCTACCGTAAACTTATAAACACCACCTCTCTCAAATTTCTGACCTTCCTGCAACTTCAAGTTACCCGACTCTGTTATTTCAACAAGGTCGCTTGTAGTAGAGATGGCATCTCCCTTAAATTCACCATTATCCCACTTGTTTATGTGGAAGAATTTAAAGTCAATATCACTTGTTTTCATAGTCACACCGGCAGTAAACGTAAGCTGATACTTCTTTGCCGTAAGTTGCGGCATACACAAACCATTCTCCGGCGTCCATCCCACTTCGTACAAAGATACCGACGGCTTGCCAATTCCATTTCCGATAGCCCAGATAGCTCCTGTTCCGTCATCCTGCAATTTAGCTGCTTCACCGTCTTTTAAAGCTATGACAGAGAAGTACTGTCTCTTACCGTTTGCTGTAATCTGATAGCTTCCGTCAATCGGCAGGAACTTCAGTGTTCCATCCTCCTGCTTTTCAAAGAAGTCCGGATCAATCCACCATTCATCATAAGCAGGCACTCCTTCGAACGTCAGAATGTCATTCTGCTTTAACGACAATTTAACAGCATATACATCGTTTTCTACCAGTTCCATTTCTTTTCCGTTCAACAATAATTTGGCAAACGGACTCGCTTCATAGTTGAAAGTATTAAACTGAATCGTATAATTGCCCGGCTCTGTATTGGAGAACGGGATAGACGTAGTAGAGCCTACTGCAATCGTATTGTCTTCCCAGCCAAAAGTTAGCTCGTTGCCGTGCTCCCCTACTTTCGGAGTTTTGATATACACTTTCATCTTCTGCGAAAAGTCTCCCGATACGCTATAATGATACATCGATTGCCTGTCCATCCGGTACTCCTGCCCTTCTTCATCTACCAGGGTCAGATAAGGAAAGTCCGGGCGTACCAACGTAAGTTCCGTTTCCTGTTCCGTCGTAGTAAAGTGAATATTCTGAAGGATATACTTCAATGTCGCCTTTCCGTTAGGAATATTAGCATAATAAGGAATATAAATCTTTCCAGTATAGTCGCTTCCACTTGTCTTTGTTCGGATCACCGTTTCAGATACCTGTTCTTCTCCATAGAAAAGCTGCGCTTTCAAAGTAGAAAGAGGAACGTCTACATCCGAAGCCTTGATCGTAAACGGAAGGCTGTCGCCGAAAAGGGCATCCGCATTCTCCGCCTTGATCTCCATACTCGGATTACCGGGAAGGAACTCGTCATCATTACAGGAATTCATGGATAAGATTCCCGCCAATGCCAATGTTATATAGATACTTTTTTTCATTGTCTTTATACTTTTAAGGTTCTTACTTTGACTTTGCCCAACGGTATGAAGTTACTGATTTACCGGGAACGTCATAAGCGAAATGACGTTGGCCGTCGCTGACAGTTATCTTCTTCGACTTCTCATTGTTGTTTATCAGAACAAAGGCATACGTTCCGTCCGTATTTTCGAAAGCAGAACAGGTAATACCGTTGTCCGTATAACCGGTAGTGGCGATACGCACAGCTCCCGGCTTCACAACACTTGAAAGATGAGCAATGATATAGTAGTGAGAGTTACGTATGATTGTCTTATAATCACTGTTATTGATATCTACCGCACCATAGCAAGTCTGACAACCACCTTCACGATTCGGACCACGGTCGTTATCGAGCATCAGATTCCAGACAATTACGCCCTTACACCAATTATTGATTGTTCCCAATGCTACCTCTTCCATATCTTCCATCAGACGCTTCGACAAGTCACGTCCGCTGTTCCATGTGCCGATAGAAGTTTCTGTAAACAGAAGTTCTTTCTCAGGATATGCCTGATGTATATTCAGCAATTCTTCACGGTTGCCGCCATAGTTATGGTAAGCAGCACCTGCCAGATACTGAGAAGCAGCAGCATCTTCGTAAATCTTGCCCGGATAGTTCTTCTGCGATTCGATATTGTCATAATTGTAGTTATGGTCGAAAGCATAAATCTTGGTAGACAGTCCGGCAGCTTTCATCTGAGGACCGAGCGCTGTTTTCACGAAGTCTCTTTGTTCTTCCCATTCCATATAGAGCGAAGCGGAGTTGCCACGGTTCAAAGGTTCATTTTGCGGAGTTACTGCATAAATGTCAATGCCTTCGGCTTTAAATGCCTGTATCCATTTCACAAAATAAGTAGCATAATCCTGATAATAATCCGGGTTCAATTGTCCGTTCGTCCACGAATCTAATGGTGTACGGTCTGTCAGGCTTTTCACTTTCATCCATTTCGGACAGGTCCAAGGAGCGGCAATTACCTTGATAGAAGGGTTAATGGCCAGAATCTCTTTCAGGATCGGAAGGATATAGTCCTTTTCTTCGCTCTGCAAAGCAAAGTTTTCGATCCCTTTCGTATCACAGCAGGTATATTCGCTTAACGAGAAGTCCGAACAACCAATGGAAATACGGATGTAACTGAATCCGAAACCATCTTTATCGGAGAATGTTTCCGTCAGGAAAGCATGACGGTCAGCCGGTTTCATCAGTAACAGGTTGTAACAGGTAGAACCTGTGATAGCTGCTCCGAAACCATCCATCGTCTGGTACTGTTCCGCAGGATTCAAAGTTATTGTGGTTGGAGCCAAATTGTCTTTCGGGCTGAAGTTAACCGCATCACGGGTCAAATCACGGGTCAGACTGCTGGTTGTCGTATAAATGGCTACATCTCCGGTGGGGACAGGTACTACCGGTTTTTCCGCATCATCACTATTGCTACAAGCCGCTAATATGGTGAAGCATCCTAAAAAGGTCAGTGCTATATTTCTCATGTTTATCATAATCGTTAGTTTCTTTTTCTATTTAAATACATTATAAGTGATGTTATCTCCGGCTCTATCAATATCCGGGGTTCTGTTCAATCTTGTCATTGGCATCGATTACCGATTGTGGGATAGGCAGGCGATAAGAGTTCTTATCAAAGGCGTAAACCTGTGACTTGCGACCTGAATCTTTCGCATATACGGCGTTCATCACCTCTTCTACCTTATCCAGACGAACCAGATCAAACCAGCGTTGTCCTTCGAATGCCAGTTCCAGCCGACGTTCGTTGAGCAATGCGGTAATCATCGCATCCCGGTCTTTACGTACGGATGAAGACAATTCGCCCAATCCGGCACGTTCACGCACTTCGTCGATGATCTTAGCTGCCGCTTCCAGATCCGGCGTATCCTGCATGATCAATGCTTCTGCCTTCAATAACAGCACATCAGCATAGCGGTATTTAATAATGCTGCTATTAGCCGAACGGCATTTGTACATGAAAGGATAATTGTCCGACGGATAATAGTTGCTCCAATTACAATCATAGTAAACTACGGATTCCTGAAAGCGAATCTGATCTCCTTCTTTCTTGAAAGCATTGATCAAATCACGTGACGGAGTTACCCATTTTGCCCAAGTGAAGTTATTATTCCAGTTTACAAGGTCACGTCCGAACATCCATGTACACCAGTTACCCGAACCGGGAGTAAACTGAGCTTCCAGTATAGATTCTTTAGTATTACGGGCTTTTGCATCCGTTCCGGCAGCATTCATGCCGAACAAATCGCTAAAGTCCTTCACAAGCTCAAAACCATCAGCCTTCACCTCGTCACAGTAACGGATTACTTTTGAATAGTCACGCAACGGTTTCTCTGCATAGATCTTTGCAAGAAGAGTACGGGCTACGGATTTTGTAAACAGAGTTTTGTTGCCTGCCGTATTATCCGGCGCATGCTGGATGGCAGCCAGCAAATCTTTCTCTATCTGCTGATAAGCTTCCAGTTCTGTGTTTTGTGCCGGGAAATATTGTTCATACACATCTTCGATATTTTCTGAAGTAATATCATCAGCTACTGTTGTAATAACCGGGAAATCCCCCCACAGACGTACCATATCGAACATGACCATGGCACGGAATATCATTGCTTCCGCCTTATACTGCGCACGTTCGGCAGTAGTCAAAGAGTTATCGGTCACCAAGTCAATATTACATATCAATTTATTAGCACGGGCAACGTCTTCCAGATAACGGTTCCAGTCACGTTCGAGCACAGAGTTGGAACCTTCGATGGAATTGTTCTCAAACGGAAGTACCTCAGCTCCCGTAGTTCCTGCGTACGCATTATCCGCATGCGAATCTGATATGAGCAACAAGTCCACATACCAGTGTTCCTGACGGTCGCGCATCTGATTGTAGATAGTCGTCAGGTGACTTTCTACAGCCGCTTTATCTTTAAATACCACCTTTGTACCGGTATCCGTCACACCTTCGGTCGCATCCGAATAAGTATCGATCGGATCGTAATTCAGTGAGCAGGAAGAAAGTCCGAACAGCAAACCGGAAGTGAGTCCATAAAATATATATCTTAGTTTCATAGTCTTTCCTTTCATTAGAATTCAACATTAATACCAAACACGTATGATCTAGAATGCGGGTATGTACCCCAGTCGATGCCTTGCACCGTACCGCTGTTACCCCATTGGTTTACTTCCGGGTCCATGCCGGAGTAGCTTGTCCATGTCAGCAGATTGGTAGCGGTAAAGTAAGGTTGCAGACGGGTGATTCCCCATTTCTGCAGTAATTTGCCCTTAAAGTTGTACGACAAGGAAACGTCTTTCAATCTCAGGTAACTGCCATCTTCAATAAAGTAAGTAGAGTTCAGCAACTTGAAATTAGCTTTCGGCACATTGGTTATCTGTCCGGGTATCTTCCAGCGGTTCAGTACTTTGGTAGACTGATTCTTTCCATCGTACATCCCTTCTGTTTCTATACGGGAAGCATTGAAGATATCATTTCCGTAAGAGCCTTGGATAAACACACTCAAATTAAATCCTTTCCATGAGAAAGTGTTGGTCAGACCATAAGTAAAGTCCGGATTCGGGTCGCCGATATAAGTACGGTCGGAAGTCGAGATTTTACCATCACCACTCAGGTCACGATACATTAATTCACCAGTCTCAGGATCTACACCGTCACTGATATATCCGTAAAAGCCTCCTAAAGCACGTCCCGGCTCATTACGCACTACATAATCGTTGACTACATCCGCAGTTTTGGCATCATAGTACACTTTCTGCAATTCAAGTTTCGTCAATTTGTTCCGGTTGAAGGAAATATTGAAGTCCGTATCCCAGGTAAATGCTCCCCCCCGGAAGTTCTTCGAACTAATGGTAAGCTCAAAACCTTTATTAGTCATTTCACCTTCATTACGGGCGATAGAAGTAGCTGCAGCAGCACCGGCAGGCAGTGATACGTTCATCAGCATGTTCTTGGTCTTCTTGTAATAGTAGTCCATGTTAAAAGTCAAACGTCCATTCAATACTGTCAGGTCCAGACCAATATTGGTCTGAGTAGTCGTTTCCCAAGTAAGGTCAGACGTACGTAAATTGGCCTGGCTGATAGTCGGTACCGCATTCGCATAATCTGTTGTATCACCTTCAGCCGCTACCTTAAACCATTCAATACGACCGATATTATAACGTTGCAAATAAGCATAGTCACCAATACCAGACTGATTACCTGTCTGTCCCCAGCCTCCACGTATTTTAAAGTCATCAATCCACGTCAGATCAGCCATAAACTTCTCGGAAGATACACGCCAGGCAGCTGAGAACGATGGGAATACCCCCCAACGATGATCAGGATGCAACTTAGAAGAACCGTCGGCACGCAGGTTAGCCGTCAACAGGTACTTACTATCAAAATTGTAAGCTACACGTCCGAAAAATGACATAATTCCCCATTGAGAAGCACCTGTACCGGTATTATCCCAGGCAATCTTGTTCGCGGCATTCAAGGTCTGTATCAGATCATTGCGGTAGTGTGAACCGTTTATCCAACTGTTAGAGTAGTCTGAATCCGTCCACGATGACCCTGCCATTACCTCCAGACCATGTCTCTTGAAGTTCTTATTGTAAGTAAATACATTGTCGAATGTCAATACCGTATTCATATTCCGGTTATCGGAGGCTTCACCATACTGGTTACGTCCCCAGGCAGTAGAAATCGGATCAAGAAAAGTAGTATTTACAGCATTGCGACGGTCAAGTGTTAGAGTTGATTTAAACTTCAACTCCGGCAGCAAGGTAAGCAACACGTTGCCCGATGCCAGCAAACGGTTTTCCTTATCTTTATTATTCTTCGCACGTGCCATGTTCTCCAACGGGTTGGTGATATTTCCAACTCCATAGAAGTTATTGTAATACTGGTTCGGATTTAAAGCATCCCAGATCGGAGCATATGTCGGCGTATTGATAACAGCCAATACAACGCCACCGCGATTCGCTCCTGTTCCCATCGCTCCCCCTCCGTTACTGGTATAGTCCGAGTAGGAGATATTAGCACTTACTGTCAACCAGCTACGAATCTGATTTTCAAGATTCACCCGGAAATTATAACGCTTGTAATAAGAGATATCCAGTATTCCCTTTTCATCGAGATATCCGGCAGAAAGATAGTATTTCATCTTTTCATTACCGTTAGATACTGCTACCTGATAGTTTTGCATCTTTCCGGTCTTATATGTTTCGTCAAACCAATCAGTACGGTCGGGCAGTCCATCAGGCAAGGATACCAGTCCGATTTCATCCTGTAACTCTTTATACTGCGCAGCATTCAGAGATTCTACCTTATCCGCCACCTTGTTCAAGCCAAACTGTGCTGTCAGAGATACTTTTGCCTTTCCGGTCGCTCCGGCCTTTGTTGTAATCAGAATTACACCATTGGCAGCACGCGAACCATAAATAGAAGCCGAAGAGGCATCTTTCAGAATCTGCATGCTTTCAATATCATTCGGAGATAAAAACTTAATGTTATCCACAGGAACACCATCCACTACATATAGCGGATCGTTACTTCCGTTCATAGAAGTAGTACCACGCACACGGATAGACATCTCTCCTCCCGGCGTACCGCTAGGCTGAATTACGGAGATACCGGCTGCCTTACCCTGAATAGCCTGTCCGGCAGAAACGATGGGACGTACATCAAGATCTTTAGTAGACACAGTGGAAATGGCTGTCGTAACATCTTTACGTTTTACCGAACCATAGCCGATCACAACTACTTCTTCAAGTACTTCATTGTCTTCCTGAAGTGTAACTTTCATCTGTCGGGATGCTTTCTGTTCCTGCGATTTATATCCTACATAAGAGAATATTAAAGTAGCATTGGACCGGACCGTCAATGTAAAGTTACCGTCTAAATCAGTTATCGCTCCGTTAGTTGTCCCCTTTTCCTGTACACTTACACCGATAAGCGGTTCTTTCTGTGCATCCAGTACCTGACCGGATGCAGTAAATTGTTGTGCGGATGCACTCAGAGAAAAAAATACTGCTAAGATAGCAAAGAGAATCTTGCGACTCCCCGAAAGGATTTTTCGCCTGTTCTTTTTCATGCGTATTAATTTTAAAGTTTATAATTAAGGTATGTGCTTGACAGGACTTTCGCCACTATTTCAGAAGCACAGGTCAAAAGTATAAAGAAACTGAAGTGATTTGACAATGAGGGTATAATAAGTGGATTATACAAACAGACAAACCACTAATAAACAGCAAGTTAATATCAACCAAAGAGGCCTAAAAAGTGGATAGGTTACAACATCGATCAACGTATTTTCCGAACTAAATCTTCGAAATCTTCTCTGGAACCACGAGCTTTGTTTTTTACTTTCGCCCGATAATTATAAATTGTATTCACCGAATAACGGAGAAACTCTGCTATTTGTGAACTATCTTCAATACCAAGACGTATTAATGCAAAAATTCTCAGTTCGGTATTCAATAATTCATCTTTCTTCAGAATGATTTGTTCATTGTCTTGCAACAATGCATTGAACTTCTTCACAAAATCGGGAAATAAATGCAGGAAAGCAGTATCAAAGTTGGCATATAGTTCTTCCAATTCCTCATCAAGGGCATCCTGTGAGCGGGTGATTTTAAGTAATTCTGCTATCTGACCAGCAGATACTTTCTTATTTACCATACGACGATATGCATCGAGCCGATTGATATAAGTAGAGCAGAGTTTAATAAAACGGGCAATATATTCTTCCTTAATCTGGTTAGATTCAGACAGTTCTGCATTGGTAGATGTCAAACAGGCATTCATTTGCTGTAATTCTTCATTCAATTGATTCAATTGATGATTGGCTGTCTGCAGATGATTCCTTGCAACAGCCAATTTCTTCATCTGCCGGTATATATAGCCCAACGCACCAATCAGCAGCACCAGCAATGCCGTAATCAGCACTAAATACTGCTGAAGGCGGTCGTTCTGTTTCTCAATCATCGCCTGATAAGTTTTATCAATCAAAGAAAGCACATCGGCACTCTGCCAACTTCGAAGACGAGCATTATAGAATTTGGTAGCATTCCACGAGAAACGCATATATTGGTAAGCTCTCTCCATATCGCCATTCTCATAGAGCAACTGAGCCAACATCCACAAAGAAGCATGATCTTTAATAGCAGAACGAATATCAGAGATAGCAGAAAGGCAAAGATTCTGTTTCTCTCTTATTTTATCTCCAAGATATTTATAAATAAGTGAGCGATGGTAAGTTACAAGTGCATATTGAGGCGTATCGGGCTCTGCTGCCATCAGGCGACGGTCGTTTATCTCCAAGGCCTCATCATACTTGTGCCGGTCACGAAACAACGTTTCGCGCATGACCATAAATTCTTCCGATTGAGGAGATAATATCGCATATAATGAATCTTTATATGCTGACGATATTTCCCGATAATAAGCAGATAACGTCTGATCTTGTGTATAAAATCCCATCTCACCATACACATGATCGAAACATGTATAATAATCAAGTATCAGATGTGAAGTTACCTTCTGTCGGTCTACTGACTTCAGGACATCAATTGATTCGGTATACATACCCGTAGAAGAAAGCAAAAGAGAAAGTTGCAGCTTACTTTCTATTTCCCGGTCAGTATCTCCCAGATTACCCGCGATACGAACATTCTCATTTAAATAGTAAATAGCGGAATCGCAAATAAAGGCTTTATATTCCTTATAGATCTGATTATTCAGATTATAGCGTTCTATGGAATTAGGAGCCACGTCTCCGGCAAGCTCTTTCAGATGCCGTATCCGCGATTCGCGCTGTACCACATAAGTGTCATGTGCCAAGATTGTCTGATCAAGGACATGCAATAGTGAATCAAGAGTTTCATCAGCCCATGAGAAAATCGGAAAAGAAGCAAACAGCAACAACAGCAAACATTTATTTTTCATTAGAGTATTAAAGTTTTGTAGGAAATATGACATTCTTCACTCAAGGTTTCACTTATAAATCAGCGTCGACAAATATTCCTCCGCAAACATCTCATTGGCAACCTCCAGCAGTTGTTCTGCCGTCAACGCCTCAATACGATGGAACACTGATTCTGACGATTCATACTTATGATAGTGCAGATATGTTTTCGCCATACCTAGCGCATTATTCTCGAAATTATCAGATGCCACGCCGATCTGGCCTATCAGTTGCTTCTTCGCTGCCGCCAGCTGAGAAGATGTCATCTTCACATCCCGCATTCGCTTCAGTTCTTTATAGATCAGTTTCAGACAGGTATCCATATCTTCGATATCCGTACCGAAATAGATACAGAAAGCTCCTGTATCGGTATAAGAAGTCAGATTGGACTCTACATTATACACCAATCCCCTCCGCTCGCGAAGCGATACATTCAGCTTACTGTTCATGCCCGGACCGCCAAGCACATTATTCAGCAGATAAAGTGCCGTACGCTTATCATCATACGCATTGTATCCCCGGCTACCAATCATTACATGCGCCTGATGAGTATCTTTAGGCACTACCAACCGTTCGGGCACATAAAGAGGAGGAGGCATACGCTGATTATCCACCGTCACTGCCGGGATATCGGACAAATGCTTTTCCGCCAGACGGATAATCTTCTTGAAATCATATTGTCCCTGAACAAAGAATACCATATTCCCCGGTTGATAAAAGCGACGGGTAAACGAGAGAACATCCTCCGTACGGAAACTCCGCAGCAGTTCCGGCTTACCGAGAATGTTCCTTCCCAACGGATGGTTACGGAAAATCATATCTTCAAAATCATCGAAGATCAACTCCGAAGGATTATCCTCATAAGACTGGATTTCGTCAATGATCACTTCCGTCTCCTTTTCTATTTCATGCTGCGGGAAAGTAGAATGGAATACAATATCTCCGAGCAATTCGAGGGCACGTTCCAGATGCCCGGTCAGGAAGGCGGCATAGACAACCGTCTCCTCTTTATTCGTATAGGCATTCAGATCGCCGCCCACATTCTCCATGCGGTTAAGGATATGCCACGCTTTCCGCTTCTCCGTCCCTTTAAAAATAAGATGTTCCACGAAATGAGCCATCCCCTGCTCATCCTCAGCCTCATCGCGCGTTCCGGCATCGATGGCAAAACCACAATAAGCTACTTTCGAGAGAGTCGGTTCATGAATTATGCGCAGGCCATTCGGCAATGTATATTCGTTGTAATGCATTGTTTTCTACTTCCTTATTGAATTAATGCCGCAAAAATACAATAAAACTTATTGTCGTTTATAGAAAATTGCAGATATTTGTAGACTATATTAGCAACAACGTGTATGAAAAAGATAGGAATATTCTGTTCTGCCTCGGAAAACATTGACAAAATGTACTTTGACAGTGCCCGTCAAATCGGAGAATGGATGGGAAAAGCAGGCAAAACGTTGATTTATGGAGGAGCCAATCTCGGACTGATGGAATGCGTAGCCCGCGCCGTGAAAGAGAATGGCGGTACGGTCATCGGAGTAGTTCCTGCCAAACTGGAAGAAAAAGGTAGTGTGAGCACATTACTGGACGAGGTGATTCATACCCGTAACCTGAGCGACCGGAAAGATGTGATAACAGAGAAGTCGGAGATATTGGTCGCATTGCCTGGTGGTGTAGGTACACTCGACGAGATTTTCCACGTCATAGCCGCCGCCTCTATCGGATATCATCAGAAAAAGGTGATCTTCTATAACGAATACGGTTTTTATAATGAACTTCTGGCTGCACTTAAGACGTTAGAGGATAAGGGCTTCGCCCGACAATCTTTCTCTACCTATTATGAAACAGCAAACAATCTGGATGAATTAAAAGAAAAAATAAACTGATTATATGATAGACTCCATCAAACAACTCTTGCAACAAGAGGCACAAGCAGTGCTCAATATCCCTGTAACAGACGCTTACGAGAAAGCGGTACAACTGATTGTAGAACAGATACATCAGAAAAAAGGGAAATTAGTAACTTCCGGCATGGGAAAAGCCGGACAGATTGCCATGAACATCGCCACCACCTTCTGCTCCACCGGCATTCCATCGGTCTTCCTGCACCCCAGCGAAGCGCAGCACGGCGACCTCGGCATCTTACAAAAAAACGATTTGCTCCTGCTTATCTCCAACTCCGGCAAAACACGCGAAATCGTGGAACTGACCCGACTGGCACATAATCTGGACCCGGAACTGAAGTTTATCGTTATCACCGGAAATCCCGACAGCCCGCTGGCCAACGAATCAAACGTCTGTCTGAGCACCGGTAAACCTGCCGAAGTTTGTACGTTAGGCATGACTCCTACTACATCGACTACCGCCATGACCGTCATCGGTGACATACTGGTAGTACAGACAATGAAGAAGACAGGATTCACTATCGAAGAATACTCAAAACGCCATCACGGTGGTTATTTGGGCGAAAAATCAAGATCGCTATGCGAAAAGTAATCGGTATCGGAGAAACAATCCTCGATATCATCTTTCGGGGAAACCAGCCTTCCGCAGCCGTACCGGGAGGCTCTGTATTCAACGGCATCGTATCCCTCGGACGAATGGGGATCAAGGTAGGTTTTATCAGTGAAACAGGTAATGACCGGGTAGGAAATATCATTCTGCAATTCATGCGTGAAAATAATATTCCGACGGATCACGTAAATGTCTTCCCGGATGGTAAATCACCTGTATCACTGGCATTCCTCAATGAACAGAGCGATGCTGAATATATCTTCTATAAGGATTATCCCAAGCAACGTCTGGATGTGCTTTATCCTAAGTTAGAGGAAGACGATATCGTCATGGTAGGCTCTTACTATGCGCTGAACCCGGTACTCAGGGAGAAGATTCTGGAACTGCTGGACCAGGCACGCGAGAAGAAAGCAATCATCTACTACGACCCGAACTTCCGCTCTTCACATAAGAACGAAGCAATGAAACTAGCTCCTACGATTATCGAGAATCTGGAATACGCCGATATTGTACGGGGATCGCTGGAAGATTTCTTCTATATGTATGGCTTGCAAGACGTGGACAAGATATATAAAGACAAGATTAAATTCTACTGCCCGCGGTTTATATGCACGGCCGGTGGGGACAAAGTATCACTTCGCACCAATCTGGTCAGCAAAGAATATCCGATAGAACCGCTGGAAGCAGTCAGCACCATCGGTGCCGGAGATAATTTCAATGCGGGATTGATCTACGGATTGCTTAAATATGATGTACGATACCGTGACCTTAATAATCTGAATGAAGAAGTCTGGGACAAAGTAGTTCAGTGCGGGAAAGACTTTGCCGCCGAAGTATGCCGTAGTTTCAGTAATTCAGTATCGGTGGAGTTTGCCGGACAGTACGCATCGAAGTAATTACGGATACAACCATCCCCTAAATTACTATTAACTTTGGCTAATAATCGCAAAGGAATTACCACATCTAACGGTAATTCCTATCTTTGCAGTACATGATTCATCAGACAAAGAAACTATGTACAGAAACCTGTTAAACTGGCTGACCATCCTACTGGTACTTCCGTCATGTTCCGGCACTTCGCCCACTATATCCGTAGTGTGTGAAGAGAACAATGTAGGAAACGCCATTATCAAATGGGAAACAGCACCTATACTGAAAGGACAGGTAAAAGTATATGCTTCCACTTCTCCCGACTTCATTCCCGAAGAAAATCCTGTAGCCACCATCAACATTGCGAAAGGGAAAAAGACCATCGTGACCAATGATCCGTCTCAGCGCTATTACTACCTGATGGTATTCAACAACAGATACCGGGTGAGGGTAGCTGCCCGTAACGTCAATATTCCCGGCATTCAGAACTTCCGTGACCTGGGAGGATACAAGTCTGCAGAAACAGGCAAAGATACCCGCTGGGGAATGCTGTACCGTTCTGCACAGATTGACAGCATTCCATTCTGCTCCCGCCGGGAATTGAAAAACATGGGTATAAGGACTATCATCGATTTGCGTTCGGAAGAAGAACGCCATAACTATCCACAGTTTCATGATGAAGACTTTAACGTCCTGCACCTCCCCATTGCAACAGGAAACATGGAACACATCCTGCAAGACATACGTGATAAGAAAATAGAAACGGATACGATCTATCGTTTAGTAGAGCGAATGAACCGTCAACTGGTCACCAACTACCGCAAGGAATACAAAGAACTGTTCACACTCCTGCTCGACCGCAACAATTATCCCGTCGTCATCCACTGTACTTCAGGCAAAGGACGTACGGGCATTGTTTCAGCACTGGTACTTGCCGCTTTGGGAGTCAATGAAGAAGCCATCATGAAAGACTATCGCCTGAGTAATGACTATTTCAACATCCCCAAAGCCTCCAGATACGCGTATAAACTCCCTATCAACTCGCAGGAAGCCATCACTACAATCTACTCTGCCAAGGAAGACTTCCTGAATGCAGCCAAAGAACAGATTGATGCGGAATACGGCAGCGTACAGGCATATCTAAAAAAAGGAATAGGGCTCTCGGCAGAAGACATCGAACGGTTACGCAGCATTTTATTAATAGATAATGGTTAATGGAAAATGGAGAATGCTATGCAGGCAGCAATAATTATCCATTATCCATTATTCATTATTCATTATTTTTCTCTATCTTTGCGCCCGAAATAAAAGATATACAGAGATTTAATGAAGACATTTGAAGAGCTTGGCGTTTCTCCGGAGATACGTAAAGCAATTGAAGAGATGGGATATGAGAATCCCATGCCGGTACAAGAGGAAGTGATTCCGTACCTTTTAGGAGAAAATAACGATGTAGTAGCTCTTGCACAAACTGGAACAGGTAAAACAGCCGCATTCGGCCTGCCTCTGCTCCAACAGATTGACGTAAAGAACAGGGTTCCCCAGTCACTAATACTTTGCCCCACCCGTGAGCTATGCCTCCAGATAGCGGGCGATCTGAACGATTACTCAAAATACATTGACGGACTGAAAGTACTGCCAGTTTACGGCGGTTCTTCCATCGACAGCCAGATACGCAGCCTGAAACGCGGCGTACATATCATCGTGGCCACACCGGGACGACTGCTCGACCTGATGGAGCGCAAAACCGTATCTTTATCGACCGTTCACAACATAGTGATGGACGAAGCGGACGAAATGCTGAATATGGGATTCACCGACAGCATCAACGCTATCCTTGCCGATGTCCCCAAAGAACGGAACACCTTGCTCTTCTCGGCAACCATGAGCCCCGAAATCGCCCGCATCTCCAAGAACTACTTGCAGAATGCCAAGGAGATTACCATCGGACGCAAGAACGAAAGTACAAGCAATGTGAAACACGTAGCTTATACCGTACAAGCCAAAGACAAATATGCAGCCCTGAAACGCATTGTTGACTATTACCCGCAAATATATGGTATCATTTTCTGCCGTACCCGTAAAGAAACGCAGGAAATAGCCGATAAATTGATGCAGGAAGGCTATAACGCAGATTCACTGCACGGAGAACTGTCACAGGCTCAGCGCGATGCCGTGATGCAGAAATTCCGCATCCGCAACCTGCAATTACTGGTTGCTACGGACGTTGCCGCACGCGGACTGGACGTAGACGACCTGACACACGTGATCAACTACGGCCTGCCCGATGATACGGAAAGCTACACACATCGTAGCGGACGTACCGGACGTGCCGGAAAGACAGGTACTTCCATCGCTATCATCAACCTGCGCGAAAAAGGAAAGCTGCGTGAGATAGAGCGCATCATCGGCAAGAAGTTTATTGCCGGAGAAATGCCGACAGGCAAGCAGATCTGCGAAAAACAGCTTATCAAAGTGATTGATGAACTGGAAAAGGTGAAGGTAAACGAAGAAGAAATCACGGACTTCATGCCGGAGATTTATCGTAAGCTGGAATGGCTGAGCAAAGAGGATCTGATCAAACGCATGGTATCGCATGAGTTCAATCGTTTTCTGGACTACTACCGCGACCGTGAAGAGATCGAGACTCCGACCGACAGCCGCGAACGTAACACACGTGACAGCCGTGAAAGAGGCAGCCGCAAGGCAGCGCCGGGTTTCACCCGCTTATTCATCAATCTGGGAAAAATGGACAGTTTCTTCCCAAGCGAGCTGATCAGCTTACTGAACAGCAATACACGTGGACGAATCGAGTTGGGACGCATTGACTTGATGAAAAATTTCTCCTTCTTCGAAGTAGAAGAGAAAGAAGCACAAAACGTAGTGAAGGCGTTGAACCGCGCTAACTGGAACGGCCGCAAAGTATCTGTAGAAGTTGCCGGTGAGGAAGCAGGAGAAGGCCGGAGAGGCAGTGGTTCTGCCGAACGCAGAGGAGGAAAACGTCCTTTCGGAAGTTCCTCCGAAAAGCGTGGTGACAGTAGCCGCAACTCACGTTCCGAAAGATCGGACAGAGCACCGCGAGCTGACAGAGCGACTAAAGGCAGTGACAAGACCGACAAGAAAAAAAGAAGCGACAAGCCCAGCCGCGAAGAACGGGGTTACGGAGCACGTGGTCCTAAAAAGACAGACGACTGGCAACAGTTCTTTAAAGATAAAGAGCCTGACTTCAGCGAGGAAGGATGGGCACGCAGAAAGCCGAAAAAGAAGTAACAGGCAAAACAGCCATTATAAGGTGATGTTGGAAAAGAAGAAGATTTAAGGCGTTGATATAGTTTACCTATTCATAACCGATATTGACGTAGCATATTTATTCTCTATCCGACTCTGCTGAAAAATACTGAACTGTTATGCCTAATCTATATTTCAGTTTTTAATAAACTTCTTGATCGTTTATTAGAAACGGTATCCAAGTTTATTAAAAACGATTACATGGCTTTTCGATAGCATTTATCCGAATTTATATAACAAAACAGGCTGCAAACCTCTCAAAAGTTTGCAGCCTGTTTCTTATATACAAGCTACCGAAAAGCCTTCCGAAGCAAGGCATTATCGGTTAAAATGTTGTCATATTATACTATATCAGCACAACAAATGCAGTATAAGGTAAGATATTCTCATTGGTCTAAGTTTTAATTCATTTATTGTAAGGATACAAATATACAACATTAAAAGCCGTTTGTCAAGTCTTCAGGAGTTTTATACGTTCATAGTTCCTCCTCCTTCCTCAGAAGCATCATGAACATCCTTCGTCTTGATATTCCTGTACTGCTTGGGCGTCATCTCGAACTTCTGGGCAAATGCTTTATAGAAAGTCCCCCTGTTCGAGAATCCGGTTTTATCCATAATCTCTTCAATGGAAAGTTGCGTTGTCAGCAACAAGCGTTCTACAATCGTCAGGCGATACTCTCTGATGATGTCGGCAGGAGTCTTCTCCGTGACATTTTTCAGCTTCCGATAGAACTGCCGGGTACTGTATCCTAATGAACTACTCAACAATTCCACTGATAAATCCGTATTCTGTATATGACTATCAATAATCTGCATCATCTTCTCGAAGAAGGATTTATCCTCTTTATGCAGAAAATGACCATCATCCAGTTCAAAAGCACTTAGAACAGAGCTATAATACTCTTTCAGGTCCTCTTCACGCTGTAACAGCCTTCTAACGACTTTCTCGAGATATTCCACATTGAAAGGTTTCGTGATATATGCTTCCGCACCGGATTCAATTCCTCTCGTTTGCTCGTCGATGTTATTCAGTGCCGAAAGCAGTATTAACGGGATACGGCTCAACAGTTTATCCGACTTTATCTTTTTGGCAAACGACATTCCATCCATACCGGGCATCATTACATCCGAAATAATCAAATCCGGTAACTGGATGCCCAACTGCTTCAAGGCTTCCTCTGCGCTGCCTAAAGAGACAACATTGTATGCCCCGACAAATATCTCCGTAACAAACCATAACATAGAAGGGTCATCGTCAATAATCATAATCGTCTGCTTGTTCTTATCAAATTCAACCGACGAATTCTTGAGTTCGACTGCTTGCTCATCTGATGACAAAACCAATTCTTCAGCTACTTTTTCATCTTCATTATCCACCGTAACCTCCATAACAGGCAGCCATACATCAAAAGTAGTCACCTCATTAGGAATACTGGATACCTGAATCTGTCCATTCAACAGATTTACCATACTGTGACAAATGGCCAGTCCCAATCCATTTCGCGGAGAAATCCCATTCTTGTTCTGCACTTCGAAATTATCCAGAATCTTATAACGGTCGAATATTTTCGTGAGATCAGCCTCCTTGATTCCTTTTCCCGTATTAGATACCCGAATGCAAAGTTGTTCTCCTTCAATACGCAGCTCTACCGTAATGGAACCATTCTCCGGAGTATATTTGAAAGCGTTAGAAATCAGGTTATTTACAATTTTACTCAGACAGCTGACATCCGTATTCCAAAAAACTCCATCTTCTATCTGCAATCGATAGTTCAGTTTCCGGCTTTCCGCCAGCTCTCCGAATGATTCGGCAATAGTCCGTATCTGTTCTGTGACAGGAACATGTTTTATCTTCAAAATCTTGTTCCCCGTCTCCAGTCGGCGGAACTCAATCAGTTCCAATATCAGCGCATTCAGTTTCAACGCATTCTGCTGAATCATGGAAGCATACTTCCGGACATAACTGTCTACCCGGCTATAAGAAAGGATTTTTTCACACGGACCGTTGATCAATGTCAACGGAGTACAAAATTCATGGGTAATGTTAGTAAAGAAACGCAATTTCGATTCATACAGTTCTTCGCGCTGCTGGCGGTTCATTTCCTCGATCATAACATTCCGCTTTCTGCGATAACGTTTTATCACCATCCGGATAGCTCCTGCAATTACCCCGGCTAATAATAAGAAATAGACAATATAAGCACAAGTAGTCATATACCAGGGAGGAGTGATACGGATCAATAATGAATAAGGTTCACTCTCTTTCCCTGTTATATTACTTCGGTACTTCACTAGCAAGGTGTATTCTCCAGGAGATAGATTAGAGAAAACCGCCACCGTAGACAATCCGTTCTCAATCCAACTATCGCTCAAACCGTCTATCTTATAAGAGTAAGTATAATTGTTCCCGTTAATGTAATCGACAGCAATAAATGAAAGGTTAAAGAAGTTCTGACTATAGTCCAGCACCAAAGTTTCTTGCTTCGTAGCGCCTTGCAGAAAATCATAAATATTGCACTCTTTACCAAAAATAGAGAGGCGGTTGAAATGCAAAGGAGGCATGTATTCTTCCGAAAGTTGATCATTCTCGCTAATCGTAATGAATCCGTTCGTACCACCAAAAAATAATGTCCCCGTCTGCTGATCCTTGAAGAAAGCACCGTCACTAAACTCAATCACTTCCAGGTCGCCCTGCTGCCGATACGTCTGAACTGTGTTTTCGCGAACATTAAACCTCACCAACCCTTGATTGGTGCTAAGCCACAAGTTATTGTCCCTTCCTTCCAATATGCCGTGAATCGTATTGTTGGGAAAGCCGTCAGTCTCGTTATATACCCTATATTCGCCCTGATAAAGCCGGGTCAATCCGAAACTCGTACCAAACCAGTATCCTTCGTCATTCTTATGAATGGCAAAAATATCATTTACAGTCTGATTCTTCACTACATCGTCAATGCGGCAGGGAGTTAGTTGATTGGTATGCGTATTCATTTTATACGCACCATATCCACGGTTACCAAACCAAATAACCGAATCATTCTCCTGAAAAGAGACAAAGAAATAATTGGAGTTTCTCTTTCCGCCATCCAGTGTAAAGCGACGGGCAGACTTCACTTTAGGTAAAAGTGAAGTAGCATCCAGAATGATTTTCACAATACCTTCACCGGCAGAAACCACCCATAACGTACTATCATTTGTCTCACGGACAGAATGTACATACTTCACCATCTTGCCATCTGCCATGACCGGAAATTCTTGTATCCGCTTTTGTGAATAGGAGTAGTAATTAAGTCCGCTCTCCGTTCCAATCCATAAGAGTTTCCTCCGGCTGGGAGCAAAACTATACACCGAATTGTCCATCAACGGACTATTACTTGCCAGGATCCTTTCTGCCCGAGGCAAAGTTTCCATATCAGGATGGAAATCAAACATCTTTAATATTCCCCCTCCCTTCGTACCTATCCACAATGTCTGATCCTGATCCTGATATAGAGCACGAACCGGATTATCTACCCGATACTCCGGTACATCCAACATGATGTTGTCAATAGAAAACTCATCTGTAAAATACATATAAAGCCCTTGACCGTCAGCGCCCACCCAGATTATATCCTGAAACCGGTCTTTCATAAGACAAAAGATACCGGACTGAACATTTATGGACTGGAGGCTATATTTTACCTTTGAATCCGGCATATACTTTAATTGGATTAATCCACTACTCTTAAAGCCGATAAAATAATCAGTTTTCTGTTTTATAATGGAAGAAACCTCACCCCGACGAAGTATCTCTGCCTCCATATCTGCTATAAAATACGCTTTATGATTATTCAGATCGTATTCATAAAGTGCATAAGTACTGTCTATGAAATAGAGAAAATCGCCATCTACAAACGTCCACAACAACTTTTCCGAATGATTCAGGCAATTACTGGGAACCAGCTTCACTTGATTTCCGTTTTTCTCTATTATATAACTCCGGTTATCATTATCCGAAGAGAATATCCAAAGTACTCCAAAGTTATCAATAGCCATTTGTTGTACTTCCTCAAAATGTATCTTTTTCACATCAAGTTTACAGAAGTCCTTCTGCTCCGGCTGATAATAATAAATGTAGCCATCATCCTTAATAATAAAGAAATCATCTTCGGGACTTATCGCCATACGGTTTATGTATTTAAAGTCTTTGAAGCTTTGTATGGTCTGTCTGCGTGTATCAAAGCGGTCGAGCCCATAATTAGTCTGTATCCAAAGCACATCGTTGTCCGCCTCGATAATCCGTTCGATGAGATTACCGGAGAAACTATGGTGCACATTGGTTGGTTTGTACAATCCCAGATAAGTGCCGTCGTAGATATTCAGCCCATCGCATGAACCGATCCATATCACGCCATGCCTATCCTGACACATCGAAAGAATAGCACTATTGGATAATCCGTTCTTACTGGAAAATTGCCGGAGACTATACGAAGCATTTATGTCTACTCCTATCAAAAGAAAAGAAACCAGTATCAGCAGAACTCTTCTTAAAAGAGTAGTTCTCTTCGTCCATTCATTGTGTTTTTTCATATAGCATTCTCTTGTTTTAAATCAAGACACAAAAATCGACGGAAAGATATGGAAAATCGGGAAAACGTCCAAGAACTGCACAAAAAACATTCTGATCATCTGAAAATTAACATAACAGGAGTACGCTTTTACGACACATATATATATTTTTACGACATTTCATCGAGAAGAGACATTTATGTCATGGGTCCGTACATCATCTTATACTAACCATAATAACTTTGCAGCATCAGACAACGGAATAAGGTAAAAAGCAAAATAAAAAGGATTGTAGTTTGAAATAGGTAATCCACAAACAGGTAGCATATTCAGCTACCTGTATTTTGGAAGGAAAATCTTTAGTTAATAATGAATATTATATAAAATGAAAGCACTGCGTTTTTTACTAATCATAGTTTGTGCCTACTTTTTGGCAAGTTGCGTTTCCACCAAACAGGCAGACTCTAATTCAAATCTGGAGAGAGCCCGGCAAACACTGGATTCACTTTATCTAAATTATTCTGTAAGCAACTCCCATCTGCTTCGTGAAAACTATCCTTTCAACGAACAATATAAAGTCACTTATCTGGCATCGGAAAACCAAACAAACATGCCTAATCAGTTCTCCTATTTATGGCCATATTCAGGTACATTTTCCGCAGTAAACTCATTATTAGAAGCCACCCACGACAAGAAATACCAGCAATTATTAGAAAAACAGGTATTACCCGGCTTGGAAGAATACTTCGATACAGAAAGAACTCCTATTGCTTACTCATCGTATATCCGAACTGCTCCGACCTCCGACCGCTTTTATGACGATAATATCTGGGTAGGCATTGACTTCATCGATATCTATCAGATTACCAAAGAAAAAAAATATTTGGATAAAGCTCAACTCATATGGAATTTCATAGAAAGCGGTACTGATAGTCTGCTAGGAGATGGCATCTATTGGTGTGAACAAAAGAAAGAGTCCAAAAACACTTGTTCAAATGCTCCCGGTTCTGTATTCGCCCTCAAACTATTTAAAGCAACCAATGACAGCCTCTATTTCAAACGGGGAAAAGAATTATATAAATGGACACAAAAGAATCTGCAAGATTCTACAGACTACCTCTATTTTGACAATATCCGTCTTGACGGTAAGATAGGAAAAGCCAAATTTGCCTACAACAGCGGACAAATGATGCAATCGGCTGCCCTACTCTATCAACTGACCAAAAATCCGGATTACCTGAAAGATGCGCAGAGCATTGCCAAAGAATGCTATAATTACTTCTTCACAGACTTTACAACTGACACAGGAGAAAGCCTTAAAATGTTGAAACAAGGAAATATCTGGTTTACTGCTGTCATGTTAAGAGGTTTCATTGAACTTTACCAATTGGACCAAAACAAAACTTTTATCGACGCTTTCAATCAATGCCTATCATATGCTTGGGATAATGCCCGTGATGAAAACGGCTTATTCAGCACAGACCTAACTGGCAATAACAATAATGAGAAGAAGTGGCTGCTAACGCAAGCTGCCATGGTCGAAATGTATAGCCGACTAGCAACTATACAATAAGTACAAATTTAAAACAATAAATAATTAAGGCTATATAATATAAAGGTCTTCCGTCACAACACAGCACAAAATAATAGCTACATAAAAACCAATACTCAAAAGAAAATTAATATGAAACAAAAAAGACTTACGTTTTTACTCCTGTTAATCTCCAACCTTTTTTGTGCATCTGCTCAAAAATGGTATAAACCAGAGATTGATCTAAAAGTTGAAGAGCTACTGAGCCAAATGACAGTAGAAGAAAAACTTGGATATATCGGTGGCATTGACTGGATGTACACTAAAAGCATTGATCGCCTGGGTATTCATCGCATGAGAATGTCCGATGGACCGCAAGGGATAGGCACAAAAGGCAAGTCTACCGCATACCCGGCTACAGTGACACTAGCAGCTACTTGGAACGAGAATCTTGCCTATCAATACGGAAAAGCTTTGGGACGTGATTGCAGAGCAAGAAACATCAATGTCATATTAGGTCCAGCGGTCAATATCTACCGTGCCCCAATGTGTGGACGTAACTTTGAATATATGGGTGAAGATCCGTATTTAACATCCCGTATCTGTGTAGGATACATCAAAGGTGTACAAGATCAAGGTGTCATGGCTACAGTCAAACACTTCGTTGCCAACAACTCCGACTATGACCGTAATAATATCAGTAATGATATTGATGAAAGAACCTTGAATGAGATTTACTTCCCTGCTTATAAAGCTGCCATTCAGGAAGCAGAAGTAGGAGCCATCATGACAAGCTATAACTTGATGAATGGCATCTACACCACTGAAAACCCGTGGCTATTGAAAGAAGTACTCAGAAATCAATGGGGCTTCAAAGGATTAGTGATGTCTGACTGGGGATCGACTCATTACTGTGTTCCAGCTGCAAGAAGCGGATTAGATCTGGAAATGGCAGGAGGAGAAAAGATGAATCCTAAAGATATGGCTTACTATCTTAAAACAGGAGATGTGACTATGGATATGGTTGACGAAAAAGTACGCCACATCTTACGCATACTCATTGCTTTCGGATTCAAGGATGGTACGGAAGCTGACAAAAGTATCGCTCTGGATGACCCTCAATCTGTAGAAACAGCATTAAATGTTGCCAGAGAGGGACTTGTTCTTTTGAAGAATGAAAACAACATTCTTCCTATCAATCCCCAAAAATACAAACATATTATCGTTACCGGCAAAAATGCACATGGATATGTACATGGTGGTGGTAGTGGCGCTGTAGTTCCTTTCCATTATACCAATTTATTCGACGGAATCCAAAAAGAAGGTAAACTGAATAATGTAAAAGTAGAATATATTGATGAACTCGACTTTATGCCGTCCATCATGTATACAGACGACAATCTCAACGAAAAGGGATTTCATGCCGAATACTTCAAGAATATTCACTTCGAAGGAGCCCCTGTGGTAAAACAGACTGAGAAAAAAATCAATTATTCTTGGGCTGCAGGCACAGAATTGGAAGGTATGCCCAAAGATTATTTCTCTGTGAAATGGTACAGTACAATGTGCGTAGACGAAACCGCTGACTATGAGTTCACATTAGGAGGCGACGATGGTTATAAATTGTTTATCAACGACCAACCGATTATTGATGACTGGACGCCCGGAGGTTTCAGAACGACCAATGTTACCAAGACACTAAAAGCCGGTGAAAAATATCATGTACGTGTAGAATACTATCAGCAGGGTGGTGGAGCAGGTATCTGCTTTTTATGGAAACGTAAGAACGAGACTCAGAATAAGTTTGCCGATTACCTGAACAAAGCAGATTTAGTGATTGCCTGCTTCGGTCATAGTTCCGATACAGAAGGAGAAGCAAGCGACCGCACATTCGAACTGCCCGAAGTAGATAAAAAAATGCTGGCCAGCTTATCCGGATGTAAAAAGCCTGTTATCGGTATTGTAAATGCCGGAGGTAATATTGAAATGCAAAAATGGGAACCGTCTTTGAAGGGGCTTATTTGGGGATTTTATGGAGGTCAGGAAGCGGGAACAGCTATCGGCGAAGCTTTATTCGGTAAAGTTAACCCATCAGGAAAATTACCTATGACTTTTGAAAAGAAATGGGAAGACAGCCCCGCTTACAACAGCTATCATGACCCGGATAAAGACAAACATGTAGCATATACGGAAGGAATATTCATCGGCTATCGCGGCTATGACAAATTGAAACGTGAAGTACAATATCCTTTTGGCTACGGATTGTCTTATACCACCTTTAAGCTATCTAATATAGTAGTCTCAAAGCCAAATGCTGATGGAACAGTAGAAGTAACCTGCCGTCTTGCCAACACAGGAAAAAGAGATGGTGCACAAGTCATACAAGCCTATGTGGGCAAAGCAGAAAACAGCCCAGTAGAACGTCCCCAAAAAGAACTGAGAAAATTTGAAAAGATATTCCTGAAAGCCGGAGAATCCACAACTGTCAAGATGACATTACCTAAAGAATCATTTATGTATTTTGATGTCAACAGAACTCAGTTCGTCACTGATCCGGGTATTTACAATATAATGCTTGGCTTCTCCTCTAGAGATATTAAAGCACAAAAAAATATTCAATATACACTATAGATTGCATAATCAATAAGTAACATGAAATATACTTGTATCAAAACTGTAGCAATTTACTTGCTCGCAACCTTACCTTTATTGGCGAACGCCTCAACACACAAGGTAAAAATTACACATAGCGTCATGGTTGGGGACGGAATCGCAAAATTCATCCCGGAAGGCTTCGACGCTCAAAAGATACCTTCTTTTGCAATAGAAAAAGAACCACGCGAACAAGGAGCACTTCCTGCCGACTGGGTACTTGTTCCCGAGTTCTCACTCACGGATGGTAAAGCAAACGCATCATTAACAGTGCCGGAAGGTACAAGCATCTATGGCGGTGGTGAAGTGACCGGTTCACTTCTGAGAAATGGAAAGACCATCAAATTATGGAATACAGACTCAGGAGCTTATGGTGTAGACAAAGGTACTCGTCTGTATCAATCACATCCTTGGATGATGGGAGTGCGAAAGGACGGAACAGCTTTTGGAATTTTATTCGATACTACTTGGAAAGCAGAACTAAGCAGTACAGACGAAAAAATCGAATTAAAAAGTGAAGGAATACCCTTTCGGGTATTCATCATTGACAGGGAATCTCCACAAGCAGTCATTCGCGGACTATCCGAACTGACCGGCACAATGCCAATGATTCCTCGCTGGGCACTAGGTTATCAGCAATGCCGGTTCTCATATTCTCCCGACAGCCGTGTCATTGAAATAGCAGATACTTTCAGACTAAAAAGAATACCATGTGATGTTATCTGGATGGACATTGATTATATGGACGGATACCGCATCTTTACCTTTAATCCGAAAAGTTTTCCGAATCCTAAAGCGGTGAACCGTGATTTGCACATACGTGGATTCCATTCTGCATGGATGATTGACCCGGGAGCAAAAGTTGACCCTAACTATTTCGTATATAAATCGGGAACAGAAAATGACGTTTGGGTGAAAACAGCAGACGGTAAGAACTTCCACGGTGATGCATGGCCGGGAGCAGCAGCATTCCCTGATTTTACTTCTCCTAAAGTAAACAAATGGTGGAGAAACTTATATAAAGATTTTCTAGCACAAGGAGTAGATGGCGTATGGAATGATGTTAACGAACCCCAGATCAATGATACGCCCAACAAAACAATGCCGGAAGACAACCTGCATCGTGGAGGAGGAAAGCTTCCGGCAGGTACACATCTTCAGTATCATAATGTATATGGCTTCCTGATGGTTAAAGCATCCAGGGAAGGTATACTGGATGCTCGTCCAGAAAAACGTCCTTTCATTCTGACACGTTCCAACTTCCTTGGGGGACAACGTTATGCCGCTACATGGACTGGCGACAACGGTTCTTGCTGGGATCATCTAAAAATGTCAGTTCCCATGTCATTAACATTGGGATTATCCGGTCAACCGTTTAGTGGTGCAGATATAGGCGGTTTCTTATTCAATGCTGATGCTGACTTATTCGGCAACTGGATTGGTTTCGGTGCCTTTTATCCTTTCGCACGTGGTCATGCTTGCGCCGGAACAAACAACAAGGAACCATGGGTATTTGGACAAAAAGTAGAAGATGCCTCACGCATCGCTTTGGAACGTAGATATATACTACTACCCTACTTTTATACACTCTTACACGAAGCCTCAACTAATGGCATGCCTATCATGCGTCCTGTCTTCTTCTCCGACCCTAAAGACTTGTCACTGAGAGCAGAGGAAGAAGCTTTCCTTGTCGGTGATAATTTACTTATCATTCCAGCATTTGCTAATCAACCGGCACTTCCGAAAGGGATCTGGAAAGAACTGTCACTTGTAGAAGGAGATCAGAATGATAAATATCAGGCAAAAATGAAGATTCGTGGGGGAGCTATCATTCCGACTGGAAAAATAATTCAGAACACTACAGAAAATTCATTAGATCCTCTGACATTACTAGTGTGTCTGGACGAACAGGGCAAAGCTTCCGGAAATATGTATTGGGATGCGGGAGATGGTTGGTCTTACAAAAAAGGGGACTATAGCCTGCTACAATTTGTCGCAGAGCGAAATGGTGATAAAGTGACTGTAAAGCTAACAAAGAAAACCGGAAAATACAACACTGAGAATAAAGACATGGCAGTGATTAAAATTATAACAGATCAAGGCATACGTCAAGCCAGTGGAAATCTAGTGGAAGGCATTGAAATAAGACTATAAAAAAGCACTATACTTTGTTTGGAAACCTAAAAAAAAGTTTTATGAAAAAAGAGCACATGAAAAAGCAATATCCCCATTGGTGCGGGGTATTGCTACTGTATCTGATGGCATGTATTAGTAGTTGCCAAGACGACAAAATCAGTTCTAGCGGATATGATCCGTCTAAACCTGTTGTTTTTACAGATTTCTCTCCAAGTCAGGGAAGTCTCCGTACTCAGCTCCATATCTACGGTGAGAACTTCGGAAACGACCCATCAAAAATTTATATTACTGTAGGAGGGCGAACTACCACTACAATTGGCTGTAACAATAATGAAATTTATTGTATGATACCCCCAAAAGCTTTTGATGGAAATATAAAAATATCTATCGAAAGTGCTGATGGGACGTCTTCACCCATAGAATATGAATTTGAGAGACGTTTCCAATATGTATCTCAAACTTCAGTAGGTACATTAGTAGGAAACGAAGATGAACAAGGCAATTCTTCTGATGTAGATGGAGATTTTGAAAACGCAAGGTTCGGAAATGCAGAATGGTTGTTAATGGATACATTCGGAATACAAAAATGCTTGATCGTTAATGGTTTTAAAGGACCTATCCGGAGAATCAATCTGGAAACTCAAGAAGTATCCACACTTATGACTGAAGGGCAAGGATTGTTTGGAGGTATGTACTACATGTGTTTCGATGCGACTGGAGACACTTTATTTGTATCAGACGACCACGGACAAAGTAACAAAGACCGAAGAGAGATTGCCTACCTGCTACGCTCTGAAGACTTCCGAAGAGCAAGACCTTATGTTTATGACCGTACTGGATATAGTTGCGCTTATCAACCTTTGACAAAAACTCTATATTATACCGTTTATTGGCAGGGAACTATTGACAAAGCCGTTTTTGACCCGACAACACAAGGAATGGTAGCAAAAGAAGTATTCCCAACATATGAAAGCAGGAATGAACATGCCTACCTAACAGTACACCCTGAAGGTAAATATATGTATATTACAGGAGCAAATTGCCTTTATAAATCCATGTTCAATCCAGAAACAAAAGAATTCCAAAAGCCAACAATGTTTGCCGGTTCTGAAGGAGCCAGTGATTGGGTAGACTCTCCCGGTACATCAGGGCGTTTCGTATGGCCTTATCAAGGCACATTTGTAAAAAACAAGGATTACATAGAAGCTGGTAAATCAGATATTTACGATTTTTATCTTTGTGATAGAAACGGACATTGCATCCGTAAAATAACTCCTGACGGTATCATCTCGACTTATGCCGGCAGAGGTAGTGTATCTTCTGATGGACGAGTAAACGGATACATAGACGGCGAGCTACGCACAGAAGCACGTTTCGACAGTCCTTGTGGGATCGCTTATGATGAAGAAACACAAACATTCTATATAGCAGATAGAGAAAACCATCGAATTCGCACAATTTCTGTAGAATAAACTATAAAAACACATTTCGAATGAAAAAATATATTTTAAGTTTGTTTTTTCTAATTAGCTGTGTGCTTAACACATACGCACATACAGAAAAACAACAACAAGAAAAAATAGAAATCAGCGGCATTGTTCTGGATCAGAATAAAGAGCCACTTGTCGGAGTAAACGTTTCCGTAAAAGACATACCCGGACTAGGTGCTATTACAGATATAAACGGTAAGTTTAAAATAAAGGTTGAACCTTATCAATGGTTAGTATTCACTTTTATAGGATTTGATAAACAAGAAATACTTGTTAAAGAACAAAAGAGCATCAATGTCATTATGCAAGAAGCAAAAGCAACTGCTATCGACGAGGTTGTTATCACAGGAACAGGCGCACAGAAAAAAATTACAATGACTGGAGCGGCTACTACAGTAGATGTAAATACACTGAGAACTTCCACTTCAAGCATTACAAATGCGTTGGCTGGTAATGTAGCAGGTATAATGGCACGCCAAACATCTGGACAGCCAGGCAATAATATATCTGAATTTTGGATTCGTGGAATTTCTACTTTTGGTGCAGGTTCGGGTGCACTAGTATTAATTGATGGATTCGAAAGAGACATGAATGAGATCAATATTGAAGATATTGAATCATTTACTGTATTAAAAGATGCCTCTGCAACAGCAATATACGGTTCACGTGGAGCAAATGGGGTTGTATTGATTACTACTAAACGTGGTAAATCAGGTAAGGTTCAAATCGATGCAAAGGTTGAAACTACTTACAACACACGTACATATACCCCCGAACTTGTTGATGGCTATACCTATGCCAACTTAATGAATGAAGCACGTACTACTCGTAATAAGGAAGCATTCTTCTCTGATGAAAAGCTATACATACTCCGCAACGGATTGGACAAAGACTTATACCCCAATGTAGATTGGATGGATGTACTCTTAAAAAAAGGGGCACCAACTTATCGAGCAACTTTAAATCTGAACGGTGGTGGCTCGCTTGCCCGTTATTATGTATCTGTTAGTTACGTAGACGAAGGAGGTATGTATAAAGTGGACGAAGGATTAAAAGACTATAACACCAATGCAAATTACAGACGTTGGAATTACCGTCTCAACGTAGATATGGATATCACAAAGTCCACCTTATTGAAAGTAGGAGTCGCAGGTTCACTAGATAAAAAAAACGAACCAGGAATGGCAGGAAACATTTGGGCATCAGCCATGCGCAACAATCCTATCTCAGTTCCTGTGATGTATTCCAACGGATACGTTCCTGCCTACGGTTCGGAGAATGATCAACTCAATCCGTGGGTAGCCGCTACACAAACCGGTTATCAAGAAACATGGAACAATAAGTTGCAAGCCAATGCTACTTTAGAACAAAGCCTCAACTTTATTACAAAAGGATTAAAATTTATTGGCCGTTACGGATTTGACACAAACAACTATCAGTGGATAAACCGTAAAAAATTCCCTGAAATGTGGAGAGCAGAACAAAATCGTGCTTCTGACGGAAGTTTAGTCATGAAAAAAATCAAAGACGAACAACTAATGACACAAGAATCATCTTCTAACGGAAATCGTAAGGAATATCTAGAAGCCGAACTGCATTATGACCGTACCTTTGGAGACCACATTGTTGGAGCAGTATTTAAATATTCTCAAGACAAAACGATAGATACCTCTCAGAATGGAAATGATATTATGCAAGGTATTGATAAACGCCATCAAGGACTTGCTGGACGCTTCACCTATGGATGGAAATACCGTTATTTCTTCGATTTCAACTTTGGGTATAACGGTTCCGAAAACTTTGCACCGGGACATCAGTATGGCTTTTTCCCAGCTTATTCTGCAGCATGGAATATTGCAGAAGAACCTATCATCAAAAAACATTTGAAATGGATGAATATGTTCAAACTCCGTTATTCATATGGCAAAGTCGGCAATGACGTCGTAGGAGACAATGACCAGCGTTTCCCCTATTTATCTACCTTCGGTGCCAGTGGGGGATTTAATTATGCAGACATCGGACAAAAATATGAATTTACAGGTTTAAGCTACACACATTACGCTACTACAGCCGTAACATGGGAAATAGCAACTAAACATGATATTGGTATCGACTTCTCTTTATGGGACGATAAGTTCACTGGGACAATTGACTATTTCCACGAACAACGTGACGGTATTTACCAACAACGTAATTTCATTCCCATTTCTGTTGGTCTGAACGGAGCTATGAGAATATCTACCAATATTGGCTCTGTTTTATCCAAAGGATTTGATGGAAATTTCGGATTCAAACAACGTATCGGAGATGTGAACCTCACTTTACGTGGCAACTTCACCTATAGCAAAAGCGAAATTTTGGAATATGACGAAGAATATAGCAACTACCCATACAAAAGCCAGAGAGGTTTCCGAGTTGATCAAACCCGTGGACTTATCGCATTGGGACTATTTAAAGATTATGATGATATACGCAATAGCCCCAAACAATCTTGGGGAGATGTAATGCCAGGTGATATCAAATACGCAGACGTAAACGGTGATGGTTATGTAAATGATAATGATATAGTTCCTATTGGAGCTACAACACGTCCAAACTTAGTTTATGGCTTCGGTCTCTCCGGACAATGGAAAGGTATTGACATTAATGTTTTATTCCAAGGATCTGGAAAGTCTACTTTTTGCATTGATGGTCCCACTGTATATCCATTTGAAAATGGAGACTGGGGAAACATTCTAACTGATGTAGTAAAATCAAACCGTTGGATATTAGGTGAAAATGAAGATCCAAATGCTAAATATCCTCGTTTGAGCTATGGAGGAAACAGCAATAACTATCGCGCCTCCACTTATTGGTTGCGTAATGGTTCTTACCTACGTTTGAAAAATTTAGAGATAGGATATACAATACCAAAAAGTCTTGTTAATAAAATGCATTTAAATAACATCCGTATTTATTTTATGGGTACCAATTTAGTTACCTTCTCCAGTTTCAAACTTTGGGATCCTGAATTAGGTAGCAGTAATGGACAAAAATATCCACTGTCTAAATCATATACTTTAGGATTAACTATCAATATCTAATATCAAAGACATGAAAAAGAAACATATATTATTAGCCATTGCGTTCAGTATTGGACTAGGAGTTAGTTTATCTTCCTGTTCAGACTATCTAAGTGTAGAACGTTTCTTCAACGACCGACAAAGTGAAGAAAAAATCTTCAAAAGTAAACAATTTACTGAAGAATGGTTAGCTAAATGCTATGGGCTTTTAAATGGTTCGAATATAGAATACGGACTTATCAAATTTACACTCTCCAATTATTCGGACGATATTATTTTTAATGAAAGCGATGGTGCTGTAAATTACAACGCTCTTAAATTTGGACAATATGATAACGGTTGGGTAAATGACTCTTATATCCGTTGTTATGAAGGTGTACGCCAAGCTTCCATCATGATCAATAATGTAGATATTAACGAAGAATTGACAAAAGAAGAGATCTTAGACAAAAAGGCACAAGCCCGTTTCTTAAGAGCTTACTTCTATTGGTTACTACTTAGAAGATATGGTCCAGTACCCTTAATTCCTGATGAAACAATCAGTATTGATGAAACATATATAGGCATGTCCTGTCCAAGAGCTACATATGATGAAGTAGTAGACTATATTGATAAAGAGATGATACTTGCAGCTAACGATCTGCCTGACAGACGAGACAGACAAAATATTGCGCGGGCAACAAAGGGCGCAGCACTAGCTGTACGTGCAAAAGTTTTATTATACTCCGCTAGTCCACTCAATAATCCATTACCAAATGATCCCGATAAGTTTACAGACTTTGTTGATGATCAAGGCCGTATATTAATGTCACAAACATATGATGAAAGTAAATGGGCAAGAGCCGCTGCAGCAGCAAAAGATGTAATTAATTTAGGTCGTTATGAGTTACATATCGCAGACTATCAAGATAAAGGAGACAATACTTATCCAGCTACAGTTAAGCCTCCATACAACGCAAAATATTCTACCAAAAACTTTCCTGATGGGTGGGCAAATATCGATCCGTTTGAATCATATCGTTCGATTTTTAACGGAGATTTATATGCAAATGAAAATGAAGAATTAATCTTTACTCGTGGTAATAACTCTTTAGCAGATCAAGTGAATTATCTCGTCAGAAATCAAATGCCGACCTTTGCAGGAGGAGAGAATCGTCATGGTTTAACCGCTAAACAATGTGATGCTTACGATATGGCAAATGGTGACGCCTTTAATTTGCAACATTTCTTGGACACTTGCGACGCAAGTAAACGTTTTGTTACCGAAGATGAATACAAAGCAGGAAAATATCCGCAGCTTCGCCCGAATGTATGGAAAGAATATGCCAACCGAGAACCGCGCTTTTATGCCAGTGTAGCATTTAGCGGTGCTTTTTGGCCATTTGCCAGTGCCAAAGATGCAGAATATCGTAACCAACAAATATGGTATTACAGAGGCAACAAAGAAGGACGCAAAAACGGATCTGATAAATGGATACCAACTGGAATTGGAATGATGAAATTCATCAATCCAAATGATTGTAATACAAATAATGGAAAGATCTATGATAAAGTAGATGTCGCAATTCGCTATGCCGATATTCTTTTGATGTATGCAGAAGCTTTAAATGAACTTACTCCAGGTAATAGTTATGAGGTAACAAACTGGCAAGGAGAAACGATGGTAGTTTCACGCAATACGGAAGAAATGAGTAAAGCAGTCTCAAGAGTTCGTATTCGTGCCGGAATGCCAGATTATGAACAGGAAGTATATAACGACCAAACATTATTCCGCAAAAAATTAATGCATGAACGACAAGTTGAGTTTATGGGAGAGAACCAGCGCTACCACGATTTAAGACGCTGGAAAAATGTAGCTATCGAGGAATCGGAGCAGATCTACGGTTGCAATGTATTAATGACAGAAGCTACTAAAGAAAGATTCTATGAACGTGTAAGAGTCGAGAATCTACAAGCCAACTTCTCACGTAAAATGTACTTCTGGCCTATTCTGGAAAGAGAGCTACAGTGGAATAGACGGATGACACAAGCTCCTGGCTGGGAAACTTTCGATTAATATAAAAAGAAGATAAAAATGAAAAGAAGAATAATTTATATAGTTACAATGTTTGCTGCACTATCTTTCTTTAGTGCATGTAATGACGAATGGAAAGACGAACTTTATTCACATATGATCTCCTTGAAAGCACCTATAGGCAGTGAAGAGGTGTCTGATATCTATGTACGATACAAACCTAACGGAGAAGTTGTATATGATCTCCCGGTGCTAGTCAGCGGATCAACCCCATTAGATAGAGACTTGAATGTTCGTATTGCTGTGGACCCAGACACGCTGGTTGCTCTAAATCTAGCCAACTACCATGAGTTGAGAAAAGATTTATGGTATGAATTATTACCTGAGCAAAACTATGAATTTACAGCACCTACCTGCTATATGCCTGCAGGCACAAGAAAGGAATTATTCCCTATCAAATTTAAGTTTTCTGGACTAAACCTGTCAAAAGAATGGGTATTACCTCTGACCGTTGAAGAAGATCCTTCATATGTGACCAATAAACGGAAAGGCTGGCGTAAAGCATTACTCCATGTTTTGCCATATAATGATTACTCAGGCAATTATTCTGCAACAGCAATGAATATTTATTTTGCTGGCTCTAATGACGATCCATTAGTAGTTGATAATCGAAGAGCACACGTCGTTGATGAAAATACAGTATTTCTCTATGTCGGAACGAAGGAAGATAACTCAATCGACCGGGAAACTTACAAAATTAATGTCAAGTTCGAAAAACCTATAGAAGAAACTGAAACAAAAAAAACAGGTAATCTGACAATAACAGCTACCAACCCGGCAATAAATTTCCAAATAATAGGTAATCCTACCTATGAGATTTGGGATGAAATGGATACAAATCAGCCTTATCTATTGCATCGTTATCATGTATTAAGAATGGAATATAGTTATGATGACGTAACCTCATCCAATGTTCCTACTTCGTACAGAGCTAGCGGTTCATTGCTCATGGAACGAAAGATTAATACTCTAATACCAGACCAAGATCAAGCTATTCAATGGTAAAAATGCAATATTATATCCCTACTCAATGAAATATATCAAGTCAATGGTTTGATTCTATACTAAGGAGCATTTAAACTATATGCTCAATCTGATTGGAGAAAGAATAATTATTGCCAAATAAAAAGTGACACTTAGCTTAGTTAGCAACTTCGCTATAAGTGTCACTTTTTATTCATAAACAGCCTTACTTAGATTAAAAATACTTATATTTGGCAAATTTAATTCATAAAGAAATAACTCATATTATAAATATAACATATTGATGATCTAAAACAATGAGAAAGTTACTCTTATTATTCCTATTTATTTGTGGATTAGTGCTACATGCACAAGCACAAAAGAATGTAGAATTAAGTTCCCCGAACGGAGAAATAAAAGTATCCGTCCGCCTCACCGACAAAATCTACTATGACGTAGCCTGCAATGATGAAGTTCTGTTGAAAGACAATTATCTCCAACTTAAACTAAAAGATAAAATATTGGGCGAACATCCCAAACTGTCCGGACAAAAACAGAACAAAATAAAAGAAACCTTAACCCCTGTCGTTCCACTGAAATTTTCAACGATCAATAACGAATATAACCAACTTCTACTCAATTTTAAAGGAAACTACTCAGTAGAATTCCGTGCTTTTAACGATGGAATAGCCTATCGTTTTATCACCCGCCAAAAAGGAGAAATCGAAGTATTGGGAGAAGACCTTTCATTGCAGTTCCCGACAGACTATTTATTACATCTCCAACAGCCGGGAGGGTTCAAAACAGCTTATGAAGAGCCGTACACACACATTTCCAGTCACTCATGGAAACCATCGGATAAAATGTCCGTACTTCCAGTTCTCATTGATACACGTAAATCATATAAGATACTAATCAGTGAATCTGATCTGTCGGACTATCCTTGCATGTTTCTGAAAGGAAACGGGACCAATGGCATATCCTCCATTTTTCCAAAAGTCCCCCTTGCATTTGGTGAAGACGGAGACCGCAGCCTCAAAATCGAAAAAGAAGCGGAATATATCGCTAAAACAAGTGGAAAAAGGAACTTTCCATGGCGCTACTTTGTCATTACCAAGGAAGACAAGCAATTAGTTGAGAACACTATGACCTATAAACTGGCTGATAAGAATCAGTTAGAAGATGTGTCATGGATAAAACCAGGGCAAGTAAGTTGGGAATGGTGGAACGGAGCAACCCCGTATGGGCAAGATATAACCTTTAAAGCTGGTTGTAATTTGGAAACATACAAATACTTCATTGATTTCGCATCCAAGTTCGGAATCCCTTACATTATTATGGATGAAGGATGGGCCAAGAGTACACGCGATCCTTACACTCCTAATCCGGACGTAGACCTTCATGAGCTGATTCGTTATGGAAAAGAAAAGAATGTGGGTATTGTCCTTTGGCTGACTTGGTTAACAGTAGAAAAGAATTTTGACCTTTTCAAAACATTCAATGAATGGGGAATAAAGGGAGTAAAAATAGACTTCATGGACCGCAGCGATCAATGGATGGTTAACTACTACGAACGAGTAGCCCAAGAAGCAGCCAGACATCATTTATTTGTTGACTTCCATGGATCATTCAAGCCGGCCGGACTGGAATACAAGTATCCCAATGTATTATCCTATGAAGGGGTCAGAGGTATGGAACAAATGGGAGGCTGTAAGCCGGAGAATAGCATCTACTTGCCTTTCATGAGAAATGCGGTAGGCCCTATGGATTACACTCCTGGAGCTATGATCAGTATGCAACCGAATATCTATCGTTCCGAACGTCCTAACTCTGCAAGTATCGGTACCCGTGCATACCAAATGTCTTTATTTGTCATATTCGAAAGCGGTTTACAAATGTTGGCAGACAATCCGACCTTATATTACCGCAATGAAGATTGCACTCGTTTCATTACCCAAGTACCTGTAACATGGGATGAAACAGTTGTTCTGGAAGCTAAAGTAGGTGAATATGTAATCGTTGCGAAGCGTAAAGGAGAGAAATGGTTTATTGGTGGGATGACTAATGATAAGGAAAATGAAAGAGAATTTGAAATAAATCTCGACTTCCTGAAAGATGGCAGGACCTACCGTGTAACCTCGTTTGAGGATGGAATAAATGCAGGATATCAGGCAATGGATTACCGTATGAAATCGGCAACAATGAATAAGAATCAAAAGCTTTCTGTCAAAATGGCTAGAAATGGTGGGTTTGCAGCTGTTCTCGAATAAGCCTATACTGTAGAAATCAAGATATCTCCCATAAAAAAGAGACTGCCTCCAATCAAAAAATGAGGCAGTCTCTCTTTTTCATAACACTCTTTATCGCTTTTCCTATTCAGCCAAGAGAACCTCTAACTCTGCCACAGCAGCCATCTTAGCCTCTTTAATGACAGCAGACAGAGCCTGAAGTTTTACATAACGTGCTTTACATGGATTAAATTCAACTGTCTGTACTTCCTTTGAATCGGCAAATGTACCAGAAGCCACAGCTTTTCCCCACTCCTTGCCATCATGGCTGATATACACTTCATATTTACCGATTCTACCTTCCGAAGAATCCTGACGAGGTGTATATTTAAGACCTTTTACTGTAGTTTCTTTAGCTAATGCAATCTGTATCTCATGAGGATAAGGAGCCAGATAGAACTGGTTATGTACCGTATGCCAGAATGTATTAATATCACCATCCGCAGCCAATTTCATACTTCCATCAGCATCACTATCCACATATACAACCTTCTGTCTCTCTTCAGATGCACCCGATAAATTACGGACTGCATTGACATTTAATTCTGCTGCCGAAGCCCAATCCCGACCATAAATTTCAGATAAAGCAATCAATTTAAAGTAACGTGCCACAATTGGTTTCTCCAATGTTACAAACTGTGCAGAAGATGAATTTTCAAAACGACCTTTAGTCTTGTTTTCCCAGTTCTTTCCATCTTTACTGAAATAGAGCTCATAATCCTTGATACGTCCGTTCTCAGAGTTACGAGGTTGATAAATAAACTTATCAATCTCAAGTGATGAAGACATATCCACTACTATTTCGTGGGGATGTTTAGCCACAGGATCATTCCACCGACTATGCCAGATAGTATTCAGATCACCATCGATTGCGTTACGGGCCTCTTCACCCCCATTCTCACTACTAACTGATACAATTTTCCACAGTGAACGATCCACATATATCGGAAATTCAGCTGAAGTTCCCGCACTTTTTCCTAATTGTTCTGAAACGGCATATGCTTCCACATGACCACCAGAAATAAATTCGAAAGGTTCAGTATATATCTTCTCTTCTCCGCCATTCAGACTATAATGAACAGTAGCTCCGGGAGTATTAGTCTTTAAATTCAAATAACCATTGTTATCTCTTTCTATCAATACAGGCATACATACGGGCATCTGTACGCGTGCCTTCCTTATAAGTTCTTCTGTCGAATAACTTCTCTCCAAAGGTAGTATGATAAAACTGAAAACAGTAGGCTGGGAACGAAGTTCATACTTTTGCATCGGGCCAGGACCACAACTGGCATTACCAAGCGGACGCTGATTAGCATCCAGACAAAGAACAGTTTCTTTACGCATCGGTACTTCATACTTATGAAGCAACCTACGATGATTGGCAGAGTCAACCATATCCTGCGCTGTTGCATGCAAAGCAGAAGCAGACATCTTATCACCTGCAATAAAGACAAAGCCTATTCCATCAGGATTGGTTATTGAAATCCAACGCAGATCCTCGCGATTACCCATTTCCTGTGCTCTGACATAGTTCACCCATTGATCAGATACTAACTCATCATACACGCCTACGTAAGTGGCATCTTTTCGGTCAACATAGTTTTCCAACGGTCCGCGACCATACCAACGCATGCGTTCAAAGCCTTCCGGAAGTTCCATACGATAACCAATACGGGGAATAATTACACCTTTTGTTGAAGGAATAATAGTGCTATTAACCAAAATAGAACCATCGGCAGCCACCGTATATTCTATATTAGTTCGATAATCAAAACCCGTTTTTCCCCGATATAGATTCTCTATCTGCAGAGTTACCTTATTATCTTCTTTCCGCACATTCCAATGTCCAGGTTCAAGAGTCATCTGATACAAGCCTTTCTGATACCAGTCACCATCCACTTGCTTATCATTATCAGTAGGAGCACGGAAAGCATTCAATTCCAACCCTTTACTAATCATGGGCAATTCATTTAATGTATAAGAAGAGATCGTTCCCTGCTGCTTTGAAAAAGACGCTTCAAACTGCGAGCCTTTTACCAGATATGCATCATCAGTCTCTATCAGATCAATACTACCTTCTCCTGCTTTAAATACAGGCTTCGCACTATCAGAAAGTTTGAATTGCTCTGATGCTACCTCATATCCAGCCTTTTCCCATTCAGTATCTTGCTTTTGACAGAAGCGGAACTTTATAAAGTATTCGGCTCCCGGAATTTTATTGATCTGATTATCAGCTATAGTAATGACCTTACTGTCCTGTGCGTTCAAGGACAATTCTTCCAGATTAGCCGAGAATACAACTTTTCCATCCTCTTCAATCTCATACCTTCCATATAAGTCATCCAACCCTGCATGAAATCTCTTATTAGTCAGTTTATACGTCCCATTTCCCATAGCCTCAACCCATACAGGCTGATGTATTTTTTTCACCTCGTATGCCTTGGCAGAGTATGTACGATCGGAAAAGATTACGCCATTCGTGCAAAAATTACCGTCATTCGGTGTATCTCCAAAATCTCCTCCGAAGGCCATATAATAACCGGAACCATCCGGAGCAGGCATCTTAATACTTTGATCTACCCAGTCCCAGATAAAGCCACCGACAAGTGCAGGATAGCGCTCGTAAGTTTCCCAATATTCCTTGAAATTCCCGATTGAATTACCCATCGCATGAGCATATTCACAAACCACATGAGGTTTGACCGTTTCTCCATTCTGGAATTTCTGTAAACGCTCCTTCCCTACGCTTTCCAGCCATTGCACATCGGGGTACATAGAACTGGTTACATCGCAATAAGAGCTATTACCTTCATAGTGAGTAGGACGGGTATCATCGAGCTTCTTAACAGCCTCTGCAGCAGATTTAAAGTTAATGCCATTACCGGATTCGTTGCCCAACGACCACATGACTATAGAAGCATGATTTTTATAGCGTCGCACCATATTCTCACTGCGTTCCGTAAATGCTTTCACCCATGAAGGTTCAGAGGACAATGCCATAAGACCATGGCATTCTACATTGGCTTCGGAAAGAACATATATACCATATCTGTCACATAAATCATAGAAATAAGGATTATTAGGATAATGAGAAGTACGTACAGCATTAATATTCAATGACTTCATCAACTGTACATCTTTTTCCATTTCTTCTTTAGATACCGTACGACCATTCTCCGAACTATGGTCGTGTCTGTCAACTCCCTTAAACAAAGTTGATTTTCCATTAATCAACAGCCGACCATCTTGCGCCAGTTCAATCTTACGAAAACCGACCTTGACACTACGAATATCTACAGTTTTCCCTTTTTGCTTTAAAAGAATAGTGAGATTATAAAGGTTGGGCGTTTCTGCCGTCCATTTCAAAGGATTCACAACCTCAAACTGAAGTTTATTCGTTCCCGTTACAGCACGCGCATTTTGGGTAGCAATCTCTTTACCATTCTGATCCGTCACCTTCACTTGAATCTCGTTATTACTTCTTTTACCTGTAATATCTATATCCAGAGAGACGGATGCATTTTTATACTCCTTGTCTAAATCCGTACGGAAGAAGAAGTCTCTGATTTGCGTTTTAGGAGCCGACCACAGAAATACATCTCTGAATATACCGCTGAAACGCCAGAAATCCTGACACTCCAGAAAGCTACCATCTGTAAAGCGATACACCTCGACAGCAAGAACATTCTTTCCAGCTTTCAGATAAGGAGTCAGATTAAATTCGGCAGGCAGGTAGCTGTCCTCCGAATAGCCGACCTTTTTACCATTCACCCAAATATAAAAACCGGCTTCTACCCCATTAAAACGAATAAAGATGTCACGTCCTTTCCATGAATCAGGCAATATAAACTCCCTGCGATAACTACCGACAGGATTAGGCATCGTCGCAAAAGTATAGTTAGACGGACGAGGTTGAATTACATTAGGCCACTGAATCTTTTTCCAATCCCACTCACAAAAAGGATAAATCACATTGCAATATAAGGGCTTATCCCAGTTTTTATTATGTCTTACGGCCTCTATCTGCCAGGTTGCAGGGACTTTAATATTATCCCATTGGCTTACATCATATTCCGGTTTACAGAAATCCTGCGGTCGGTCTTTCGGGTCAGCCACCCAATGAAATTTCCATATTCCATTCAGCGTTTTGTAATAAGGTGACTCTTCAATAGTCAGATTCATTGCTTGTTGTTCATCGGTAAAAGGAATAGCAATCTGAACTGCTTCTTCCTTATTGACTCCCGAGACATACTCATTGCTCCACTCCGGCTTATCCGTGGTTTGTGCTGTTACAGATAAAGACATAAACAAAAGTGCAATCCATGCACTTCGCATGATTCGTAGTTTCATAATAATTGATTGAGTTATTTAGTTTAAATGTTCTTCTATAATATTTTCCTAAAATTCATTCGATTACAAATGTAGCGGCTTTTACCTATTTCATACCATAAATTTGTGACATTATTATACACATTTATCAAATATAACCGAATAATCTTCACTATGATCAGATTATTTCCTAATTTGAACAATCGTTTACACCTTTTCTTCTTTTAAATCTCTATTTTTACAATCAGCTAAGGCACTTAAATTATACAATAACAAAAATTACAAAACATGAGAAAAGCACATCTGATGCTAGTTGGTTTACTACTCTCTTTTGCAGCAAACGCAACCAATGATATTCCCCGGCCGGAATATCCCCGCCCACAATTTGAAAGAGCTACCTGGGTTAATTTAAATGGTACGTGGACGTATGAATTCGATCTTGATGATTCCGGGAAAAAGCGTAACTTACCTACGGCAAAGGAGCTTAGCAAAACAATTACGGTTCCTTTCTGCCCGGAAAGCAAACTATCCGGAGTTAATCATACGGACTTTATAAAAAAAATGTGGTATCAACGTTCTCTGCCGATACCCGCTGACTGGAGCAACAAGAAGATTTTACTCCATTTCGGCGCTGTCGACTATTTAGCAGAGATTTATATAGACGGACGCCTCGTCGGTTTTCATAACGGCGGAAGCTCTCCTTTTGTAATAGATATCAGTCGCATAGCCAAACCCGGGAATAGTCACAATCTGGTAGTATCCGTGTCCGATGATGCAAAATCAGGTCGTCAGGCATGCGGCAAACAGTCTCCGGAGAAAAACTCCTTTGCCTGTTTTTATACGCGTGTCACAGGTATCTGGCAAACGGTGTGGATGGAAGCTTTCTCTCCCTGTGGACTGAAATCGGCAAATACCTATCCGGATATCGACAATAATCAATTGATCATTACTCCGGAATTCTATCAGATATCCAATGACCAGACACTGGAAGTTACGATCTATGACAGCCAGAAAAAAGTCGCTCAAGTGACATCAAAATGTGCCAATGGCAGTAACCTGATCTTACCTATAAAGAATATCAAGCTCTGGAGCCCCGAAACTCCACACCTTTACGATATCAGTTACTGCGTCAAAGATGCCAAAGGGCAGACCATCGATGAAGTAAAATCATATGTAGGTATGCGCAAAGTACATACAGCCAATGGCAAATTTTACTTGAATAACGAGCCTTATTTCCAGCGCCTGGTTATGAATCAGGGGTATTATCCTGATGGAATCTGGACTGCACCTACCGATGAAGCCCTTAAAAATGATATTTTACTAAGTAAGGAAGCCGGCTTCAACGGGGCACGCCTTCATCAAAAGTTTTTCGAAGAACGATTCCATTACTGGGCAGATAAGCTGGGATTTATCACTTGGGGAGAGTCTCCTAACTGGGGAATGAATCCCGATGACGAGGCCGCATCAAGAAATCTTCTCAGTGAATGGATAGAGATACTCGAACGAGACCGTAATCACCCTTCTATCATCACATGGGCACCTCTTACCGTACCATTGAGCAATGTTTCGTCCGGTACATTTGCACGCTTGGTATTTGACCTGCAAAAACTGACAAAAGCAATCGATCCCAGTCGCCCGTTCAACGACCTTACCGGCAGTGGATTCCATTTCCTGACAGATATCTGGAGCATCAGTACTTACGAACCGGATGCAACACGTTTCGCACTAAGCTTAAAGCCGGACAAGAACCAGGCAGCTTATGCCAACCAACCTTTTATCATCGGTGAATTCGGCGGTATTGTATGGGAAACATCCAGAACCAAGGAAGACACATGGGGACATGGAGGAACATTTACCAACGAAGATGCCCTCTTCGAACGCATCGAAAAACTCATCAATGCGATTCAATCCTCCGGAATCATCAGCGGATTCTGCTATACACAGTTTTCAGATATCGAACAAGAGAAAAACGGTATCTACACTTACGACCGACAGCCTAAATTTGAGATGGAACGGATTAGATCTATCTTTGAAAAGATTCCAAGCAGACCGATAAAGAAATAAGTTCAGCTTGCTAATAGTATAATTCAGCCCGTCAATATATTCAAATCGAATTATATCGACGGGCTGAATATCCCTTTAATCAGGGTGAAACCTTACCGTTTACTCTCAATATATTCAATCGCTTTTCTAATCCACATATCTTCTCCTGCAGCTATATCTTCTACAGTCTGTTCCACCGGAATATCAATAGTCACTCCATCCCGTTGATTCAATTTCCATTCAGGATAGAATGCTCCCGCCATTGTATAGGTGAATTTAATTCCCCGAGGCAAATATAAATATCCGACATGACCGTTCGCACCGGCAGTTTGCGTACCGATAACCGCACTTTTTGGTGCCACTCTATAAGCGACAGACATTAGCTCTCCAAAACTCTGAGTCATCTCACTTACAAGAATAGCAATCTTACCTTTGAAATAATCAGGATTTTCTTTAAAACCAATTTTCCCAATTATATCAAGACCAAAGTTACCCGGAAATTTCTTCGAATTAATGGAATACCACATAAATGTAGTCGGTTGAGGATAAAGATATTTTCCAAGTACTTCCATAATGTCCCATCTCGGATACTTACGCATATCCAATATAATTCCTTTAGCATTCAAATTTGTTTTCATCATCTGATCCAGTTCCGGAAGCCCCATTATACCTGCATCTACATAAAGAATCTTTCTGGCATCCAGTCCGTAATCTGACGGACTCTTTCGGCCTTTAAAAGATGCTCTTTCAAAAGACTGCATGGGTATTGTATATTCATGAGACTGCCCTTGATTCTCCACCGTGACTTTCATTTCATTCTCCGATGTAACAAATAGTCTGAATGAGACATTCCTCAGTAAACCATGCTCATTTGAAGAAGGCAATATAGAACGGTAATTGTCGATTATTTCCGAAATCGGTTTATCATTTACAGCCAGTATGACCGATCCCCGCTCAATCTGTTTTAATGCAGTCGATTCTACTACAAGCTTACCGTCCGTTGTCTGAGTCAATCCCAATGGAAGACCATACAATCGGGGAGCATGATTCGGAAATTCAAGCCCTCCATGTGAATCATTGATTTCAGCAGCCAGTTTTCGTATAGAATGGTCCAAATCTTTTTCCGAAGAGGCATTGATAAATTCAGGCAGATATTGCGCCAGCAGAGTACTCCATCTATGGTCTGTAAGGTTGGCGTAAGGATATCCATGTTCGATGGCATTCCACAATCTATAAACCGTAAGAATACGATATCCCTGATCTTCCCAGTCGATTGAAGGATAAGGTTTGTCTCTGGCAAATTCCACCTCCTCCTTTCCGGTTAATATCGGAAGATAGTAGTTCAATACACTATTACGTTTGGCATTCTTGATTCTCACTAGTTTTTCAGACAGTTTCTTATCGAAGACATTCGGATCTTCCAGCCAGCCAAGCTGTGCAAAACGATGATATTGGGCCGAATCTCCGATTACATACTCCTCGGTTTCCGTGATTTTACCGTACTTATCTATCCATTTGTTTAACAGTGAGTTCCTTTCCTTTTTGCTCTTCACAGCTGCTATCCCGGGCATCACTCTGAACAATTCAAAATCCCAGTTATACTTTCCAACCACAACCTGCGGATGAAAATACTTAAGGAATCCCCAAACCTTGCCCAAAACCACCAAATTTTCCAATGTTTGCCCGTCAACGTCTCCAAGTGATATTCCTGAATTTCCTGCGAACTCCAGATCCTTGTCTACTTCAACATCCGGATTCTTGATTAAATCAAGTGACTGTCCATCTATCAGCACCTGGCAGTCGTTCACCCAAAGCCTGGCCTCCCCGTCACAGAGTATTCGAAAGAAAAATTTCTTGGAACGTGTAAACGGCATTTCCACATAAAAGTCTTTCCAGTCCTGACTGCCGTTACATTCAAAATCAATAGCCTTCTCGTCTATTCTTTGAAGGTGAGTGTCCAGTTTAATTGCGAAACTCACTTTGGCATTATTTGCCTGCTGATATTTGTATTTGCCTTTAAACACAATCGTCTTACCTGTAATATCGCGGTTATTCATGCCGAAATAAGCTTCTGTTTTCTTTCCCCGTACAGACGGAATCAACAATGACGACTGATTATTAAAGAGCACTTCTTCATCTACCCGAATATCTTGATTTTCACTATACCAAGCCATCTTAGGCATTTCCCGCATTGGATCAAAGGAAATAATACGCGTACCGGTAAAAGTAAGAAGTCCCTTTTTACTTTGATCAGACTGCGCATATAAGTTAAAAGCAACCAACGCGAACACTAATAAGCCAACTAATCTGTTTTTCATATGTATCATAGTTTTGTTGTCAATTCAAATATTTACAGGTTTGTACTCTGGACACACCAAAGGTCAGAAAAAAGAAACACTACCAGAGAAAATATCTGTTCATAATTTAGCAATATCTGTTTATTTCAACCCTAAACACATGTTTTAGCGAAAAATTCGATATACTCAACAAGAAAACAGAGACAGCTTCATACGTTTCGGACGTAATCTCTATTTTATAATTCAAACATAATATCATCTTATCTATTATGAGTATCTTTGCACTCCGAATATATACTTAACTATGAATAAAGTCAACGGTTTCCTGTACGGTCTGCTTTCGTCGGCCTCTTTTGGGCTTATCCCCCTATTCACCATTCCTGCCATGCAGGCGGGCATGCAATTCGAATCGATACTCTTCTATCGCTTCCTGTTTGCGTGTATGGCATTAGGCGGGATTCTACTGATCAACGGGCAATCCTTTCGAATCAGCAGACGGGACATTCCTTCCCTGCTCCTGCTTGCGATACTTTATCTGATGTCTGCCGTCTTCCTGTTCTGGGGATATAAGTTTATGGCAAGCGGTGTAGCCACCACCATTCACTTCATGTATCCGGTACTGACTACCCTGGTCATGATGCTATTCTTCAAAGAAAAAAAGTCCGGTTGGCGGATAGCCGCCATCGCCTCTGCCGTGATAGGTGTCTACTTCTTATCCGGTGGAAATACAGAGACAGGAAGTTTCTCATTTTTCGGCCTTTTCATCGTTCTTTTATCAGCATTGGGATATGCACTGTACCTTGTCACAATGAGCCAGTTAAAGATCGGCCGGATGAAAGGATTACTGCTCACTTTCTATGTCTTTCTTTTCGGAGGAATCTTTCTCTTTATCGGAACCAGCAGTATCAGCCATCTTCAGCCTATCAGAGAATGGCATACTGCCGGAAATCTAATCTTGCTGGCATTAATCCCGACCGTCGTTTCCAATCTTGCACTGGTCAGAGCAGTAAAAAGCATCGGCTCCACACTCACCTCTGTATTGGGAGCTATGGAGCCGGTAACTGCCGTATGTGTAGGCATCTTCCTCTTTGGAGAAGCATTCACCACAAGTATTGGCGTAGGCATTGCACTGATTATCGTTGCTGTAATGGTAATTATACTGAAACGATAAGAGCAGCCTTCCTATAAAATTGTTTTTCCGTTTCAGCGGGTTAATTTCAGTTCCTCGATAAGGTTAGCAGCCTTTCCATACTTTTCCATAATGAAAAGCATGTAGCGCACATCTACTCCGATACAACGCTGCAAATCCGGTTCAAAGACAATGTCACTGCTCATCGCTTCCCAATTGCCGTCAAAAGCAAGGCCAAGCAATTCCCCTTTCGCATTGAACATGGCACTGCCGGAATTTCCTCCCGTAATATCATTATTCGAGATAAAACAAACGTTCATATCTCCCTTTTCATCGGCATATCTGCCGAAATCACCGGAAGAGAGTAAAGCCAGAAGATCCGGTTGAACTGCAAAGTCTATATCGCCTGCATGTTCCTTTACTTTCTCGAAAATGCCTTTTACCGTCGTATAATAACTGAAGGTAGCCCCGTCAAAAGGAGAATATCCACAGACTGTACCAAAACTAAGGCGCATGGTGGAATTGGCATCAGGATAGAAGTTACGGTCGGCATACATACGACGCATAGCGGCATTGAACAGGCGTTCATCCTGCTCTATCTGTTCGGAAGCCTCTGAGACGCTCTGATTCATCTCATAGTATTTCACTATTAGGTCGAGGCTTAAAGAAATGGCAGGGTCCTCGATGAGATTATAGGTCGTGTCACGTTCAAGGAAGCGCTTCAGACCCTTCGGAGAAGTGATTTGAGAGGTAGCATACAAAGAGTCTACATAAGTCTGGACATTTCCGTTATACAAGGTGTCTATTTGCAGATACATCGCCGGAAGGTATTTCTTATCCACTTTGGACCGGTATTCTTTGAGCATGGCCGCAAATACTTCCTTATCAATAGACAGATTCAGGTTATCGTATTTCTCCAGTAACTTTTTCATGCGGGTAACGACCAACTTCTCTTCGGCCTCAAAATCGAAATTCAGTATTTCGAGTGCCAATTGAACCAATTCGGGACCATTAATGAACGACTCCCCGAAATAAGCAAGGGTACGGTTTGTTTCCCTACGATTATTATAATTCAGTTCCAGAGAAGAGAACAGACGAATCAGTTTCTCCCTTTCTTCCGGATGAGACTGAATCCAGTCCCGGAGGGCTGCTTCTGCTGCGCGCTTCTTTTCCAGCACTTTCAGGTGCCGGATGGCTTTATTCATTCCTATGCTGTTTTTCCAGTAGTTGGAACTTTCATCGTATTTAGAAGCATACTTGATACGGATATCCGGATGGCGATCCATTTCCCGCTTCCAAATAGCCTGTTTTACCCCGCGCACATCGATCATGGCCTGATTAATGCCGTTCATCATTTCTTCGATCCCATACGAAGAGAGATAGCGCTCCGTACTGCCCGGATAGCCGAGAGTCATACAGAAAGAGCCTTCCTTGTATCCATCCAACGAAATAGGAGCTACGTATTCCGGATGATAAGGGACGTTTTCTGGCGAATAATCCGCCGGTCCGTTCTGTTTGTTGGCATAAATACGGAAAACGCTGAAGTCACCTGTATGGCGAGGCCACATCCAGTTGTCCGTGTCCCACCCGAACTTGCCGACTGAAGAAGGAGGAGCAAAAACCAGCCGGACATCATTATAATCGCGGTAGACAGAAAGCCAGAACTCGTTTCCGGCGTAATACGCATCGACAATTCCCGTCAACGTAGAGTCCTTCTCTGATACTTCCATGCCGATTACATTCATGACAGAGTCGACAACTACGCGACGTTCGCTTTCCGTATGAGCATGTTTGGCAGCCGAGAGCACACGCTTGGTCACATCCTCCGTACGAAGAAGGAAACGGACATATAATTCGGGATTCGGCAGTTCTTCACCAAGATTGCGGGCTACAAAACCATCCTTCAGATAATCATGTTCTACGGAAGAATGCTGCTGGATACTGCTGAAACCACAGTGATGATTGGTAAATACCAGACCATCTTCGGAAACCACCACTCCCGAACAAAATCCACCGAAACTGACAACGGCATTTGCCAAAGCCGGCTTCTTCGGATTATACAGTTTATTTACAGGCATCTGCAAACCGAGTTCCTTCATCACCCGTTCCGCCTGTTTGTTCTTGCGAAGGTTCCCCAATAGCCACATTCCCTCGTCAGCAAATGCCTGTGACAGGCAAAGGGAGAGGAGAATCATTGCGGTTAGTCTGAGTTTCATGCTATTATTTTTAGATTTATATATTCTATGATCAATCCGGGAGCCATTATTCGGTAATGAGCCTCAACTTCTTCGCTCCCACCCGTGCTTTCAGCCATGCGCTGATTTTCTCCTTCTCGGCAACTGACGGATGTTTGCCAAATTTCAAAACAGCCAGTGTCACCGTATCCGTTTTCATCGAGTCTACCCGTGTTTCCAGCGAGTGAGCGATAGAAAGCGAAGTGATGGAAGGATAAAGCACCTTCAATTCGGGCACCAGAGTACGCCCCATCGTATCGTACTCTTTATATTGAGCGAGGTTTTCTTCCAGTCGGGTTATCTTTTTCTGCTGTTCCTGCAGGCGTTGTTCGCTGTTTTTATAAAAGTCCTCCATCACCATGGCACGAATGGAAGAGACATCTACCGCCTCATTATTCATCCCTTGCAGTACGGTCAGCTTTGTTTCTTCCAGCTTGTATTCTTTCAGTTTGCTACGGGCAATGGATATCGAAGCATCCGGAACTTCGGGACCGATCAGAACCACGCGGATGTCTTTATGCTCATAACTGATCTTCTTATCAAGTACCTGCGTATTCTCAAAGTTCAACTGCTCATTGATAAACCGATTGGCTGCCGTCTCATAAAAAGTACTTTTAATGATGCCGAACGTCAGATAAACAGCCGGGCACATCGTCAGCACAACAATCAGAATGATGTATTTACGCACCATCTTCTCGCGTGCCTTATCCACAAATTCCTTACGCTGGAAGTGCATCACCCGCACACCGATGAAGGTAGCCAGACTGATAAATACGGAGTTGATAAAGTAGAGGTAGAATGCACCCAGAAAGTAAACCAGATTGCCCGATGCCAGACCATAACCTGCCGTACAAAGGGGAGGCATCAACGCCGTAGCAATGGCAACTCCCGGAATCACATTTCCCTTCTCTTTGGTAGACAGGGCGACAACTCCCGCCAAACCACCGAAAAGTGCGATGAATACGTCATAAATCGTAGGCGAAGTACGCGCCAACAGCTCCGATTGTGCTTCGGCAATAGGAGTGAAAAGAAAGAAGATGGTTGCCGTCGTCACACTGAAAGCAGTCGTGATGAGGAAGCTCTTCAAAGAACGTTTCATCAACTCGAAATCATTCAAACCGACAGAAAGTCCGACACCCATGATAGGTCCCATCAACGGTGAAATCAACATGGCACCGATAATCACTGCCGTAGAGTTGACATTCAAGCCCAGTGAAGCCATAAAGATGGCAAAAATAAGAATCCACAAATTGGCTCCTTTGAATTCTACTCCTTTTCGGATAGAGTCAACGGTTTCCATTTCATTGTCTTTATCCTTTTTCAAGTCCAGGTATTCACCCAGGAACGACTTGATCGCAAACTTATTCCGTTCATCTGTCTTCATAGTCATTTCTTTTTTATAATCCGGTTAATAACAGGAATCTGACTCAGAGGCAGGTCCCGTTTGATAATATAAGCAATAAATAGTAGCAGAAGGACTGTGCGGAATGCAAGAAGCAAGACTGTATTATGAATCGGCGTCCATTCACCAATCAGATACAGAATAATAGCTAAGCCTACATAACAACCTATTCCACGCAGATCATAAGCAATAGGATATTTCTTCTGACCGACAAAATAAGAAAGCAACATAGCTATGGCATATCCGGTAAAACCCGCCCATGCGCAAGCTACATACCCATATACAGGGATCAGGAAGATATTCATCAGAACAACAGTCAGACAGGCTATAATGGAGAAATATGCCCCCCATCTGGTATCATCCGTCAGTTTATACCAAAACGAGAGATTAAAATAAATCCCCATAAACATCTCTGCAATCATCACGATGGGAACTACCTTGAGTCCCTCCCAATAGTCTTCTGCTATGATATAACGTAAAATGTCCAGATAAAACATGACTGCCAGGAATGCCAGCAGCGTAAAGATAATAAAGAACTTCATTGCCTGCGCATAGATTCGTTTATTATCCTTATCCTTACTTTTGCCAAAGACAAAAGGCTCGTATGCGAAGCGAAAAGCCTGCGTGATCATTGCCATTATCATGGCTATTTTAGTAGCTGCACTGTAAATGCCCAACTGTACATCCGCTTCCACCTTATCGGGGTAGACAAAAGGAAAAATAATCTTGTCTCCAACCTGATTCACAATGCCTGCCACTCCTAATATCAGAATAGGGAATGAATAATATAACATCCGCTTCATCAGCAAACGGTCAGGACAATAGCGGAATTCACGGAATTCAGGTATCAGCCCGAGCATTACAACAAAAGAACAGATCAGATTAATAAGAAAGGCTACCCCTACGTCATCGCCTTTCATGACAACAAAATAAAGGATATTCAGCAAGATACTGACAAATATAAATAAGAGTTTCAGTCCGGCAAACTTGATAGGGCGTTTCTTATAACGAAGATAAGCAAACGGAATAGCCTGAATGGCATCCATAGCCAGTACAATCAGCATCATGCCCAGATACCATGGATGTTCACTATACCCCATCAGTCCTGCAATAGGATTGAGGAAGACCAGACACAACAGCAAAAACAGGAGCGATACGCTCCCTACCATCAATAACGAAACAGAATATACCTTCTTCGGGTCGTCATCTCCTTTATTGGCAAAACGGAAAAAGCCGGTTTCCATTCCGAAGGTTAGCACTACGAGCAATAACGCCACAATAGCATACATCTTGGTGATCACTCCATATCCTCCGGAAGCAGCAGGAAGTGAAAAAGTATAAATCGGTACCAGAAAATAGTTCAGAAACTTACCAATAATACTGCTGGCACCATAAATCGCAGTGTCCTTTGCCAATGACTTTAGTTCTGCCATGTTTATAAATGATTAGTGATAAGATGATTAGCAATACTTTCTCCATTGGGGCCGACTAAAAAGTCGGTAGTATCCGCATTCTCCTCCTTCGGGAAGGAGGAGTACCCACAGGGGGAGGTGGTAGTTATTTTACGCTTCTTCGCCACCTCTCTAATCTCCTCTACAATCTGTGATGGATTCTCAAACACTACCCTGTTTTCAAAACGAATCACCCAAATATCTTTCTCGTTAATAAGGAAACGGGCACGGGTATCAGCATAGTCCATAGCTTCTGATGTTGAATGCACTTCTCCATCCAATTCTATATCCAACCGAAGTTTCGGACAATAAAAATCAAGAATATAAGAGCCGACACTATGTTGCCGGCGAAACTTAAGTCCGTCAATTTGCTTATCCTTTATCAATTTCCAAAGAGTGGCCTCAGCTGAAGTACTACAGTTACGTAAGTTCTTGCGAGCTGATTTATTCTCAGGTTTATTCATTATATCTTGCATAAGATAGTTCCATTTTATGTTTTTACCTACCATCCCGGCTTTCAGCCAGGGGGTGACTAGAAAGTCGATTCTATCTCTATTCTCCTCCTTCGGGAAGGAGGAGTGGTCGCAGACCGAGGTGGTAGGAGAAATAATGTTTGTTCCTATTTCTTTGTAAATGATAGATTTATGCATTCACCTACCACCTCCCCCTACGGGTACTCCTCCTTCCCGAAGGAGGAGATTTAAGATACTGCCGACTTTTTAGTCAGCCCTAATTGGAGATACTATTGACTGACTTATGAATCAAACTCTGTTTTGACTGTGTCAGACCAAACTATCAGTCATTAAACAAGGTTTTCTGGCTGCTATAGAGGCTCCTTCCCAAATGCTTATAGGCAAGCTCCGTCACTTCACGTCCACGAGGAGTCCGTTTCATAAAACCTTCTTTGATCAGGAAAGGTTCATATACTTCCTCGATAGTGCCCGCATCTTCGCCCAAAGCGGTAGCAATGGTTGTCAGACCGACAGGACCGCCTTTAAACTTGTCTATGATGGTACAAAGTATCTTGTTGTCTATCTCATCCAAACCATACTTGTCGATATTCAACGCTTCCAGCGCAAACTGAGCTATTTCCGTATCGATAGAGCCGGAACCTTTCACCTGCGCAAAATCGCGTACGCGACGAAGCAAAGCATTGGCAATACGGGGCGTACCACGACTTCGGGAAGCAATCTCCGATGCCGCCCGCACCGAACAAGGTACGTCCAGTATGGAAGCTGAACGCCGGATGATATTACTCAGAATATCATCGTCATAGTACTCTAAATGCAGATTAATACCAAAACGGGCACGAAGTGGAGCCGTCAGCAATCCGCTACGGGTGGTTGCACCGACCAGCGTAAACGGATTCAGGTCAATCTGAATACTGCGTGCCGAAGGTCCCTTATCAATCATGATATCTATCCGGTAATCTTCCATGGCCGAATAGAGATATTCTTCTACCACCGGCGATAAGCGGTGAATTTCATCGATAAAGAGCACGTCGTTCGGTTCGAGACTCGTCAAAACTCCTGCCAGATCGCCCGGTTTGTCGAGCACCGGACCGGAAGTTACTTTAAAGCCTACTCCCAATTCGTTAGCTATAATATTGGAAAGCGTTGTTTTACCCAATCCGGGAGGCCCGTGCAGCAGAACGTGGTCGAGTGCTTCGCCACGCAGACGTGCCGCCTTCACAAAGATGCGAAGGTTTTCCACCACCTTATCCTGCCCGCTAAAGTCTTCAAAGCTTAACGGACGGAGCGCATTTTCAAAATCCCGCTCCCGTGAAGTCAGCTGATGTTCGCGTATGTTAAAATCTTCTTGTTCCATTTTCTTCTTGAAATGTAGGAGACAAAGATAGAGAAATCCATTCATTTTCGATATAAGAAAGAATAATAAAAACCTCCGGCCATTATCCATTTCTCTTTTCCAAGAGGAATTATGAAGAATAAATCTCAAAATCGATGCGATGATAAGATGCCATTCAGTCTTCTTTCGGTGACTTCATTCCCTGATAACAAGGGGATCATTTTCGATTTTACCAAAGCGCAATTATTCTCATCACGGTGAGAATACTCTGAGAATATAGCAACCTGCATCTGGCTGTGTATAAACACAATAACAAGTAATTGCTTTCCGCTTTTCCCCTGCTATTTAATAACCATAAAAGCCTCTTCTTCCTAAAAATACCGTATTTACACATTCTTTTCTTAAGCAACGCATCATTCTATTGAAGAATAGAGTGAAAAAGTACACAAGACCGGTTTCGGTCTTCTACTCTTTTGCCCGAAAACAATTAGTTTATTTAAAACGTAATAACTACTTTTGCACCATCTATATACACGCAATCGACTATGGTTCTAAATTATATCTGGATAGCATTCTTCGTTATCGCCTTCATTATCGCCCTGATAAAAGTAATTTTTCTGGGAGACACGGAGATATTTACAGCTATCATGAACTCAACTTTCGACTCTTCGAAAACCGCTTTCGAGATATCTCTGGGACTGACCGGAGTACTGGCCCTCTGGCTCGGTATCATGAAAATCGGAGAGAACAGCGGACTGATCAATGCACTCGCCCGCTTTCTGAGTCCGGTACTCTGCCGCCTGTTTCCGGACATTCCCAAAGGGCATCCGGTATTGGGTTCCATCTTTATGAATATGTCCGCCAACATGCTCGGACTCGACAATGCTGCCACCCCATTGGGGCTCAAAGCGATGAAAGAACTGCAGGAACTGAACCCGAAGAAAGATACGGCTTCCAATCCGATGATCATGTTTCTGGTTATCAATACTTCCGGCCTCATCATCATCCCGATCAGTATCATGGTATACCGTGCGCAGATGGGGGCTGCCCAGCCTACGGATGTGTTTATCCCTATCCTGCTGAGTACTTTTATCTCGACTCTGGTCGGCGTTATAGCTGTCAGTATCGCCCAGAAGATCAATCTGATCAACAAGCCTATCCTGATATTGATGGGCGTTATCTGCCTTTTCTTCTCCGGATTGATTTATCTGTTTCTGAATATTTCGCGTGAGGAAATGGGCACTTACTCTACGCTGATAGCAAATATTCTTCTGTTCGGGGTGATCATCCTGTTTATTCTGACAGGGGTCCGGAAGAAGATTAACGTATATGATTCTTTTGTAGAAGGTGCCAAAGAAGGCTTCACGACAGCCGTACGAATCATTCCGTACCTGGTTGCCTTCCTTGTAGGCATTGCTGTATTCCGTACTTCGGGAGCGATGGATTTCCTTGTGGGAGGCATTGGTTATGTAGTCGGTCTGTGCGGAGTGGATACCAGTTTTGTGGGAGCATTGCCGACAGCGCTGATGAAGTCTCTCAGCGGTAGCGGTGCCAATGGGCTGATGATTGACACGATGAAAGAGATGGGACCGGATTCGTTTGTAGGCCGAATGAGTTGCGTAGTACGCGGAGCTTCGGACACCACTTTCTATATCCTTGCCGTTTACTTCGGCAGCGTCGGAATCAGTAAAACCCGGAATGCAGTCACCTGCGGCTTGATTGCAGACTTCTCCGGTATTATAGCCGCCATCTTAATCAGTTATTTATTTTTCTTTTAAAGCATAGACTCAATTATGGCTGTAACTTATCAAACCGAAGGCGTCAAGATGCCTGATATCAAAAAACGGGAAACAACAGAATGGATAAAGAATGTAGCTGCCTCTTATGGAAAAAGACTCGGTGAAATCGCTTATATCTTCTGCTCCGATGAAAAGATTCTGGAGGTAAACCGACAATATCTGCAACACGATTATTACACGGATATCATTACTTTTGATTATTGCCAGGGTGATCGTCTGTCGGGCGACCTGTTCATCAGCCTGGATACGATACGCACCAATGCCGAGCAATTCGGGGCAGCTTATGATGATGAACTACACCGGGTTATTATTCACGGTATTCTTCATCTCTGCGGTATCAATGACAAAGGTCCCGGGGAAAGGGAAATTATGGAAGAGGCGGAGAATAAGGCGTTGGCAATGCGATAGTCGGCGATTCAATAAAAGCCATTGACCGGATAAAATGAGCACCCCGCCACAATCACTGCGACGAGGTGCCCCCAAGTATCTAAGAGAGATAGTTATTGTTCCGTTAACGCTTGCTTTATTTTAAAGACAAGACTTTGATAATGTGCCCGGGTAGTAGCATCACCCGTATTTACTTTGCTTCGCAGCAAACTATAGCTATCCATTACCTTCTGATAAATAGCCGGATTCTTAACCATATCCACACTTCCGAGCGGATTAAGTTCAAAGCCGGCTTTCGTCCAATCGACATTATCCGTAAGCAGTTGTTTCTCAACTTCATTCAAGTCTTTAAATGAGAATGGAGAAGATTTTTGTTTCAGCATCCCTCCTTCTTTCAACAACTTTTCCACATAAGTAATTTGCAGGTTACGGTCGTACATATTCAACCGGGCACCGGATATAGTTTTCTTCCACACAAAATCATAAATATCATCCATATACTCAGCAAAGGTATAAGCCTGTTTGGGATATAACTCCTCGTACAAAACAAGACTGGATGTAATGTATGTGAAGAACAAACGATTCATAATGATTGACTGCAAAGTACTTGGCGAATAAGTCGGACCAGTATACTCAATCACCTTCTTGTCAAGTACCCATTCGGGTAGTTCCATCATAGTTTCCATAATAAACTTCAATGCCTCCTTCTGTTCTGCTTTCGGCACAAAACGGATAACAGGCTTTTCGCTGTCCCGTCTCGGCTCATCAAAGTAAATTCCACCGATGGACACCATGGCATGCAGTAAGTAGCGTTGCATCTGCATAATCACTTCCTGATATGATTCCGTCAGGCGTTCATATTGATGATCATCTTCATAGGTCCATTCCGGCAGGTTTTTCATGATAAGTTTCAGATTCTTTAGGCCATATCTTCCTGCCTTCACAGCATTATCACCCAAATCCTCAGATTTACAAGAAGGATCGACCTCATTAATAAAAGGCTGCGGACCGTATTTGTACATCGGATCATTCTCTTTCTCTTTGATCCACTTGTTCAAAGTAGCTTTCTCCTCTTCAGGAGATGCCGCATCAAATATAGGTTTATATCCCCATTTGATGGCAAACTTATCATATACACCCAAAAGCGGAGGAGTCAGAGCAACTCCTTTGTCTTCCGGCTGAGCTACATAATTATAGCGCGTATAGTCCATGATGGACGGAGTGGTACCATACTTCTGAGTGAAAGTGGCCGAACGGAGCGAATCTACCGGATACGAATAAGATGCACCGAAGTTATGCATCAGTCCCAGGGTATGTCCGATCTCATGCGCTGCTACATAACGTAACGAGCTTCCCATCGTCTCGTCATCAAACACTGCCTTGCGTACTTTGGGGTCAACGGTAGCAGTCTGAACAAACCGCCAGTTATGCAACAACTTAATGATATTTGAATAAAACAAGACGTCGCCCTGAATGATTTCACCCGAACGAGGATCGGCACAGGAAGGTCCCATTGAATTTTGTATCGGAGTGGTAATCATTCGGTAGCAGCTATAACGAATATCATCCGGATCAAAGTTCGGATCATCCTTCGGATAGTCTTTCGCTACAATCGCATTCTTAAATCCTATTTCCTCAAACGCAACCTGCCAGTCTTCTATTCCTTTCTTTATGTAATCTCTCCACTTGTCGGGGATAGCAGTATCAACGTAATATACAATCGGCTTCTGAGGTTCCACCAACTCACCTTGCTTATAACGTTCCAAGTCTTCTGGTTTTGGTTGCAAATCCCATCGGTTGATGTAAGTAAGCTCTTGCAGACCATCTTTCTTTTCAGTATAAAACCGCTTGCTTTCATCAAAATAACCGATACGCGAGTCACCATAACGGGGACGCATAATTTCCTCCGGCAGCAAAATAATATTACGCGTCATGGTTACAGTGAACGGTCCTCCGTCAACAGTATAACTCATCAGCGTCTTGATGTTTATATTCAGCGGAAAACACTTCATTCCCAGAATAGTCGATTTGGAAGAAGCAAGACTTCCCTTCAGTGCTTTTCTCTTCATCAATACATCCATTATATTTTCCGAACGAAATGGGCTGAATTCGGGTACATCCGTTATGAAAAGCGAACTCATATCGATGACATATGCTGAAGAGTCCGGTGAAAGACTTTCTATCTTATATGCTTCCCAAATAGGGTCTGAGAAGTTGCGCTGAAAAGCAGCATACATATTGGAAGTGGTATCACACAAATTGCGCACCATCTTTTTGTGCATGTAGATTTTCTTTTTATCTGCCGAGAAAGTTACCAGTACCGGATTGCGTGGCATTTGTCCGGCAGCTATATCTTTATTGTTACTGGTACTCGATACTCTGGACGCAATCATAAAATCGCGTCCCATCAAGTCTTTAGGTATTTCGAAATAATACTTATCCTTAACGATGTGTACCTTAAACATGCCATCAATCGTCTTGGCTCCTTTCAGTAGTTTTTTGTATTCGGTCATACTACTCTTTGTGGAATCTTTTGCCGCCGGCTGCTCTGTTTCCGCTTTTGCTTTCTTCTTTTTCTTTTTAAAAATCTGACTTTCGGCATTAGCAGTTACCGCTCCGGCAGTTAATGCTCCTACAAGTAATAAGGTGAAAATTTTGTTCATATCATGTTGTTTTTAAGTTCTATAGTTCCAGTTTGGACAGATCGAATCCGTTTTCAAGCATAGCTTCCCGAATCACATCATACTTCTTCTTCATTACCGGATATTTATCGCAGATTTCCTGAATCTCGGCAGGAGTTTTCTCAAAGACGAAATTCATCCATTGCGCAAGGTCTTCACTCTTTAAAGGAGCATAAATGGAATTAAAATCCGGCCAATCTTCATCAATATAGGAGTTCTCAGAATAAGTAATCACCCCATACTTATAAAAATCGATTTCATTAGGGTCCGTTCCTTTAAAACGATACCAGTTCGGGTCGTACAATTTCGGTTCAACTTCTTCACTAGCTTCATAAAAAGCATCTGAAATAGTAAACAATCCTCTGACTTCCGACATATACTTTGCCCAAAAGCTGGCATTCACATCTGCTCTGATTTTCACAAACTCCTCATCGGTCATTGTTTTCAGAGAAGATGATACATTACCTAAGGCTATAAAGCTGCTACTAGCATAGCAATTCATGATGGTTGTCTCACCATAAGAGGCCATCCGGACCTCTTCAGATAACAATATAGAAAAAGGTAAATTCTTCTTTAAAAAACTATCCGAGTACAAATTCAATAATACCTTTTGCAAAAACTCAATCCCTTCATCAATAATCTCCTGCTTTTGTTCGGGAGCAGTTATTTTAATTCCGTTATTCGCTGTAAAGTTGAATTTATAATCAGCCTCAGTCGGATTGGTTATAATCACAGTCTGATATTTCTGATAAAACTGGTATATAAAATGCTGTGTCGGATCTGACAGGTCATCTGTCAAAATGTTATATTTATCCGGTTGCTCAGGAACGATTAACGCATCTTCATGATAACAAGAAGACATACCTGCCAACATACAAATTAATAATATAAGTTTCTTCATAATCGATCAATTATTAACAGGTTCACTATTCGGACGGTCGAATATTTCTATTTCCGTATTTCTCTCTCTTTCGCTCTTAGGAATCGGCAATACGTATGAGCCTTTCTCTTTCAGTTCGAAGACATCTCCTGCTCCCTCGTTCTCCTTTGAACTGTAAGTATGCGTAAGAGGAGGGCAGCCATATCTGCGCAAATCAAACCAGCGGAATCCTTCAAACGCCAGTTCTCTACGGCGTTCCTTACGTACGGTTGCTACAATTCCGTCTTCATCAACAGCTAACGGCGGAGTTCCCGGTTTCATACGATTTTCACGGAGCTCATTTAAGTCAGCAAGAGCCTTGTTCGTATTGCCAAGTTCAGCAAAAGCCTCAGCACGATTCAGATAAGCTTCCGAAATACGTAAGGCGTTGGCATAGACTGTAGCAGAATTTTTAGTCCACTTAATAGGTGTATAGACACTATACTGTTTGTTAGTAGGTCTGGTCTGGTTGCCGATTGTATTCTTGAAATAATTCGTAAGACGCAAATCATCTTCCGAATATAGCGCTAGCAAATCATCAGAAACCACCAAGTTCCCCGTATATCTGAAATCTTCTTTCATATGCGTCTCAAGTGATGTAAGTCCGTAGGATAACAAGATTTCTTTGTTAGCAAGAGAAAAGAAATAGTGATCCTTTTTTTCCTGAAGTTTGTAAAGTGGCTGAGTCGCGACCTTAAAGACCGAGTCACAATAAAGAATGGTCTCATCATATTTCTCCTGAAAAAGGGCAATACGTGATGCCAATAGATAAGCACTCGGCAAGTTAGGACGGAAAATAGTTTTCTCGCCTCCTATAGCTTTAAAACACTGGATAGCCTTATTAATGTCTTCTTCCATTTGGGCATAAACAGCTGCATTCGTGGCCCGCTTCATCATCTTATCTGATAAGCCGATTTCTTTATTGAGCGGTACACATAAGTCTTCATTTGCCGTAGCAGGATGATAAGGCTTTCCATACAAATTAGCAAGCATAAAATACGAGAAAGCCCGCATAAAATAAGCTTCACCTGCTAAATCCTGACGCTCCATATCCGTCCCGTTCATGGTATAAAGCTGGTCCAGTATAATATTAGTCATCAATATCTTATGATAATAGACTGTCCATGCAACATCCGGCGTTAGTTCATTTGAAATTCCCACTTCCGGGTTTCCCTGCCACGTATAATATGCCCAAACATATTCTCTGAAATCATTAGAAATGACTTGTGGTCTGGTTCCATAGTAACATTGGTCTTTCACATCGTCTGTCATATATTCCAGATAAGGATGAGGTATGTCTTTTTCATTCGTTTTCATTACCTCACCGAAGAACAGTTCCTTGTAATCCTTCACCGATCTGGGTATCATCAAATCTTGTGAACTTTCTTCCAAAAAGTCACTGCACGACGATAATGTGCAGATAAGCAATATGATATATAAATTATACTTTTTCATCATCATTCATTATTAAAGAGTAATATTAAAGCGAAGTGAGTAAGAACGCTGCGGTGGTACACTTCTTGAACCAAATCCAATCTGTTCGGGGTCTCTGCCCTTCAGCGCTTTATCTTTAATGACAAATACATTACCCATATCAAAGCTGACACTTGCTCCTTTCAGATAGACAGGTTTCAACCATTCACGTTTAAAATCATAGCGAATAGACATCGAACGGCATCTGAGGAAACTGCCTGAAACTACACGGATATCACTCTTATTATACATATCCCATCCATTATCCGCAATACGATAGGTCACATCCTTATCGTTGATCTGCAAACTCTTATCCGATAAAACCGGTATAATGGTTCTGTCTTCATCACCCGGCTCTCTCCAACGATTCACAAATTCACTGGACATATTCTGGTCCGGATAAGGAAGCCGCTGTCCGGAGGACTCATACAAATCGTTCAAGCGCATTTTATTACCAAAGCTGAATGAGAATAACGCATTAAATGTAATATTCTTATATTTCAAATAAGTAGAGAATCCACCGGTCAGATCGGGTTCACGTTTTCCGGAAAGAACAAAAGCACGGTCATACATCTCCTGCAAAGAATGAACCACAGCATTTCCTTCTTCATCTTTCTCATTAATATCCTTAAATGTAGGAAAACCCTGATCATCCAGTTTATCAAATTTATAAGAATAGAAACTATTTATCGCATTGCCATTGCTCACTAATGTTCCTGCGATATAGTCTTGCCAAGTGATCGCTGAGTTCCCGGCATTCAACACTTTATTGTAGTTTTTACCTGTATTGAATGATAAACTCCACATCCAGTCCCGGGTCTGAATTGGAACAAAAGAAACAGCCAAATCCCAACCTTTATTCTCAACATCACCATCATTAATGGAGACACTTGACGCACCTGTAGAAGGAGCTACGTTTTTCGTAACCACCTGATCTACTCCCTTTTTATAATATACATCAAGCGATCCATAGATTCTGTTATTCCAGAATGCCCAGTCGATTGCAATATTATACGAATTGGTTTTTTCCCACTTCAGTTTATTATTCGGCAGCTTATACAATGTTGAAATATACTCCTGTGGCATTGATTCCAATGTCCCCAAACTAGCAATCAAGTTAGGGGTCTGATCCGGATGCACGTTACCTTGTATACCGTATGAGGCACGAATTGCCAGATCATTCAGGAAGTCGACGTTTTTCATAAACTTCTCATTGATGACATTCCATCGTGTAGACACTGACCATATCGGCAGAAAACGAACGCTCTTGCTCTGGCCGAACTTATTAGAACCGTCAGTACGTATATTGAAGTTCAGAATATAGCGACTGTCATAAACATAAGCAGCCGTAGCATATAATGAAATCACATTATTCTTTGTATCGGTCACCACATCCGGATGACTCTTTACCAAAGCACCGTATCTTTTCCAGACTGTCGGGTCAATATCAACAAACTTTTTACCTCTTTCGGGCAAATAACCATATTGTGTAGAGCTTAATCCGTCATATTTTGAAGATCTGACTTCTTGTCCGATGCTTCCGGAAACTTCATGTTTTCCGAAACTTTGCATCAATGACAGGCTATTTCTCCATGTATAAGAAGTATTACGTGTATTGGTCGTCATCAACTCTCCTCCAAACGGAAGCAGACAATATCTTTCTGCAAATTCAGAATCTTCAATGGGATTCGGCAACATCTTCCCATAGGGACTTTGTCGCATAGAAGAAATATAATATGATTGTTCATCACCCCAGTTTTCTTGTGTCACGTTGCTTCTGGACAATCCTAATATAGATGAAAATCTCATCCATGAAGCAACCTTCCAATCCAGATTGACAGCTACATCTATAGCGGAATTATCATTCTTGTTTCCTGTATGATTCAGTTCGTTCATGATATTGTAAGACAATACTCCGTTACGTCCAGCCTCATTCGCATAAAAATACAACTCATTAGAAGCTGTCCGAAGTGGAATAGCCCGTGAAGTATTATAAGCATACTCATACACATCAATGGAAGTATGAGGATGTTCGGCTTTGGAAAGCGAACCGCTAACCTTTAATCCCAAATGTATATTCCGGTTAATTCTGGTATTTATTTTAGCCAGTACGTTATAGCGCTCTAACCCTTCTCCTATCGTCACACTGTTATTATTCGCATATCCCATGGACATATAATAATTACTCCGGTCATTTCCACCTGTAATGGATACCGAATGCTGATGTGTAAATGCTGTACGGAACAGCAAGTCATACCAGTCGGTATTTAATCCTTTCAGGGTCTTCACCTGGTTTAAGAATTCCTGATAGGTAATATCCTTATTCCACAGATGTTGCAATGCCCCTTCATAGCCAATATCCGAAGGTTTGTAACTTCCGAAAGATAATCCCCTCTCCTGCATTTCGATAGACATATCAATTCTGTCGGCAGAATTCATCCGAAACATTTTATCGTAAGTAGGAGGAGCTGTTATCCCCAATGTAGCGGTATACGAGATACTCGGTTTCTGGCTTTTTCCTTGCTTGGTAGTGACCACAATAACTCCATTGGCCGCTTTGATACCATAGATAGCAGTAGCACTGGCATCTTTCAGAATATCCACACGTTCAATATCTTCCGGATTGACCGAACCGATGGCATTTCCGATCAGATTTATCTTATCCGGACTGTTCAGTTCCTCTGTAGAGATATTGACAGGTTCTTCCAGAATAATTCCATCGACTACCCATACCGGTTCTCTATTTCCTGTAATAGAGGAAGATCCCCTGATTCTAATCTTAGGAGCAGCTCCCGGAGTAGATGACATATTCATCACAGCAACACCCGGCAGGCGTCCCTGCAACATTTTGTCGATAGACAGATACTCCCCACCAATCAGATCAGCTCCCTTTATAGAGGATATGGAGCTTGCCAACTTCCGTCTGTCAATCTCCTGATAACCTGTTACTACAACTTCATCGATTGACTTTACATCCGATTTCATCACGATTGTCATAGGTTTAGTACCGGCAACTTTTACTTCCTGTACAATCATTCCCAAATAGGAGACAATCAGGACAGGCTCTTTCTGATGGAATAAATTAATAGAAAATTTACCTTCATTATCAGTTATCGTCGAATGTTCCGTTTTAGAGAGTTTTATATAAGCTCCCGGCAAGGGCAACCCTCCCTCATCAACCACAACGCCCGTAGCCGTGCGGACATTCTCCTTAGGTTACTGATATACAATGGTTACAATATTTCCTTCTATCTCATAACTGTATCCGGTATTTGCCAGCACTTTGTTCAACACCTCACTGATAGGCTGACTATTGCTCTGAATAGTGATACGAGGCATATTCTTCACTTGCTCCGTACTATAAATAAAGTTCAAGCCAGTCTGTACTTTTACAGCATCAAAAAATTCTTTAACTGTTGCAGATTTAAGATCTAAGGATACCCTCATTGCATTAGATTGCGATGCAGCCAACACCGGTGTAAACAACAAGGAAATAATACAGAGAAACATGATAATGCGTTCTCGAGCTCTCTTTTTTTGCATGTCGTCCTCCTTTTTTAATAGTAGTTAATATGTTTATTTCTTTATAATTATGGTCTTCCCCTGTATTTCCATTTCCAGATAAGTCACCCGCTGTATCGCTTTCAATATAGGCTCTATTGAGCCGTAGCGATCAATATCTCCTGTAAAACGTATCTTCTTGGTATCTTCCGATTCGAATACGACATCTTTGTTGTACCAACGTGATATTACATTCATCAGACTCTCCAAAGAACAGTTATCAAAAACAAAACGTCCACTGTTCCATGCGATATACGGCTCGATATCCACTACGCTAATTTGTACATCTTGCGTATCAGCCTGAAGAACCGCCAATTCCCCCGGTTTTATTTTATATTCCCCTCCCTGATTAGGAAGCACACTTACAGAACCTTTCACCAGCACTACTTTCGTTATTCCGGGCACATGTGTATTTACATTGAAAGTTGTTCCGTACTGCTTGACCACTCCATTCGCCGTAATGACACGGAAAGGACGCTTGCTATCCTTGGCTACCTGAAAATAGGCCTCCCCATCCAAATAAACCGTGCGAGTGGTAGTACCAAAATGTGGTGGATATTTTAATGTCGTATTATAATTCAGATGCACTCTGGTTCCGTCTTCGAACGTCATCCAGAATTCACTGTCATCATAAGTACTCAACTTATTATTTTCTACAACAGGAACCTCTTCCGATTCATTCACATCAGTCTTAGGGACAGACGGCTGAGCAACAGGCACTTGTTCCACCGAATCCTGTAAAGGCTTAGCAGGCACTGATTTTAAATCCATCTTCTGTCCATTTACCAAAACCAGCGTTGCCTTTTGTTTACCCATCTTCTCCGACCGGATCATAGCAATACGAACTTCATCCGAAATCACCGGCTGAGAATCCATCAGCCTCAAAGTCCAAAACCATATTGCAAAACCGATTATCGGCAATAAGAAGATAGCCGCATACCGTCCTATTTTGATCCAACGAGCAGAGCGAATAGAGAAATGCTTTTTCTGAAATCTTTCCCAAGCACGTGCTTCATCTACCTGGGCAAACTGTTTATACCTGTCAATCAAACAAGCCTCACGCATCAGACGATCATAGTTCTCTCTATTTTCTTGAGAACTATCAAGCCATGACTGCAACTGTTTTTTATCTTCTTCCGAAGCGTATCCCAGCAACTGATCATGGATAATAGAATTTATACTTCTTTTACGCTTTATCATATTATTTCAGGTTATTTATAGTAAAGACGACTAAGAAGAAAAAATGAGGGACAGGATTCTGAAGTTTTTTTATTCAGAAGATACTTTATTTATTTAGAAGACCGTTCTTTTTGTACAATAATCAAGAAAAACAACGAACATTTTGTTCATTGCAAACAGGTGTTAACAAGTAAAGCGGATTGAGTGTTATGCTTCTTTTTAGGGAAGTAACATTTGTAATAATAGAAAATGATAGGAGCCTAATTTTTTTCTAAGGAAGGACATTGCTCTCTTCTTTTGAGTCTTCACAGTTTCAAGAGAAACATGGAGTGCAGTGGCAATCTCCTCGTTCTTCTTGCCTTCCATATACATCAAAAAAACTTCCCTGCATCGATCCGGCAGCGCATCAATTGTCTGAAGAAGCTGGCGATAGACTTCTTCACTAAAGAAGCCCTCTTCCTCCTCTTCCATCCTAAATGTAGTGGAATGACTATCAAGCATCTTCTGAAGATAGTTGCCTTCCACATCCTTATGTTTCAAATAATCCAAGGAAGCATTTCTGACAGAGTTATACAGATAAACCCTGAATGAAGCCAGAGACCGGAAAAACATCTTTTTCTCCCAAATAGTGGAGAATAACTCCTGGACAATATCTTCTGCAGATTCTGAATCTCCGACAATTGTTATTGCATAGCAAACCAATGCTTTATAATAATTCTTATAAAGCAGTCGGAAAGCAGCCGCATCCAACTTATTAATTTGTTCTATGGAAATCTCATTGTTAGTCATTTCGGGAGTTTTGCGCCAAAAATACAAATTAAATAATAATGTTCTATACAGAAAGACTGATATTTTTCTCTCAGGCAATCTAGTTGTATGGTACTTTCCAAAAGATATCCGCCTATAAAAGATTCACCCGGATTTACATTCGACAATGTAAACCCGGGTGAAAAATGCTCAATATTGCATAGAAGAAATCTTTAAAAATATCTCTTACAATATTGTTTTCATAGAGACAAATTAATTAAGAGAGAGTTTATGTAATAGAGATTTATTCAATTTCCGTAGCTTTATTGATGCGGTAGATCAACAGGTCATAATGAGAACGATCTGCCTCAGGAGCCGTCGAAATTGCTTTCTTGAGCATGTCTTTCGTACGCATCAACAAGTCAAAATAGTAAGCAGCTATTTTTGTCTGGTTGGTATAGATCGGCGGAATTGAAGAAAAGCCTGCTACTTCTTCTGCATTTTGCAATGAATACATCTTCATATCCACCTTTCCGCCATTTCTCAAAGCAGCCAGATTGATCTCCGGTTTGCCGGTAGCCGCAAATCCTGTTTTTGAGGCTTTGAAACTACCAATAGGCGCAGTTGCTGTCGATGTTGAAATAATACTTTCCAGAAACGCTGTCTGTAGTGCTCTCTCGAAATTCTCCAACGGACGATGCTTCAAGACACCTTCCCAAACAATTCCATAGATATCATCCAGATATTCCGAAGCAGTATATGCTGCATCCGGGAAGCGTTCTGTACAAACCTCGACATAAGGCAGACGTCCGAAAATACCATTAAAGATATCCAAACGTAAACGGTCAGCCTTCTTATCTGAAATTTCAAATTCATTCAAATGAGCGGTATCGTCCACCCAATCCAGATTCTTTGCCAGTTCCAATGCTTTACTCAAAGCTGCTTTCTGTTTCTCACGATCTACCATTGAGTAACTTGGTATCGCATCCTTCTCGCGAATATCATTCAAGTAAATACCGCCAATATAACTCAGTATTGCATAAATACGCCCGCTCAGTCTTTCACTAAGGGCAGAGTGTACACGTCTGCGCATTAAAAAATCGCGGTCTTCCTTGGCAAACCAACTATAATAGTTTTCAAATCCTTTGCGAACATTAGGAAGCATATAGTCGAATGATTTCAAATGGTCATCTCCCAGACTTCCGCGACTATTACGAGGATCAGAATCAAAACGTGACTGATTACGTATATAAGCATAATATGGGTCTCCCGTATGTTCACGAATCCAGCTATCCAATGTCTCTTTTTCTTCCTGTAATGAAGAAGCATAGATAGGCTGATATAAATATTTAATCACCAGTTCGTCATATGGACCAGGCTTTGTATTAACCAGACACACTCCATTACGAACATCCTCCTCCGTAGCTACGTCATTAATGATTACGCCTCCCATAACAGAAGAAGCGAGACCATACTTTTGAGTAAAGCTTGCCGAACGCAACGAATCCACCGGATAAGCACAGGAAGCTCCCCAGTTCATTGTTAGTCCCAGTCCGGTTCCTACAGCCTGAGCAATAGCAGCCTGAATCAACTCACCCTGTATCTCCTGCGGGAAAACAGTAGTACGCACACGAGGATCAATAGCAACAGTGGCCCCTATACGGTCAGCATACTGAACACTGATCATATTTGCATTAATCAGAATAGACGCATTCAATATTTCACCGGTACGTGTATCTGAGTGTATCGTTGTCTGTGCCGAATTCAGCCAAGAAGCCGAATAACGTATTGTCATACAGTCAAAGCTGTTTGCATTGAACAATGTGTCATTCTTCGGGAATTCTTTCACACAAATAACATCTTTAAAGCCGATCTTCTCAAATGCCTTATTCCATGATTCCGCACCAGCCTTGATATACGGATTCCATTTGACAGGCATCAGACTGTCGATATAGAACACCAGTTGTTTGACTGGCCGAACCAGCTCGCCACGGCGATAGGCAGCAGAGTCGGAAGGCTCGATACGCCAACGTTTTGCATAGCGTATACTCTTCACTTCCTGAGTTGCCCCTGAATAATCACTTTTCAATTGTGTAGTCAATCCCAAACGTGAGTCAGCCAGGCGAGGAGTCATCGGCTCCTCGGGCAGAATACAAAGCATTTTAGTGACGACCGCTGTCAACGGTACGTCTTTGTACATATTGTATGCTCCCATCAGCGTATGGTCGACAGTATATGACAACTCTTCACGTACACTTATATGATTTTCTGAAGCCGATACACCCAAAATAGCAGATTTATCCGATTGCAGAGAATGATCGCGCGACACGAATCCATAGTATCCGTTAGCCGATGTCGAAGGGAAAGGTTTGGTAAAAGCAGATCCCTCCAAAAATAATCCCTTCATATCTACCACAAGTGCAGAACTATCCGGAGTGCAAGCCAATACCTTAAAGCTTTTGAAAATACCCGGATTATGCGCATTGTCCAACGCACGTGCGATATAAGCATCACCACTGGTATTTACCGGCTTACTCAATAAAGGCATACGTGCCACAAGAGTTGAATCGATCATCTCAAAACGGAAACGTACATCGGTACCCCCTAACTGTCCGGGAGCTCCTTCACCACCGTCACTCGTATTTTCAATAGAAGAAGCAAACAGCATCTCACGGCCTAACATGGCAACCGGGAACTCCACATACACTTTCCCTTCCACCTTATGAATAGTCATCAGCCCGTGTGCTGTCTGAACTTTCTTATTCTTGAACAGCTTCTGATATGGTGTCAGATTTTCCTTCTTATCTTCTTTTTTCTTCTTTTTAAAAGGCCAGAAAGCATTTCCTTCCTGTGGCAGGCAACATGCAAAAAGAAGCAATAAACAAAGTATCTTACTATATCTATTTCTCATACTTCCTATCATTTTAATGCCTGGTCAATTTTGTACAACAATAAGCGGTAGTGGCGTTGTGTATCAGCCGAACCGGTAGAAGCACTTGCTGCAACCAGACTACGAACCTTCTTCAACTCACCGTAGTATATATGTTCCATCGGTTCGATCGGTGCTTTCAGATCTACATCATCATCAAATCCACTGATTTCCTCCAAACGGGCAGCCTGCATCTCACAAGGCTTGTTATTAAAACATCCCATAAATTCCTCCGAGATGATTCCGAAACGTTCGCGCGAAGCAGTTTTCAGCCATTCGGGCACTTCAATGTGAGCATACATATCTGCGATACCTTTACGGGTAGCATTCTTTGCAACCCCTGCAACCGAACCTTCAATCAGCTTCGTCAGATAATTCATCTGCAAACGCATTTCTGTTTCTGTCAAGGTTCTTCCGGCGCGGGTAGGAGCCCATACAAAACGTTCTATATCGGCAAGATATTCTTTCTGAGTATAAGGAGCTGATGTCGCCTTACCCGAACAGATAGCCACCGCACCACAACGAGACAAGATACCATCAATAATTGCATCTTCCATCTGCATGGCCACAGAAGTACGGATAGGGAATTCTTTCAGTGTTTCGCGTGCATCCAGCCACGAAAGGTCCTTCAGTTCATTCAATAAGAAATTCAGAGCCTTTTTTTGTTGTTGCTTCGATACAGTTTTAAAACTTGGGCGCTGATCACCGTCATAGCGTTCGTTCAGATAAATACCACCGATATCTCCCAAAACGAAAGTCAAATAACGTACGTAAGCATATACAATTTCGTCATAAACAGCCGTGCGGAACTCAAAATCCTTATCCTTATCCGCTACCCAATCATTGATATGCTTTAGCAGATATTGCAAGTTGCGACGTCCATATTCAGAAGCTTTCACCGGGTCATCTCCCAAGTCTTCCTCTACTGAACTTGGGTCAAAACGACGTCTGAATTGTTGTTTACCATAGCGATATTTAACATCTCCAGACTTCTCACTGATCCATTTATCCAAAATAGGAATTTCTTCCTCTGCCGTTTTAGCCTCAAAAATCGGGGTGTACAGCCAGGCAATAGCATAGTAATCATACGCTCCCAGTTCCGGAGGAGTCAAACGCACGCCTCTCTCTTTATCACCCGGTTGAGCAATATAATTGTTACGGGCATAGTCCATAATAGAGTAGGTCGTACCAAACTCCTGAGTAAACTTCGGATCGCGCAAAGATTCCACAGGGATAGAAGAAGAACCTGCCATATTGTGCATCAATGACAATGTATGTCCTACCTCATGCGAGAGCACATAAGCGATACAATCTCCCAGCAAGTCTTCACGCAAAACAACATCACGTACTTCCTCATCAGCAGGGGCAGTCTGCAAGAAGCGCCAGTACTGAACCAACTGCACAATATTGTGGAATACCGTAACAGATGCATTAATGATTTCTCCGGAACGCGGATCTATCCAAGAAGGTCCCATCGCATTGGCCACCGTAGACGGAGCATAACGTATACAGGAATATTTGATATTCTCCGGATCGAAGTTCGGATCATCTTTCGGGAAATCTTTTGCAATGATGGCATTCTTAAAACCGATCTTCTCAAATGCTTTCTGCCATACTTCAACTCCTTTATGAATATATTTATTCCAACTCAACGGAAAAGTATCATCAATGTAGAAAACAATAGGTTTCTTTGGTTCTACCAGTTCGCCACGGAGATAGGCTGCCGAATCCGATGGCTCCAGATTCCATCTGTGAGCAATGTGACGAGTACGCAACCCACGACCTTCGGAAGCAAATTCTACTACAGAGTGTTCAAAAATACCAATACGTGGATCAGCATAACGGGGACGCATCGGTTGTTCAGGCAACAGAATGAAGCTACGATTCATAACCGCAGTAAACGGCATTTTCTTCACTGCATAATTTCCCTTCATACCCACGCTGATTTTGTAGGTCAGTAAAGAACGTATACTCACATTATCCTCAAAGCCTTTGACTCCCTGAATAAATGAGCTTTCCTTCTCAAAATCCTTACTAATATCGGCTCCCATCATCTCCATCATTGAATATGGTGAGAACGGAGAAAGATTCTTCTTGTCACTCAGCAGATAGTCTGTCATGTCAAATACCACTGCCGTGCTATCGTTATTATATGCTTTGATCTCGAATGTTTCAGCGATTGCCGGCATAGTACTGCTTACCAAGCGCTTCTTGATTTCACGATCTTCAGAGAACTGACCTGCCTGTACACGACGCAATGTAATAGTTGAGTCGCGTTGCACAAAACGAATCAGAAAAGGATCACCTGACTTCTCTCCTACACAGCCGAACTGGTTATCGGTCGTTTCCACGATAGTAGAACCAAGTAGAATATCCCGATTCATCACCTTAATCGGCAACTCAAAGTAGATTTTATTGTCCAACTTGTGAAGAGTAATGAAACCTTTAGCCGTGGTGACTTTCTTGTCTTTAAACAGTTTGTCGTACTTGGTTTCCTTCTTCTCTTTCTTTGTAGTCGCTTCAGTAGAAGCTTTCTTCTTGTTTTTCTTCTTAGCCACAGCGGGGGTAATCAACGCCCCGCATAGTGCAACCAGAAGAAGTAAATACAGTTTTTTCAAGGTTTTATCATTTTTAAGTTTATTGCCAATCGAAATTATCATCCCATCCATTGCCTGTATTAGGCTTATAACGTACCTGTACAATACGTCCTAAATCTTTTTCGTGATATAGAACAAATTTCCCATCAACTTCCGTTACTTGAATTGTTTGTCCCTTATTTATCACGTATTTATCAATAGTATATTCATCAGAAGTGTTGTAAGTATATCCTTTCATAATATAGGCATCTCCGCTCTCCAAACCAACAATGATATATTGATTATTGTAGAACTGTGTATCAACAGAAGTAATCGAAGAGTTAAATGTAGCACACTTAAATAACATATTTTCTTTCAGATAATACAGATATAGGGCATTCCCTTTACTAATAAAAAGGTATTGCCATGTATCTTGATAACGGAACAATGAGAAACTATTCTTTGAAGTACCATCAATTATCTGTCCCAACTCAGCAGGTGCTTCCACCTGCGACACATACGTTGTAGCCAAACTAGTTACTGTAGTACTACCGGAAAAGTCTCTTACCGCAAACTTCTGGATATAGAATTTATGAGACTGCTTATGCTCTATTACTGCAAAATACATCATCTTACCATAATCATAAGAGTCCGATTCACACGCTCCTACATAATGTACTGTATAATCTTTCATATTATCTAAACGAGCATATGTATGATGATTTGTGTATGTCGTTTCATCTACATTCAATGTTAGTATTTTGCCCGAATTAAAAGTTCCATTAGAGCTAAGCTTATCTGTTACGTGTAAATATTGACTTGAATTTTTATCATACAATAGTAATCCTCCATGGCCTGAAAATGGAGCATAAGCAATCATACGACCATCAACTTTCACTTTACCTTCCGCATCCGATGTTAGTGGAGTATTAATAAAACGGCTCGTATTAAAAAGAAGATTACTCTCTTTTACACGTGTATAAATTGTACCATCCTCGCCGACGGCCATCGTCAGACACTGCAAATCAATCACTGCTTCCGGTACTAAATCTTGTGGATAACCCTCCAAGAACATTTGCGATAATACTCCTTCACGCTGATAACTACTGCCTGATACATCTACAGCTCCTTGCCCACCTTTTTGCGCTATCCATAGCCAACTTATACCTGGATCCTCACCATCCCATTGCTCTACCCAATGAGGATATATCGAAACAGGCTGACTACCTAACGGTTCTTTATTTATCATTTGATAAATATCACGAGTAACTACAGGTTTAAGTACTCCCTCTTCTGTTTGGAATTTCATAAATGTCAACATACTATTACCATCCTTTTCAGAAAGAATAACCCAGCCATCTTTCACATATGGAGAACTAATTGAGATTGTCGTTGAACCAAAATAAGATACTCCAGTGGACTTATCCAATACTGCCAATCGCAGATCTTTATTTTTGGCTATCGTATCCGCCACCCATTCCAAATCTTTAGAGTGAGCTATCACATGCCCGTCATAGCTCCATTCATAAGCTAAGTTCTGACTTTCGCGTCCCAAAGCAAAAGTTAGTTCCGGTTTTGAGATAACCTTATCTCCCAAGGAATAATAAGAGGTTTCTGTTGAAACAGAGACTTCTATATCATTCATTTCTTTATAATCATAATTCCCTTTATCATCATAGCAAGATGCCATACCTAAAAGGAATACAACGATAAATATTATTTTCATATTCATATTCAAGTAGTCTATTTATTAATTAATAGGCACAGTCATTGGAAATTCTTTACCATCAGCATCCACATCCATCACATTATTCTGTGCAATATAGCGTTTAAATGTCAATGAATAAGCTCTCTTCTCAGCCGTATTTAATGCCCCGAAATTAGTTACTCCTGTACACTTCACAAATTCTTCATATTTTTTTCTAGAGTACGTACCTAAATATACTCTTGTGACCTGAGTAGTCCACCACTCTGGTTTACTTACCACATTATTAAATACAATTTTTATTTTTTCATATTCCTGCATTGTTCCTTGGAAATATTCATTCGGAACCAGTTTCAGACACAATTTTACATTCTCCTTCAAATCATCCGTCTTCACCAAAGTAACTTCTAGCGTATCATTAGACAATCCTGCTCCAAATTTTGGATTAATTGGTAAACGAAAATTCTTTGAAGCCGCATTTGGGGTAGGATCTTCTTTTTCATTCTCCTCTACCACTACTACACTATATGGAGTATCTTCGTTGAGAGGCTTACCAATCAAACTCATACCAATCTTTACCGTTATTTCTTCGCTCGTCGGATAATTATTGAATGACACCTCCATATATCCATTCTCTTTATCGTAATCATTTGTCGTATTTATCAATTGACTAAAATAAAGATACTGTTCTCCCTGATAGGGTTTTATTTCATCCTCTGAACACGCCCAAAGACAAAGAGAGATTAAAGCAAATAATATATTTTTTTTCATCGTTTCTTCTTTTGATTAGCAATATTAAATGTCTTCATTATTCGGTTTGTCAAATACAAAAACTACATTATCTTTCGGTTTCTGATCCAAACGTTTATACTGAAAGAACATCTGTCCTTCACCTACAAACTCACGACGCATTTCTTTTATCAAATGTGTATGAAAGACTTCCAGAGAACCAATACTTGATGCTAGATTAGTAGTACTAATACCTCTCGCATAACGTACTTTATCTAACATCTCACCTGCTTTAGAGAACTCATCTTTATAAGCAAAATATTCACCCATAATATAATACATCTCGCTCAAGCGTATAGCCGGAATCATGTCTGTACCGGAAGTACCTTCTTTTATATCATATTTAAAGGAATACTTAATATCTCCTCCATCCCAGTCCCCAAACAAATCAAGATTACGATCGTCAGCACCAGCTTCATCACCAAAAAGATTTGTAGTATTTACAACTAATACCACATCATTCCCTTTAGTCATATACGGAAGATAATCTTCATAGCAAGTAGACTTAAAGAAAGTCATAATTATACTATTATAATCTTTCCGATTAGTGGTCAAGCTATTAGAGAAGTTAAAACAAGAAGCTGTAGACGTGCTTCCTGTTGAATAAGTGGCATCTACTACTTCTTTTGCTTCTTTGTAAGCATTACCATATTCGCCAGCCCAACAATAAACACGAGCTAACATCGCTGTTACCGCATAATAATTCATACGATATCCACGATACGCAAAAAATACATCCTTAGCCAGTTCTCCACTAGTGCCACTATTAACAGCCAACATACGATTTTCGGTGGACATCCAATGTTTGTTTTCTTTAATAGTATCACACTTTGCCAACAAGTCCTTTGCCGCTTTTAAATCATTAACTATTTTTCTCAAAATCTCCTTATTGTTTTCATAAGAAGGAACAATAGTAGGATATACATCAACATAAGGTATATAGGCTTTGCCATCGTCTTTAAGCATAGAAGGAGCAAACATCCGAAGCATATCGAAATGGATTAACGCACGCAATCCCAATGCCTCTCCCCATATCATATTCTTCTCCAACTCGTCTTCTGCAAACACAGAAGGAGATGCTTCACTTACATTAGCAATCAAGTTATTACAGTTAGCTATATTATTATAACCAACAGACCAAATGCTGGAAATAATACTTTTTACATCTGAATCATCGAATTTATAATTAGCAGCTTTATAATAGGACGAGGTACTTTTCATATAGCTACTTCCCGACTGATAATATTGTGCTATTACATCCATAAACCCCCATGAAATACTCTTACCATACATTGAGGAGGTTCCCAAATTCAAATAAATACCATTCAAAGCGTTACGATAACCATCACCAACTTCGAAAAGTTTATCGCCATTAACTTGATTACTTGGTGCTACATCCAGCCAATCACTACAACTTGTTGTAAACAAGCTAGCTGTCAGTAATATCATTGCATATACTTTCTTCATATTATTCATCTACTCTAAGTATTGTTTATTAAAAACTCATCTTTACCGAAGCTGCAAAAGAACGAGAATACGGATAGTCCAAACCACGCTCGGCACGTACAGTAGAAACACGGAATAAATCATTACCCGACAATTCTACACGTAATAAGCCAATACGTGCTTTTTTCAACCATTCTGCATTAAAGTCATAACCTACCGTCAGAGAATTAAATGTTAAGACATTGTAATCCTGAATAAAACGGCTTGTAGGACGAGTTACTGCAACCACTCCATCTGTTTGCAAACGTCCGTAAGGAGTACAATCTCCAGGATTCTGCCAACGTCCTGTTAATACTCGACGATCCACATTGCTACTTTGTATATATGCATTCTCAACCTTACTTACCAATGTTGAATTGTACCGTTGTCCTCCAAGCTCATACATAAATGTTGAATATACGGAGAATTGCTTCCAACGCATATTAAAACCAAAGGTACCTTGAAGTTTCGGCTCTTCATTTCCAATTACAACTTGATCAGCTGCATTCCAATCGTAAGTAATCGTTCCATCAGGACGAACAAAGATTTCTCTACCGTCTGCCGGATTGATACCTAACGACTTTACACCAAAAATAGACGTTAAGGACCCACCCTCTACATACTGTAAATAAGTAGCACTATATTCGGCTTTACCTTTATTAATACCGGAATTATAATCAGCATATTTCTCTTGTACCCTCTTATTATACTCTTTCAGGCTATCAGAAATCTTGGTTATCTCATTCTTATTATGAGCCATATTGACAAAGGCTGCCACATACCAATCCTTTGAATTCAGGATAGTGCTTCGCAACTGAATTTCGACACCTTTATTCATTACTTCACCGATATTGTCTTTGTATGAGGTAAACCCTGTAGAACTAGGTAAAGTCACACTGTTCACCAGATCTACTGTTTTCTTACGATAATAAGAAAAGTTCATCTGAAGTAAACCTTTGAACATGTCAACATCCAACCCCAAATCCATATTATGCGTCTTCTCCCATCCCAATGAACTGTTCCCCAATGCCATCAGTGTTGCACCTAAACCTGTTTTAAACCAATTGTCTGTGATTACTTGATAAATTGTCTGTGCTTCGTAGGGAGAAAAATCCACCTTACCAGTGATACCATATGTTCCACGAATCTTAAAGCGCTCCATCCATTCAAATTGTTTCATAAACTTATAATTATGCAGATTCAATCCGAGACCACCCGAAAAGAATGGGGCAAATCGTTGATCGGAACCAAATTCCGAGTTTCCGTCAAAACGAAGAGAAACGTCAGCCAAATAAATATTATCGAACGAATAATTGAATGTTCCTAATGCACCGAACAAACGGCTTTTACTATCTGAGTTTACTGGTAATGTAGGTACTTTGTTCGCATACCCCGGAGAAGATAACTCCCCAGAAGGAAAGCCTTTATAAGCTATACCGAAACTATCGCCAGTACTTGAAGTAGCATTAATCCCAATCAAGAAGTTCAAATTGTTCTTCTTAATATTTCGGTTATATGATAAAGTAGCCGTAGCGTCCCAACTTAAGCTATTGGCGGTAGCAACATCCAACTGTCCAGAAATCACATTGTTAGCATTTAGCGGTTCAGAATTCTTTTTTGAACGAGGATCTAAAAATTGGCGTGAATCTGAATTTGACTTCGTAACACTAAATTGTCCTTTCAGTAACCAATAGTTATCTATATTCCACAATAATTCAGTATTATTAATCAGTTCCCATGATTTGCTACGATCATAACTTTTCAACGTAGCTTCATATAATGGATTCTCTTCTGTTCCTCCAGTCCATGAGGTAGTGGTTTCCAAATAATTCCCATTCTCATCTAAATACTCATCATATGGCAACTTTGAAGTATAATCAGAAAAGCTTCCATAAGGAGATTCTTCAGATTTAGTATAAGTATAAGAAAAATAGTTTTTTACCTGAAAAGCACCGAAACGGTAAGATAAAGATAACCCGCCCGACATACGATCACGATAAGAACCTTTCATTACGCCATCTCCTGAATTGTAAGAAAAGTCAGCTCCCCAACGCAGGTCATCCGTTCCTCCATCTAGATACAAACTATGTTTATGATTGAATACAGTACGAAGCGGTTTCGATAACCAATAGGTATCTACTCCACGAACTACATTATTCAACTTTCTATTATAGATTTGATCCAATCGATTTTGCTCACTTGCACCGGCTTCCGGCTTAGCTTTAAACATACCTGCCGCAACCTCTGTTTCAAGCTTTTCCCGCGCATTCATCATATTATAATCGGTCAGATCAGGATATTCCAATGTTCCAGTAAAGTTATAATCGATATTGACTTTACCAGCTTTCGGAGTTACCGTTGTAATAATAACTACACCATTAGCTGCACGAGAACCATACATAGCCGTAGCAGCAGCATCTTTCAAGATAGTAATGCTCTCAATACGGCTAGGATCCATATCATACAACTTCTGCACACTAATCTCAAAACCATCCATGATAAAAGTCGGAAGATTAGGATTGTTCTTCAATGATGTTTTAGAAAGGCTTTGCGCATCCAACTGAGTAGTTCCAATACCGGAACGTCCACGGATATATAACTCCGGAACATTATTCGGATTCGAACCTGCTAAATTATTTTCAGCAATACGAAAAGAAGGGTCGAACGTTTGCAAAGCTCCTAATACATTTGTTTTGGAAACCGACATCAACTGATCTGCCGTAACCGTCACAGAAGTACCCGTAAAGCTATTTTTGCTGATCTTTACATAACCGGTTACCACCACCTCTTCCAATTGCTTTGAATCGGGTTTCAACTTAAAGGTATGCACTTTATCAAGATTGAGCTTGCCAGTATGTATTTCCAAAGTTTGCATGCCTACAAAGGAAAGACGAATTGTTACATCTCCTTCAGGAAGTCCTAAAGAAAAAGCACCGTCTGCATCAGTCATTGTTCCGATATTTCTTTCTTTTCCCAGTATCAAAACCGTAACTCCCGGTAGTTCGCCACCCTGTTCATCCACCACTTTACCTTCCAACGTACGTGTCTTCTGATCTTTCTTCTTGATGACCACAATACCATCTTTGGTAGCATAAGTGAAACCTTTAGGTGAAAGAACGCGGTCCAGCAATTCCTTCCAAGGCTCGTTGGTAGCTTTTACAGTCACCGGTTCAACTCCTTTAAACATCTGAGAGTTATAAAGCATGTTGATTCCAGCTTTCTGTTTTACCGTGTTTAAAAATGTTTCCATCGGCACATCCTTCAAATCAAGTGTCACTTTCTTCTCATCAGGTGGAAGTGCCCATGCACTGAGAACCATACTCAATGCAAAAAGACATAGCATAAAGACTCTTCTTTTTTTCATAATTTTTAAATCAAAACTCAATATTACTCATTCTCATATATCAATATATTTCTTCCGTTTATTCTATAGTAGATATCGCCGGTTAGTTCTAATGCATTCAGGAAAGTATTGATCGTGCCATATCGCTGCAAGTCACCACTATAAGTCAGGTCGCGCAGAGACTCCTTCTCATAATAGACATGAACATCATACCAGCGCTCGAAGGTTTTCATGATATCGCCCAGCCGTTTGTTGTTGAAAACATATACACCTTGTGCCCAGCCGATATATTCATTGACATCCACCACCCGCTTTTCAATGCCACGGGAAGAGGCGACTGCCTGTTCACCCGGCGCCAGCGTAATTGTATTCTGATCGGGTGTCGAGAAATTTACTTTCCCATATACAAGAGTGGTATAGCATGCATCCGCATCATTATAAGCATTAATATTAAATGCCGTACCAAGTACCGTTACTTCTCCGAAACGAGTCCGGACCACAAACGGATGTTCCTCATCCTTTCTCACATCAAAATAGGCTTCACCTTCCAGTGTCACAATTCGGCGCTTTCCGACAAAACGGACCGGATAAAGCAATTTAGAACCGGCATTCAAATGAACAGTGGTTCCATCAGCAAGAAGGACAGTATTCTCCCCTCCCCGTGGTATAACCAGTTCATTTGACTTCACCGGACTTTCATCGACGTTTTCTTCTTCGTGTTGTTGTGTTGTAACGGTCGGTCGATATGACAGCACCCCTTTATTGTATTTCACCTGGACGCCGTCTACTATTACATTTATATCTTTCTTTTGTACATCAATAGTGCTTCCATCGGGCAAAGTCAACACTGCCTGTTTGCTACCCGGCTTGATTTGCGCGATACGTGTCTGGGACTCCTCCACTGCCTGATAATGATTCACGGCATAAAAAGAAATTCCTACTGCCAGTACTACCACTGCTGCGGCAGCATACCACCATGTCCGGATACGACGAATCTTTCCACCGGACGAATTCTCTTTTTGTTGAATTTGTTGAAGGAAATGCTCGTAAGCCTTTTCCGATGAATATTCTTTATACTTATTAAAAGCATCTTTTAATTCCTCACTATCCTGCAATTTCTCATACACGGCTTTCAGTTCCGGATGCATAGATAAACGTTGTTCCAACACCTGCTGCTCTTTGTCGCTTGCATCTCCCAAAAGAGCCTTTTTTATCAAAGAGGCATCTTGATATGTGTTTTCTAACTTTTTCATAATTTTATCTATTTCTAATGAGGATTTTATCTTTGCTTTACTATAATTATACATAACGTCCATAAATGGGTGACAAAAAGATGATTATTTTTTATGAGACACTCTCCGTACGAAAACGGAAAAGAATGAAAAACTATCATTATGACATTATTCAGCAACAAAAACGACATATTTAACAAATCATTTCCTTTTCAGAATCAAAATTCAGCCATCAATAAATGACAATTAGGCATCTTAAAAAATATTTGTTTTTTTCCGTTACCGCTATTAAAATGATGTATTTTTTAGCTTTTATCAAGGAGTTTGAAACTCATATTTTATCATCATCCGTCACTTTCGGACTTAGCTGATTGATATACAATGCAATAAGACACAGACATGGAACGAACACATATAGCTTACTAAAAATGCTAACCAAGCTTTGTTTACCTGTTAAACATACCGGCTCATCCACTTAAATAAGCCACATCACAGTCACTTCACCCCTACAAAAGCAAGGATGCACAGCCCGGTTTTTAATAAAAGATAAGAGTAAGAAGTACAGAATAACTGGAATTTGCCAGCTTCTCGCGTAAGAATTTATAGCTACGGCTTTTCTGAGTTTTAACCGTATTGATGCTAACTCCCAGCCGGGATGCGATTTCGTCCCACGAATGTCCTTCAATTCTCAGCAGGATGATACGGCGTTGTTCGGCAGGAAGCTCCTCGATATAGAAATAAAGTTGTCGGATAGCTTCTTCTTTCACAGTCAAAGCATACAGCATTTCCTCGTCTTCAAAATCTTCTTCCTGAGGCAAACCATTCAATATAGAATCATGAATCTGATGGTTGCGGATATACAACAGTGCATTATTATAGCAGGCACGATAAAGATAATTAGTCAGCTCACGGGAGTCGGAAAAAGTACGCTTACCTTCCCACACGGATATAAACACCTCCTGAACCAGATCTTCTACGGCATCGGTAAGGAACAGGATTTTCTCGACATATGAGCACAAGGCCGCATAATAGCGATTATAAAAGTCCCTCCAGATTCCCTTATCTTTCTGGTTGACACCTGCTACTATCAAATCATCTTTATCGCTCATACGGCAACAAGATTAATCAAACAATAAAAGACTCTCTTCAAATTACTGCAAAAACTGGTTATAATAGATATGACTTACAAATATATCTGTTTTTTCAGTATGTAAGTTCACCCCTCATATAAAAAAATAGAATAAAGGGGCATAAAATAAAAAAAGAGCGAATAACTCCGCCCCACCTAAAGAATCCCCCATAAATGGGATTCTTTTTTCTGCATCTCAATTTACCTGTTACCTGAAAACTACTTTTTTCTAATACCTAATCAAAACAATCTTTTTCCTAAAAACTAATCTTAAAATCTAATACCTTAATTTTATAAACTAATACTACTCTTTTGTTATTACCTTTTTCTAATACCTAAAAATCTTAGTAGTTTCACAACTACACTGCAAAGGTAGAGGTGTTTTGGAAAACAACAAGAATTCTTATGCTAAAAAACATGTTTTACCTTATTTTTTTGATTTATGTCAAGAGAAAGAGTGGAGGTTGGGTATAAAACATACATCCGAATGTTGATTTGATACAAATTCTGTCCAAACGCTCCGTTCGTCTTCTATTTCATCACACGGCCGCGCACTTTTTCAAGTGACAAAAAGTAAGCCTAGAATGTCGAAAAAGAGCATTTACATCTCTTTTTGAAAGGAATCGAAGCCTTGACACAAAAGAAAAGAAGCCAGAAACGTTACATCTTGCATATTTCCAATCCAAAATTACGGCGTTTTTTTGCGCCCGCCCCGCCTCCTCCTCGAAATTTCGGAAGCAAAAACCGGCAGAAGATACAACTCTCGCAACTTTTCCGTAACTTTGCAGCGTTTGATAATAAATAAGGTAGAATGGATTTTAAGTACGATGTAATTGTAATTGGTGCCGGACATGCTGGTTGTGAAGCGGCAGCCGCCGCTGCGAATTTAGGTTCCAAAACTTGTCTGATCACAATGGACATGAACAAGATCGGACAGATGAGTTGCAATCCGGCAGTAGGAGGAATCGCCAAAGGACAAATAGTACGCGAAATAGACGCACTGGGCGGACAGATGGGATTGGTGACGGATGAAACTGCTATCCAGTTCCGAATCCTGAACCGCTCGAAAGGTCCCGCCATGTGGAGTCCCCGCGCTCAATGCGACCGTGCCAAGTTTATCTGGTCATGGCGTGAGAAACTGGAAAATACTCCCAACCTTCATATCTGGCAGGATACCGTCTGTGAATTGCTCGTTGAAAACGGTGAAGTAGTCGGACTCGTCACTCTTTGGGGTGTCACATTCAAAGCGAAATGTATCGTACTGACCGCAGGAACATTCTTGAACGGACTCATGCACGTAGGCCGCCACCAATTGCCCGGCGGAAGAATGGCAGAACCCGCATCTTACCAGCTGACAGAATCCATCGCCCGACATGGCATTGCCTACGGAAGGATGAAGACCGGCACACCGGTACGAATCGACGCACGCAGCATCCACTTCGATCTGATGGATACACAAGACGGAGAATGCGACTTCCACAAGTTCTCATTCATGAATACCAGTACGCGCCATTTGAAGCAACTGCAATGCTGGACCTGCTATACCAACGAAGAAGTGCACCGGATTCTGCGCGAAGGGCTGCCGGATTCTCCCCTGTTCAACGGACAGATTCAAAGTATCGGTCCGCGCTATTGCCCCAGCATCGAAACCAAGATTGTCACCTTCCCCGACAAAGAGCAGCACCAACTGTTCCTCGAACCCGAAGGTGAAACAACACAGGAATTATACCTGAACGGATTTTCTTCTTCTCTTCCGATGGATATTCAGATCGCCGCACTGAAAAAAGTACCGGCATTCAAGGATATCGTCATCTATCGTCCCGGATATGCGATTGAGTACGATTACTTCGACCCCACCCAATTAAAACATTCGCTGGAATCGAAGATTATCAAAAACCTGTTCTTTGCCGGGCAAGTGAACGGAACAACCGGTTACGAAGAAGCGGGAGGACAAGGACTGATCGCCGGAATCAACGCACACATCAACTGTCACGGTGGTGAAGCCTTCACACTGGCTCGCGACGAAGCATATATCGGTGTATTGATAGACGACCTGGTGACCAAAGGAGTAGACGAACCATACCGTATGTTTACTTCACGTGCCGAATACCGTATTCTTCTCCGCATGGACGACGCCGACATGAGACTGACCGAAAGAGCATATCACCTCGGACTGGCAAGGGAGGATCGCTACCAATTAATGAAGACCAAGAAGGAGGCATTAGAGCAGATAGTAAATTTCGCAAAGAACTATTCGATGAAACCGGCATTAATTAATGATGCCCTCGAAAAGTTGGGAACAACTCCCCTTCGTCAAGGCTGTAAGCTGATCGAAATTCTCAATCGTCCGCAAATCACGATTGAGAATATCGCGGAACATGTCCCCGCCTTCCAAAGAGAATTAGAAAAAGCAACCGCTGCAGACTCCGACCGTAAAGAAGAGATTCTGGAAGCGGCAGAAATACTGATCAAGTATCAAGGCTATATTGACAGAGAGCGAATGATAGCAGAAAAGCTGGCACGCCTGGAAAGCATCAAGATCAAAGGCAAATTTGATTATGCTTCCATCCAGTCGCTATCTACGGAAGCTCGTCAGAAGCTAGTGAAGATTGATCCGGAAACGATTGCTCAAGCGAGCCGGATCCCGGGAGTATCACCAAGCGACATCAACGTATTGCTGGTACTTTCCGGCCGATAAGCGGCAACGTTTCACGTGAAACAAATCATTTAAAGAAACGAGATAAACCAATGATTATGAGCAAAGAAACGCTAATTAAAAGCATCCGGGAAATTCCCGATTTTCCGTTCCCCGGAATCCTTTTCTACGATGTCACCACCCTGTTTAAAGACCCTTGGTGCTTGCAAGAATTATCGAACATCATGTTCGAAATGTACAAGGATAAAGGTATCACCAAAGTAGTAGGTATAGAATCCAGAGGATTCATCATGGGGCCTATCCTGGCTACCCGACTGAACGCAGGTTTTATTCCTATCCGCAAGCCGGGCAAACTTCCCGCAGAGGTGATCGAAGAAAGCTACGACAAAGAATATGGCACGGACACTGTGCAGATTCATAAGGACGCACTCGATGAAAACGACGTAGTTTTACTACACGACGACCTGCTGGCAACGGGAGGAACTATGAAAGCAGCCTGCGAACTGGTGAAGAAACTGAAGCCTAAAAAGGTATATGTAAACTTCATTATCGAATTGAAAGACCTGAATGGCAAATCCGTATTCGGAGATGACGTAGAAGTAGAATCCGTATTGACTTTATAAACAAATTGCTTATATTTGCAGGGCGTAGAGAATCTACGCCCTTTTTTATTTCCCGCTATTTCATCTATAACGATTATGAATACAGAACCGGAAGCCAAAACGAATGAATATCTGAGAGGTATTGTAGCCAACCTGCCCGAAAAGCCGGGAGTCTATCAGTATCTGAACACAGAAGGGACTATTATATACGTTGGAAAGGCTAAAAACCTAAAAAAAAGGGTATATTCTTACTTCAGCAAAGAGCATGAACCCGGCAAGACACGAGTATTGGTCAGCAAGATTGCCGATATCCGTTACATCGTTGTTAACACCGAAGAAGATGCATTATTGCTGGAAAACAATCTGATCAAGAAATATAAGCCCCGCTACAATGTATTGCTGAAGGACGACAAGACCTACCCTTCCATCTGCGTGCAGAATGAATACTTTCCACGCATTTTCAGGACTCGAAAGATTATCAAAAACGGTTCTTCTTATTATGGTCCCTACAGCCACCTTCCTTCGATGTATGCGGTGCTCGACCTGATCAAGCATCTATACCCGTTGCGTACCTGCAATCTGAACCTTTCTCCGGAGAACATACGGGCGGGAAAGTTCAAGGTTTGTCTGGAGTATCACATCAAGAAGTGCGCCGGACCATGCGTTGGACTGCAATCGCACGAGGATTATCTGAAGAACATCGATGAAATCAAAGAGATTTTGAAAGGAAATACGCAGGATATTAGCCGTATGCTGGTAGAAAAGATGCAGGAACTGGCCAATGAAATGAAGTTTGAAGAGGCTCAGAAGATTAAGGAGAAGTATCTGCTGATAGAGAATTACCGGTCTAAATCGGAGGTAGTAAGTTCTGTCCTGCACAATATCGACGTCTTTTCCATCGAAGAAGACGATTCAAATTCGGCTTTCGTCAACTATCTGCACATCACCAATGGCGCCATCAATCAGGCATTCACCTTTGAGTACAAGAAGAAGCTAAATGAATCGAAAGAAGAGTTACTGACGCTAGGCATTATTGAAATGCGGGAGCGCTACAAGAGCCATTCACGGGAGATTATTGTTCCTTTCGAACTTGATCTGGAGTTGAATAATGTCGTTTTCACCGTTCCTCAAAGGGGAGATAAGAAAAAACTGCTCGATCTTTCTATCCTAAATGTGAAGCAATATAAGGCCGACCGATTGAAACAAGCCGAGAAACTGAACCCGGAGCAGCGCAGTATGCGTCTGCTGAAAGAAATACAAAACGAACTGCATTTAGACAAGCCACCTTTGCAGATTGAATGTTTCGATAACTCGAATATACAAGGATCGGATGCCGTGGCTGCCTGCGTAGTATTCAAAAAGGCGAAACCATCGAAGAAAGATTACCGTAAATACAATATTAAGACGGTCGTGGGACCGGATGATTACGCTTCCATGAAAGAGGTGGTCAGACGACGTTATCAGCGCGCCATTGAAGAAAATTCTCCCCTTCCCGACCTGATTATTACCGATGGTGGTAAAGGACAAATGGAAGTCGTCAGAGAAGTAATCGAGGATGAACTGCATCTGAATATTCCGATTGCCGGTTTGGCTAAGGATAATAAGCATCGCACGTCAGAGCTACTTTTCGGGTTTCCCGCACAGACGATTGGGATCAAACAACAAAGTTCTTTATTCCGTCTGCTGACGCAGATTCAGGATGAAGTACACCGTTTTGCGATTACTTTCCACCGCGACAAGCGCAGCAAGCGACAGGTCGCATCGGCTCTGGATAGCATTAAAGGGATTGGAGAAAAGACAAAAACAGCCCTATTGAAGGAGTTTAAAAGCGTAAAACGAATCAAAGAGGCATCCCTTGAAGAAATCGCAAAGGTCATAGGAGAAGTGAAGGCTCAGACTGTAAAAAAAGGGTTAAGCAACGAATAGGCTCACTTCTATGTGGCTATACGCTAAATTGTTAGTCCATATAAATCAAGTATCAGTATCATATGGGGCAAGCGTTAGTTTCCTCGGAGGAAACGCCAGTTCCCTTTAAAAGGAACGGTCGTTTCCATTAAAAGGAACGGCCGTTCCCTCGCCGGGAAACGACAGTTTCCATTAAAAGAAATCATAGGAAACTATATACCATTGATTTCTAACCATATAGAATACTACCGGTAATGTTATAGAGTTTATGTTCATGTCTATACGGTTCTAAGGCAAACTCAATCAAGTTATGAGGCAAATACATCTGTCGTCCTAATAGATATGCTTCCGCACAACAGACAGACACGCTTCCGAATGACAGCTACGGTTAATACTTAATACCTAATACTTATCTCCTATAATATTTCCTTCCAATCCATCGTTTTTTCTTCTTAATTTCGTAAATTTGCCTTTCGTAACATTCAATAGAATAGAGAAAATATCAATGAGAATAGTTGTACAACGAGTAAGCCACGCATCAGTAACCATCGAAGGACAGTGCAAGTCTTCCATTGGAAAAGGGATGCTGATATTAGTCGGCATTGAAGAATCCGACGGACAGGAAGATATAGACTGGCTCTGCAAAAAGATAGTAAATCTGCGTATTTTTGACGATGAAAACGGAGTAATGAACAAGTCCATCCTGGAAGACGGAGGCGAAATTCTGGTTATCAGTCAGTTTACATTGCACGCTTCTACCAAGAAGGGCAACCGTCCGTCATACATCAAAGCCGCCAAGCCGGAGATATCTGTCCCACTCTACGAACGGTTCTGCAAAGACCTGAGCAGGGCGCTGGGAAAAGAAATCGGCACAGGAACTTTCGGAGCGGACATGAAAGTTGAACTTTTAAATGACGGTCCTGTTACTATATGTATGGACACCAAAAATAAAGAGTAAAACCTTGATGAGAAAGCCGGGAAAGCTCTTCGAAGAGCGATAAACAGGCTCCAAACATCAAACTAATCATCATAAACCAACAGTAATTATGACCCTGGAAGAAGCCCAAAAAGAAGTAGACAAATGGATAAAGACATACGGTGTCCGCTACTTCAGCGAATTGACAAATATGGCCGTACTGACTGAAGAAGTCGGAGAATTAGCCCGTGTCATGGCCCGCAAATACGGCGACCAGTCTTTCAAAGAAGGCGAGAAAGACAACCTTGACGAAGAAATAGCAGACATCTTATGGGTGCTCCTGTGTATCGCCAACCAGACAGGCGTAGACATCACCAAAGCCTTCAGGGAAAGCCTGGAAAAGAAAACGAAACGAGATAATAAAAGACATATCAATAACCCAAAACTGAACGATCATGGAAGAGAATAGCTCACAATCCAACAAGTATGATGCCGCATTGGCAAAGTATAACACCAATCTGAGCGATGCAGACATACAGGCTCGGGTGGCTGACCTGATTGAAAAGAAAGTGCCGGAAAACAATACGGAAGAAGTCAAGAAACTCCTGTTCAACTGCATCGACCTGACCACGCTGAACAGCACGGACAGCGATGAAAGCGTGATGCATTTCACCGAAAAAGTGAATGAGTTCGACAATGAGTTCCCCGATATGAAGAACGTCGCTGCCATCTGCGTATACCCCAATTTCGCGGATATTGTAAAGAATACACTGCAAGTAGATGACATCAATATCGCTTGTGTTTCGGGCGGATTCCCTTCTTCTCAGACTTTCATCGAAGTGAAAGTAGCGGAAACGGCACTGGCTATCGCTGACGGTGCGGACGAAATAGATATTGTTATCTCTATCGGTAAATTCCTGAGCGGTGACTACGAAACAATGTGCGAAGAAATTCAGGAATTAAAAGAAGTCTGCAAGGAACGCCACCTCAAGGTAATCCTCGAGACAGGTGCTTTGAAAACCGCCTCCAACATCAAGAAAGCCTCTATCCTATCCATGTATTCGGGTGCAGATTTCATCAAGACATCGACCGGAAAGCAACAGCCTGCCGCTACCCCGGAAGCCGCTTATGTGATGTGCGAAGCTATCAAGGAGTACTATCAAAAAACAAACAACAAGATCGGCTTCAAACCGGCAGGAGGCATCAACACCGTCCATGATGCAATCATTTATTACACTATTGTGAAGGAAATATTAGGCGAAGAATGGCTGAACAACCGATTGTTCCGTCTGGGTACCAGTCGTTTGGCCAATTTGCTTCTCTCCGATATCAAGGGCGAAGAGATCAAATTCTTCTAAGGAATTACATTAGCAATCAAGTATGCCGTACCGCGCTTCACCTTCCGTTCCTATGGAAGGAAGCGCGGTATTTTTTATATAATAAAAACTAAAGATACTTATGGACAAAACCATTATTTTCATTATCTTTGTCATAGATGTAGCTATGCTAACATAGTTAATCATCTGTATTAGAGAACGTTTCTTTTATTACCTGATTCCTGGAATTCGGCAAAATTCAAAGTTATGAGTGGTAATAAGCAAACGGGTCTCACGCACCTTCATGTATATACTTTTGTTATATATCGAACGGAGCGTGAGACTGTTGCTTTTATGTCATCATAACGGCTTGCCGAAGCCCCAGGAAAAGACATATAGCAGCAGTTCTCACGCTTTTTTTAGTTAACCATAAGCGAAAAAGTATAAAATGAAGTCACACACAAAGAACTTACGTTTTAACCATAACCCCTTAAATCTGATACTCGGCACCAGAAAGAAACAAGGTCTGCGCATCGGTTATATGGAGGCTGCACTGGATGGCTTCTATCTTAACTGTATGGAAACCGGAGTACACCCGGAAAAACTAAGTAAACTATTATCAGATAAGTTCCATTGCACAGATGCAATTTCTTCCTGCCAGCTATTCCTATTCCTCATCAACGAAGGCGACAGAGCCTCCTATTCTATTATGGTCCCCTATTTACTCTCTACCGAAAACCTAAACCAGTTTGAAAACACCATCCGCGAACGCTTCTACGGAGTAGACCGATTCATTCAACAGGGCAGAAATCTATACAAATTCAAAGAGTATATAGAAGAAAGAGGAGAGCCGATTGTATGGATTAATGACTTAGAGAGAGGAGTGATCGGATGGGATATGGCACAAGTTGTCGGGCTGGCCCGGGCTGCCAAAGACTGCGGCTACATCACCAAAGAACAAGCATGGGAATACATCGAACAGGCGAGCACGTTATGCTCCGAAATCCTCCGCACACCGGAAGAAATAGACAAAAGTTTCCTCATCGGAGGAGCGATGAAATCGAATAAAATTGAAGATTGGGAGGAATTAATCCTGTGTTACTCTCTGCTCAGGAACAGTGGGGAGTAGTTATTTCTCACGAGCGACCACGTAATCCAGATAAGTCCGCAGGGCAAGGCAAATATTTGAATCCGGCAAGGCAGCCAGCAAATCAAAGGCCTTCTTTTTATATTGTTCTATTGTACGACAGGCATATTCAATACCTCCATTATCTTTGGTAAACTCAATCAGACGTACGATTTCATCAGGAGTTGCCGTACCTTCCTTCACCTTGAACGCTATCTGTTCCGCCCACGCATCTTTCGTTGTATTCAATGCATACAGGGCAGGCAGCGTCAGCTTACCTTCCAGCATATCATTACCAGTCGGTTTGCCGATCTTCTTGCTATCAAAGTAATCGAAAATATCATCCTTAATCTGAAAACAGATACCAATATATTCGCCCAACAGACGGGCAAAAGCGACTTCCTCCTCACCCACCTGCACTGACAAGGCAGCCGCCTCGGCACAAGCGGCAAAAAGAGCCGCTGTTTTCTTACGTATTACGTCAAAATAAACTTCCTCCGAAAAGCTATGATTACTTACATTCGAAAGTTGAAGCAACTCTCCTTCAGCTAGTTTCTGCCCCAGCGAAGATACCAGACGGATAATCTCATAATTATTAGTCTGCTCCGCGTGCACAAGGCTTGTAGCCAGCAGATAATCACCCGCCAGTACAGATACCTTATTATTAAATATAGCATTTACCGAAAGCTGACCGCGACGCTCGGTACTTTCATCGACTACATCGTCGTGCACCAAACTGGCTGTATGAAGCAATTCCAAAGAAACTGCCGCATGAAGGGTGGCAGGAGTCACAGCCCCATAAAGGCGTGCTACCAATAAGACAAGAATAGGACGCATCATCTTGCCATTCCTCTTGCGTATATGAGTTATTACGCTGTCGAGCAATGCATTCGAATCGGAAAGAGGGGTGTCAAAAAGAGCTTTAAAATCCTCCAGTTCCGCTTCTATCGGGGTTTTGATAAGAGAGATACTATCCATTCACAACACTATTTGAGCACAAAAGTAATAATAAAACGCTTAATACGGTATTTTTTTGTACTTTTACCATGAAAAATTAATTAAATCTATGGAGTCAGACAATAAATTATTTCTTTTAGACGCTTATGCACTGATATATCGGGCTTATTACGCCTTTATCAAGAATCCCAGAATCAACTCCAAAGGGTTCAATACTTCAGCTATCCTCGGATTTGTCAATACCCTCGAAGAGGTGCTGAAAAAGGAGAATCCGTCACATATAGGAGTAGCCTTCGACCCCTCCGGCCCTACCTTCCGCCACGAAGCTTTCGAGCAATACAAAGCCCAGCGTGAAGAAACTCCGGAAGCTATCCGCCTCTCCGTACCTATTATAAAGGATATCATCCACGCCTACCGCATCCCGATTCTGGAAGTGGCAGGATACGAAGCCGACGACGTGATCGGAACTCTCGCCACTGAAGCCGGACGTCAGGGCATCACCACCTATATGATGACTCCCGACAAAGACTACGGCCAGCTGGTGACAGACAACGTATTCATGTATCGCCCCAAACATACGGGAGGTTTTGAAGTGATGGGCATCGAAGAAGTGAAAGCAAAGTTCGATATCCAGTCGCCCGCACAAGTAATCGATATGCTCGGACTGATGGGCGATGCCTCCGACAATATCCCTGGTTGTCCCGGTGTCGGTGAAAAGACTGCCCAGAAACTAATCGCCGAATTCGGAAGTATCGAAAATCTGCTGGAACATACCGACCAACTGAAAGGAGCCTTGAAAACGAAAGTGGAAACCAATAAGGAATTGATTACTTTCTCCAAATTCCTTGCCACTATCAAAATCGATGTTCCTATCCAACTCGAAATGGACAAGCTCGTCCGCGAACAGGCAGACGAAGATTCACTCCGACAAATTTTTGAAGAACTGGAATTCCGGACACTGATCGACCGGGTACTGAAAAAAGAAAATTCTGCCGGCGGAGTAACAATGGCAACCGGAAGCAAAACGGCAACGGCCAAAAGTGCTCCCTCTCCTCTTCCACTTTTTCCCGAAGAAGGAGGAGCCATACAAGGCGATTTATTTGCGAATTTTACGGGCAATGAGGCAGGCGAAGCCAAAAAATCGAATCTAGAGACGTTAGAAACGCTTAATTGCGACTACCAACTCATTGATACAGAGAAGAAAAGAACTGAAATCATTCAAAAGTTACTTACATCGAAAATTCTCTCGTTAGACACGGAGACTACAGGAACGGAACCAATGGACGCCGAACTAGTCGGAATGAGTTTCTCTATCACCGAAAATCAGGCTTTTTATGTGCCGGTCCCCGACAATCGTGAGGAAGCATTAAAAATCGTCAACGAGTTCCGTCCGGTCTTCGAAAATGAGAACTCATTGAAAGTCGGACAAAATATCAAGTATGACATGATCGTTCTTGAAAATTACGGAGTGCAAGTGAAAGGTGCGCTCTTTGATACAATGATCGCCCATTACGTTCTTCAACCGGAACTTCGTCATGGAATGGACTATCTGGCAGAAATCTATCTTCACTATCAGACCATCCACATCGACGAACTGATAGGTCCGAAAGGGAAGAACCAGAAAAACATGCGCGATCTCGACCCGAAGGATATCTACCGCTATGCCTGCGAAGATGCAGACGTAACACTGAAGCTCAAAAACGTCCTGGAGAAAGAACTGAAAGAGAACGATGCCGAACGTTTGTTTTATGATATCGAAATGCCGCTTGTACCCGTATTGGTCAATATAGAACGGAATGGGGTATTGCTGGATACGGAAGCGCTCAAACAATCGTCTGTTCATTTCACCGCTCAGATGCAACGCATCGAGCAGGAAATTTATGAACTGGCAGGCGAAACCTTCAATATCGCTTCGCCCAAACAAGTAGGCGAGGTACTGTTTGACAAACTAAGAATCATCGAAAAAGCGAAGAAGACCAAAACCGGTCAGTACGTCACCTCGGAAGAAGTGCTCGAAAGCCTCCGGCATAAACATCCCGTAGTAGAAAAGATTCTGGAACACCGCGGACTGAAGAAACTGCTGGGAACTTATATCGATGCACTTCCCCAACTGATCAACCCGCGCACGGGACGAGTACACACGTCTTTCAACCAGACCGTCACCTCTACCGGACGCCTCAGCTCCAGTAACCCGAATCTGCAGAATATTCCTATCCGCGACGAGAACGGCAAGGAAATCCGCAAGGCATTTATCCCTGACGAAGGCTGCCTGTTCTTCTCTGCCGACTATTCGCAGATAGAACTTCGTATCATGGCACATCTCAGCGAAGACAAGAATATGATCGACGCCTTCCTCAGCAATCATGATATCCACGCAGCTACAGCTGCCAAAATATATAAGATCGACCTGAAAGACGTAGACTCCGATATGCGACGCAAAGCGAAAACCGCCAACTTCGGTATCATCTACGGCATCTCCGTATTTGGCCTTGCAGAGCGAATGAACGTAGACCGGAAGGAAGCCAAAGAACTGATCGACGGCTATTTCGAAACTTATCCAAGCGTGAAAGCCTATATGGATAAGAGCATCCAGGTAGCTCAGGAGAAAGGATATGTAGAAACGATTTTCCACCGAAAACGCTTCTTGCCGGACATTAACTCACGAAACGCCGTTGTACGCGGCTATGCCGAGCGAAACGCCATCAACGCACCGATTCAGGGAAGCGCCGCAGATATCATAAAGGTAGCAATGGCACGCATTTATCAGCGATTCCAGACAGAAGGCATACAAGCTAAAATGATATTGCAAGTACACGATGAATTGAACTTCAGCGTGCCCGTCAACGAAAAAGAACGTGTAGAAGAGATCGTTATTGAGGAAATGGAACACGCTTACCGTATGCACGTTCCCTTGAAAGCAGATTGCGGCTGGGGCAAGAACTGGCTCGAAGCACACTAAAACAAGGTTTATCCTACCATAACAAAACAGGATAAATCAGCTAAATAATGGAGAGAATGAGTTATAACATTATTTAAACCACTATCCAGAAAGCAAGGAAAAAGATCACTTCCCCAACGAAGTGCTTCATTCTATATCCGGCAGGTTGACTGCCGGATATTTTTTTGTCACCAATCTTGGCAAAAAGCAAGGTATCACCTTAGCCATCATCTGACATTTTAATATTATTTCAGCTTTATATTTGCATAAATACCGAATAAATATATAACTTTGCAGCGTAATACAAGAGTATTACTAGACAAATGAAAGAATAATACTAAAATCAAATAGCCATGAAAACAAAAGTATCTTTAAAAATGTTTGTTCTATCCGTAGTTCTTCTCATGACCTCTTTTGTTGCTTCTGCACGCAGTTATGATGGTCAGTTGGTTTATAATCCAGTAGAAGAAAATGGAGTAATGGTAGGTCAGACCGTTTACAAAATGAACGGAAGTACACTTGCCAACTATATGAAGTATAACTACAAGTACGATGACAACAAGCGCATGATTGAAAGCGAGACCCTGAAATGGAACAGTACCAAAGAGGAATGGGAAAAAGATCTCCGCATCAATTATACATACGAAGGAAAAACTGTAACAACCAATTACTATAAATGGAACAATAAGAAACGCGCTTACGTGTTAGTTCCAGAAATGACAGTGACCATGGACAATACTAATTTGTAACAGCATTTTTTTAACAACATACTCTCTCATTCTAATATTCTAACAAATAGAAAACGCCGTTTCTTCATCAGGAACGGCGTTTTCGCATCTATCTTAAGGAGTAATTGTCACAACACAAAAAACCGGTCCTGCAACCCTTTCAGAAAACTTCGGGAAATCACCAGATCACTCTTATCATGAAAAGGCGGATAGAGCTGACAACACTTCCCATCAATCATCGCCAGATAATTAACATTAACAATAGCCGACTGACTGATCTGAATAAAAGCTTGTGAATAACCAATAATATCTTCGGCTTTTGTATTTCGCTTCAGATTCAATCGGGTCTGATTGAACAGGACTACCTGCCACTGCCGCTTGTCTTTCAGATATTCGAAATAGCCGATTTCTTCCAGTCGCAAAAGCTTGAATCCCGTCACCGTGCTGATCATAAACATTCCCTGTTGCGGCATCAAAGCGCTGACAGAAGAAGAAAAAGAGGAAGAAGGAGTTGCCGGTATCGAAGCTACAGCCTTCCGGTAGCGCTCTATAACAACTTTCAGATCTTCCGTCTCAAAAGGTTTCAGTAAGAAATCGAAGGCGGACTCACGCAGAGCCTGAAGCAAATATTTATCATACGAAGTATAAAAGACAACTTTCATATCCCACAGCACCTCATCGCGCATCTCACTCAACAAGTTAAGCCCCAGCACATCCGGAAGTTCCACATCCAGAAACAACAGATCCGGACGGAGTTCCATTATCATCTTTTTGCCTTTTGCGCCATTGTTTGCAGTTCCTTTTATTTCAAATTCCTGATAAGCGCCCAGCTCCCTGCGCAAAGCATCGATTGCCGTACGCTCATCATCTACAATAACGACTTTATATTTATCTTCTGCATTCATCATAAATCATAAGAAAAATGAAACGGTATAAACACCGACACTTGCGTACCGGTCTGCCCATCGTTTCGGTTATCTATATTGAAACGTATCTTCTCATTTTTATTCTTTGTATTGAGTAGCTGTATCGTTTGATAGAGCACTTTCAGCCCCGTTCCCGTTCCTCTGGTCGAAGAAGCCACTTGCGGAAGATACCCCCGTCCGTTGTCACAAATCACGATACGGACTCCTTTTCCTTCACGGGAAATACGGATAGTCAATTCTTTCTCACCGTCTTTTCCGGCGAGCCCGTGCTTTATCGCATTCTCTACCGGAATCTGTACAATCATGGAAGGAATCATTATACTTTTTGCGTCCAGCCCCTCCTCCACTACGACCGACGCCGTGAAGTCTTTGCCGACACGCCCGCTTTCCAAGCCAATATATGACTGTACAAAATCCAGCTCGTCCTGCAAAGAAACACTTAGTTTTTCTGTCAGTTCAAGACTCCGGCGGAGATATTTGACCAGTTCCATCAGATTATTCTTCACCTCTTCCGATCCATTGAACTGATTAATTTCACGCCCCAGCACATTGAAAGTGAAATGGGGAGAAATCCGGCCCCGCAAATTCTCCATACGGACGCGATTTATCTGTTGGAAGAAACGTTCACGAAGAAACTCCCGTTTTTTCCGCATATACCAGATGATTACCACCGTTCCGGCTGCCAGCAACAGGCAGACAAGTACCCCAATATACATACTCAGTTTCAAGACACGCACTTCACCCGCCTGCCGTTGAATCTGCATTTCCTTGCGCAATACGATCGTGTCCTGACGGTAACGCATATCCAGTTCGGCTACACGGGTGCGAATCCGTTCGCTACGGATGGAGTCATTCAGTTGATAATCACGTTTCAGATACTCATATGCATTACGGTAGTCACCTGCCTTTTCATAATAATGTTGCAGATACTGGTTGCGTATAGTAAGCATATTGGCATCCACATGTCCGGTAGAAGCAGTCCGTGCTATCATTTCCCTGGCACGAGCGATATTTCCTTTTTTCAGAGAAAGCTCAATCATCAGGGTTTCAATGTAGTGCATGGCGGAGTTGTTCTTTATCTCCGAAAAGTAACGGTAACCTTCATTCAGATTGTTTTCGGCAGAATCCAGCCGGTTCGTCAGCAGATAAAGATCGCCCAGATTAACTTTCGAAAGATTGCTTTCGAATACCATTTGCGGGTAATCCGCTATCAGCTCCGCTGCTTGCCGCATATAGACCAGGGCTTCCTGATAATCTTTCTTATAATAGTAATGATTTCCCCGATTATTAAGATACACCCACTTTTCGCTGACTGTCATTTCATCAAAAAACTGTCCTGCCAGTTCGTAATAATGATTGGACAAATCAAAATCACGCAAGTCCATGTAAGTCTGTCCCAGTCCGCAATAGACCGGAAATTTGGAATGTTCCGACAGATGCAGGGAGTCGCAGATAAACAATGCTCTCCGGTAATAGGAAGCGGTATGTGCCAGTTCGCCACGATGCAGATGGGCATCCGCCAGATTCATACAGATATCCGAAAGAAGATGCGCCTTATCTCCTTTCAGACGGTAAGCATAGGATTTCTCATAATAGGCAACCGCCGAATCGGGCTGATTGAGTTGCATCCAGACATTTCCCTCAATGTTATACACATCCGAAAGCACATCATTCCATCGCGGGCATGCAGCTGCACGCTTATCATACTCTTTTACAGGGCGGTTATAATAGAGGATAGAGTCGAAATCGGACGAGATGAAGAAAGTCTTTCCATACAATCCCATCAAGCGGTAATAACTCATCGAGTCCTGTGCCTGACGCATTGCGTTACGCAATAAAGAACGTGAATAAGGTAAGTTGGAAAACAGGGAATCCTGTGCACGGACTTCTAAAGAATCGATAAGTGACTGTTCACACAAAGCGTGACTGCGGTGCCTATCCACGCAACTGCAGTTCCACAATATCAACAACCCTATCAACCCAAATAGCTTCATAGTAGATTTCGCTTTATTCATCCCCTTGTCCGTGTTGAATTTTGAATGCCACAAAAATACATTAATTATATTGAATCTCAACGAAATTTATTATTTTTTTAATACCTTTGTCCCCATATAAACATGAGTAACTGACCTAATGAGTCCATTGAACTTTACCCACATTCTGACACAGGCAGTCGATGAGCTATCGGAAAGCGAATCTTACAAAGGGCTGTTTCATCAACATAAAGATGGCGAACCATTGCCCTCTGCTAAAGTTTTGTATGAAATTATCGAGCTTTCACGTGCCATTCTCTTCCCCGGATACTACGGAAATTCCACCATCAACAGCCGGACAATCAATTATCACATCGGTGTAAATATCGAAAAGTTATTTGACTTGCTCACAGAGCAAATCCTGGCCGGACTATGTTTCAGTACGGCTGAAGGAGACTGCAATGTCTGCTCGGAGTCGAGAAGAGAAGAAGCCGCCCGACTGGCTGCGAACTTTATCAGTAAACTACCCGCCATGAGAAGAATACTGGCTACGGACGTAGAAGCTGCCTACAACGGTGACCCCGCCGCCAAGAGCTACGGTGAAGTTATTTTCTGCTATCCCGCCATTAAGGCAATCAGCAACTATCGTATTGCGCACGAACTGCTGGAACTGGGTGTTCCCCTGATTCCTCGCATGATCACGGAAATGGCTCATAGCGAGACGGGGATCGATATCCATCCGGGAGCGAAGATAGGCAGTCACTTTACCATAGACCACGGAACGGGTGTCGTGATCGGCGCTACAAGCATCATCGGGAACAATGTCAAATTATATCAGGGTGTCACCCTGGGAGCAAAAAGCTTCCCGCTGGATGCCGACGGAAAACCGATCAAGGGTATCCCCCGCCACCCGATACTGGAAGACAATGTCATAGTCTACTCAAACGCCACCATCCTTGGAAGAATTACTATCGGAAGCGACGCAACCGTAGGAGGAAATATCTGGGTAACGGAAAACATTCCCGCCGGAGCAAAGATTGTACAGACAAAAGCAAAGAAATAAAATCAATAAACTATATATGAGCGAACAATTCGAGATGATAGCCAAGACCTTCCAAGGACTGGAAGAGATACTTGCTGAAGAACTTACAACACTAGGAGCCAACGATATCCAGATAGGACGTCGCATGGTTTCATTTACAGGAGACAAGCGTATGATGTACAAGGCAAATTTCTGCCTCCGTACTGCTATCCGCATTCTGAAGCCGATCAAGAATTTTACGGCAAAGGATGCTGATGAAGTTTACAACCAGATACAGGCCATTCCATGGGAAGAGTATCTTGATGTGAACAAGACGTTTGCGATAGACGCGGTTGTTTTCAGCGAAGAATTTCGCCATTCAAAGTTCGTTTCGTACAAAGTGAAGGACGCCATCGTGGACTATTTCCGTGAAAAGACAGGCAAACGCCCGTCGGTACGCATCAATAATCCGGATGTACTACTCAATATCCATATTGCACATACCACTTGTACGTTGTCTCTGGACTCTTCCGGAGAGTCGCTTCATCGTCGCGGATACCGCCAGGAACAGGTAGATGCTCCGTTGAACGAAGTATTGACTGCCGGTATGCTTCTGATGACAGGATGGCGCGGTGAATGTGACCTGATTGACCCGATGTGCGGTTCGGGCACGATTCCTATAGAAGCTGCACTGATCGCAAGAAACATCGCTCCGGGAGTATTCCGCAAAGGATTCGCATTCGAGAAATGGGTGGATTTCGATTCGGAGATGTTCGATGAGATTTACAATGATGATAGTCAGGAGCGCGAATTCACCCATAAGATTTACGGATATGATAACAGTCCGAAAGCGAATGAAATAGCGACGCATAATATAAAAGCGGCGGGTGTATCCAAAGATGTGACGCTGAAACTGCAACCGTTCCAGCAATTCGAACAGCCGCAGGAGAAGTCCATCATCGTGATGAATCCTCCTTATGGCGAACGTATCTCTACCAATGACCTGCTCGGACTGTACCAGATGATTGGCGAACGTCTGAAGCATGCATTTGTAGGAAACGAGGCTTGGGTACTCTCTTATAGAGAAGAATGCTTCGATCAGATCGGGCTGAAACCAAGCAAGAAAGTGCCGTTGTTCAATGGCGCATTGGAATGCGAGTTCCGCAAATACGAGATTTTCGACGGGAAATATAAGGAGTTCAAGAGTCAGGAGGGAGAAGGAGAAGAGAAGAAAGAGACTGAAGGAGGCTATGATACTCCCAGACCCAGAGAAAGAAAGGAATTCAAACCACGCAGAGAAGGCGAGTACAAGCCACGTCGAGAAGGGGAGTTCAAACCTCGTAAAGAAGGAGACTTCAAGCCGAGACGGGAAGAAGGAAGCTTTACCCGGGATGACAGGGACAGAAAGCCTAGAGGCGAGTTCCGTGGGGAAAGAGATTCAAGAGCTCCAAGAGAATTCAGAGGAAATCGGGAGCCTAGGATACCGAAGAAGGAAGAAGAGTAATTTCATAGATAGTTAACGGCATCTCACTAAAAAAATGCCATTAACTTATTGATAGACAATATAAGGTCGCATTTTGCGATCTTATCATTTGATGAGTAAGAAAGCGAATTGAATATCTCGAAAAAAACGTATCATCCGACAGAGAAAGACAACTCTCCTGAACAGGGTAAAATAGAAGGATTTAAAACCAATAAAGATAAATAAAAGCAATGAGTAAAATTGGAAAAAGAGCCATTCTGATATTGCTGGCGCTACCAATCGGATTCAATGTTATGGCACAGGAAATCAAAAAGCTGACACTGGAAGAGTTGATTCCGGGCGGCGAGACCTACCGTTATGCAGAAAACCTCTACGGTCTGCAATGGTGGGGAGACGTGTGTATCAAACCAAGTACCGACACCATCTACACTGTTCAACCCAGAACAGGGAAAGAGACAGTGCTGACTACCCTCGGACAAATCAACAAAGTACTGGCAGACAATAAAGCAGGGAAACTGCCGACCCCGTACTCAATCCGCTACCCGTGGGCGGACAAACCGCAAATGTTACTGAAAGTATCCGGTAAGTACATCGTATACGATTTCGAGAACAACCGGATTGTCAGCACACTGAAGTTGAAAGATAAAGCAGCCAACGAAGATTATTGCGTCGCCAACGGAAACGTAGCCTACACAGTCAACAACAACCTGTATGTGAACGAACAGGCAATCACCGACGAACCCGAAGGCATCGTCTGCGGGCAATCCGTCCACCGCAATGAGTTCGGCATCAACAAAGGCACCTTCTGGAGCCCGAAAGGCAACCTGCTCGCTTTCTACCGCATGGACGAAAGCATGGTTACGCAATACCCGCTTGTAGACATCACGGCACGTGTAGGAGAAGTGAATAACGTCCGTTACCCGATGGCAGGAATGACCAGCCACCAAGTAAAAGTAGGCGTCTACAACCCCTCCACCGGCAAGACCATCTATCTGAATGCAGGTGATCCGACCGACCGTTACTTCACCAATATCAGCTGGTCACCGGACGAAAAGAGCATCTATCTTATCGAACTGAACCGCGACCAGAACCACGCCGTACTCTGCCAATACGATGCAACGACAGGCAAGTTACTGGGCAAGCTGCTGGAAGAAACGCACCCCAAGTATGTAGAGCCTCAGCACCCCATCGTATTCTTACCGTGGGACAGCAGCAAATTCATCTATCAGAGCCAGCGTGACGGATATAACCATCTATATTTATGCGACCTCACCTCCAGCCTCAAAGGCGAATGGAAAAGCGATGCCGCAGGCGGCAAGCACATCGAATACATCCCGACGAAGCAACTGACCGAGGGCAAGTGGCTGGTAGGCGACATTCTGGGCTTCAACGCCAAGAGGAAAGAAGTCATCTTCCAAGGAGTAGATGGCACAGGCTCCAATAACTTTGCAGTAAATGTCAACACAGGAAAGCGCAGCCTCCCGTTCAGCTTCCGTTCTATCACAGAAGGAGAACATAACGGAATGCTCAGCGCATCGGGAAGCTACCTCATCGACCGTTATTCGACTCCCACCCTTCCGCGCCGCATTGACATCGTGGACACCAAAAGCCTGAAAACAGTCAACCTGCTGACAGCCAAAGACCCATACGAAGGCTATGAGATGCCGACCATCGAAACCGGTACTATTAAAGCCGACGACGGAACGACCGACCTATACTACCGCCTCACCAAACCCGCAGATTTCGACCCGAACAAAAAGTATCCGGTCATCGTCTACGTATACGGCGGCCCGCACGCACAACTCGTCACCGGTGGCTGGCTGAACGGCTCCCGCGGATGGGATATCTATATGGCTAACAAAGGCTATATCATGTTCACCCTCGACAACCGCGGCAGTGCCAACCGTGGACTGGAGTTCGAAAACGCCACCTTCCGCCGCCTCGGCATCGAAGAAGGCAAAGACCAGGTGAAAGGCATTGAATTTCTGAAATCCCTCCCCTACATAGACGGAAACCGCATCGGTGTACACGGATGGAGCTTCGGAGGCCACATGACCACTGCCCTGCTGCTCCGCTACCCCGAAATATTCAAGGTAGGCGTAGCCGGCGGACCTGTCATCGACTGGGGATATTACGAAGTGATGTACGGCGAACGTTATATGGACACCCCGGAAAGCAATCCGGAAGGCTACAAAGAATGTAATCTGAAGAACCTTGCCGGACAGCTGAAAGGTCATCTACTCATTATCCATGACGACCACGATGACACTTGTGTACCGCAGCACACGCTGTCGTTCATGAAAGCCTGTGTAGATGCCCGCACCTATCCCGACCTGTTTATCTATCCGTGCCACAAGCACAACGTATCAGGCCGCGACCGTGTACATCTGCACGAGAAAATCACCCGATACTTTGAGCAGAACCTATAGCAACCTATAATTGACAGCTCACAGCATCACACCGAAAAACTCATAACTGAAAACTCATAACTTAATACTCATTATGAAGATATTATTACTAGGCTCGGGCGGCCGCGAACATGCACTGGCATGGAAAATTGCCCAAAGTCCGAAAGTTGAAAAGCTGTACATCGCTCCGGGAAACGCCGGAACAAACGCCGTAGGCGAGAATGTCAACATCAAAGCTACCGACTTTGAAGCGATCAGCGCTTTCGCCCTGAAAGAAAACATCGGAATGGTGGTAGTAGGTCCCGAAGACCCGTTGGTAGAAGGCATCTACGATTACTTCCAGAATCGTCCCGAACTGAAACATATCGCCGTTATCGGTCCGTCCGCCAACGGAGCACAGCTGGAGGGCAGCAAGGAGTTTGCCAAAGGCTTCATGATGCGTCATCAAATCCCGACAGCCCGGTATAAAAGTATCACAGCCGAAAACCTCGAAGAAGGTCTGGCTTTCCTCGAAACGCTGGAAGCTCCATACGTGCTGAAAGCCGACGGACTCTGTGCCGGAAAAGGCGTTCTGATCCTCCCCACACTGGACGAGGCAAAGAAAGAACTCAAGGAAATGCTTGGCGGTATGTTCGGCTCCGCATCGGCAACAGTCGTAATTGAAGAGTTCCTGAGCGGTATCGAATGTTCCGTATTCGTGCTTACCGACGGCGAACACTACAAAGTCCTCCCCGTAGCGAAAGACTACAAGCGTATCGGTGAAGGCGACAAAGGACTCAACACAGGCGGTATGGGCAGCGTGACTCCGGTTCCTTTTGCCGACGAAGAATACATGGAAAAAGTACGTACCCGCATCATCGAACCTACCATCAACGGACTGAAAGAAGAAAACATCGTCTACAAAGGCTTCATCTTCCTCGGACTGATTCGGGTGAAAGGCGAACCGATGGTGATTGAATATAACGTCCGCATGGGCGACCCGGAAACGGAAAGCGTGATGCTCCGCATTCAGAGCGACCTCGTGGAGTTGCTGGAAGGTACAGCCGCAGGCAACCTCCACGAAAAGACACTGGTCATGGACCCGCGCTCGGCAGGTTGTGTGATCCTTGTCAGCGGCGGTTATCCCGAAGCATACGAAAAAGGCTTCCCTATCAGCGGTCTGGAACAGGCTGCCGCTACCGAAAGCATCATTTTCCATGCCGGAACAGCCATGAAGGACGGACAAATCGTAACGAACGGAGGACGTGTGATCGCTGTCTGCTCTTATGGCGCAACGAAGGAAGAAGCGCTGGCACAGAGCTATAAAGTGGCAGATATGATCGACTTCGACAAGAAGTATTTCCGTCGCGATATCGGATTCGACTTATAATGAAAAGCAAGAGACTACAAGGTCTGGTCACAGCAGGGCGGTGGACACTCCCTGCTGCGATTTTCATCTGCACCCTTTGTTGGGTGCTGACCTCTGCCCTATTGCCCGAACTCACCATGACAGCGGGCGAAGAAGGCGGTTCCGTGCTTTGGCAGTCTGCCCGCACGTTGCTGCTCCCCGCATGGGCGGAGCATCTTGTCAGTTTCTTGATTTACGCGGCTATCGGCTATTTCCTGATCGAGCTGAACAACCGGTTCAGTATCATCCGTATGCGGGCTTCCGTGCAGACAGCCATCTATTTTCTGCTGGTCACCGTCTGTCCGGAGATGCACCTTCTATATGCCGGAAACGTTGCCGCCATAGCCTTTTTATTCTCCATCTATTTCCTGTTCAAAAGTTACCAGCAGTCGCAGGCGTCAGGATATCTGTTCTACTCGTTCCTGTTTATCGGTGCAGGGAGCATTCTCTTTCCCCAGCTCACCTTCTTCTCGGTGCTCTGGTTGTTTGAGGCGCATCGCTTTCAGTCACTTACGTTCCGTAGTTTCTGTGGCGCGCTGGTAGGATGGACAATGCCCTACTGGATGCTGTTCGGACACGCTTTCTTCTATGATCAGATGGAGCTGTTCTATCATCCTTTCAAAGAGCTGGCCACTTTTGGAGACATATTCAACCTACAGATACTCCAGCCGTGGGAACTGGCGACTCTCGGTTATCTGCTTGTGTTGTTCATCGTCAGCGCCGCTCATTGCGTCGTTGCCGGATTCGAAGATAAGATACGCACGCGCGCCTATTTACAGTTTCTCATAGACGTAACACTCTTTCTCTTCGTACTGATTGTGCTACAGCCGTCACAATGCAGCAATCTCTTGCCGTTGCTCATGATAAGCAACAGCATACTGATCGGCCACCTTTTTGTGCTGACCAACAATAAAACATCGAATATATTCTTCATTGTTGCCACGGTCTGCCTCATCCTTTTATTTGGTTTTAACGTATGGACGCTTTTATAGATTCAACGATACAACTCCTCATCGAATGGGGACTTCCGGGATTGTTTATCTCGGCCTTACTCGCAGGGAGTATTGTACCATTCAGTTCCGAACTGGTGTTGGTAGCACTGGTAAAACTCGGACTGCCACCCACTGCCTGTATATTGGCTGCCACCCTTGGCAATACGGCAGGCGGAATGACCTGCTACTATATGGGGCGTCTGGGCAAAATAAGCTGGATTGAGAAATACTTCAAAGTAAAGAAGGAGAAAGTAGACAAGATGGTGAAATTCCTGCAAGGGAAAGGAGCATTGATGGCATTCTTCGCTTTCCTGCCGGCCATCGGAGAGGTGATCTCCATCGCACTGGGATTTATGCGAAGTAATATATGGCTCACCACCGCCTCCATGTTTGTCGGCAAACTGATACGTTACATTCTGCTTCTGTACGTACTGGAAAGCGCATGGAACGTCGTTGCGGGATGAAATAATAGGTAATAAGTAACAGGTAATAGGTAATAAGTTTTTTGAGATGAAAAGAGTGATTGAAAAGACTGATGACGGGAGCGCCACCCTATTTGTTCCGGAATTGAATGAACATTATCATTCGACCAAAGGAGCACGTACGGAGTCCCAGCATATTTTCATCAACATGGGACTGAAAGCCTCCGCTGCCCCCTCCCCGCATATTCTGGAGATCGGTTTCGGAACGGGGCTGAATGCTTGGCTTACACTTGAAGAAGCAGAAAGAAGCGGACGTAACGTATATTATACAGGACTTGAACTCTATCCGTTGGAATGGCAGATGGTGGAGCAACTGGGATATATAGAACAACCAGCAGCCACCGACCTGTTCAGAGCGATTCATACATCACCGTGGGAAGAAGAAATATCCTTTACCCCCAACTTCACTCTTTGCAAAGTACAAGCCGACGTCAATAAATGGGTTAATGAACGAGTAGAAAATGGACAACAGACAATAAACCGCACCATTACACAGCGTAGCCATTCTCCATTATCATTCGACGTTATCTATTTCGACGCCTTCGCTCCGGAAAAGCAGCCGGAAATGTGGTCGCAGGAACTATTTAACCGTTTATATGTTTTATTAAATGAAGGAGGCATCCTCACCACTTATTGTGCCAAAGGAGTCATCCGACGTATGCTGCAGGCCGCAGGCTTTATCGTAGAGCGCCTTCCCGGTCCTCCGGGAGGAAAGCGGGAAATACTACGTGCCCGAAAACTGGAACAGAATCACCCCCCGATATTAATACAATAGTCATGAAACAACAACTAAAAGATTTGAAAACACTCCTTCTTCTCGGCTCCTGCCTCCTGTTGGCAGCCTGCACGGGTCGCACGTCCAAAGCAAGCGGCAGCGAAGAAGCGAAACCGGTCATTACCGTCACTATCGAACCGCAGCGCTACTTCACGGAAGCGATTGCCGGTGATAAATTCACGGTAGTCAGCATGGTCCCGAAAGGTTCCAGTCCGGAGACATACGACCCTATTCCTCAGCAACTTGTCTCTCTGGGAGACAGCAAAGCCTATCTCCGCATCGGCTACATCGGCTTTGAGCAGACCTGGATGGACCGACTGATGAATAACACCCCTCATATCCAAGTATTCGACACCTCGAAAGGTATAGACCTGATTCTGAACAACGGTGAGCACAACCACGCAGCAGGACATCATGACCACGACGGGCACAACCACGCCGTAGAACCGCATATCTGGAACTCTACCACCAACGCCCTCATCCTTGCCGGAAACACCTTCAAGGCACTTTGTATGCTCGACAAGCCCAACGAAGCATATTATCTGGCACGTTACGACTCCCTCTGCCAACGTATCCAGCACACCGACAGCCTTATCCGCCGGCAACTTTCCGCTCCGGAATCGGCCAAAGCCTTTATGATTTACCATCCGGCTCTCTCTTACTTTGCCCGTGACTACGGCCTGCATCAGATTTCAATCGAAGAAGGGGGCAAGGAACCTTCGCCCGCCCATCTGAAAGAACTGATAGACCTGTGCAAATCGGAGAAAGTAAACGTCATCTTCGTCCAACCGGAGTTCGACAAGCGCAACGCGGAAACCATCGCACAGCAAACCGGCACAAAGGTAGTCCCCATCAACCCGTTAAGCTACGACTGGGAAACGGAAATGCTGAACGTAGCCAAAGCTCTCACCCCTATGGACCCCGAATAACAACGGGCCTCCATAGCGTTAATGACCGAATGATACATAAACGAAGTAATTCTCCAAATATGAAACCGATTATCGAAATAAAGAACCTTGCTGCCGGATACGACGGCCGTACCGTACTCCACGACGTCAACCTGAACGTTTACGAACGGGACTTTCTGGGCATCATCGGTCCGAACGGAGGCGGTAAGACAACACTCATCAAGTGCATCCTCGGTCTGCTGAAACCGACAGCCGGAGAAATCAACTTCCATGCCCCTACAGAAGTATCCTCCCACTCTCAACTTTCCACTTCCAATTCTTCACTTTCCCTCGGCTATCTGCCGCAATATAGCACCATCGACCGGAAATTCCCGATTTCGGTAGAGGAAGTGATACTCTCCGGACTAAGTATCCAGAAATCCCTTACCTCCCGCTTCACTCCCGAGCAAAGAGAAAAAGGCAAGCATATCATCGCCCGTATGGGACTCGAAGGACTCGAACACCGTTCCATCGGGCAGCTTAGCGGCGGGCAACTACAACGTGCACTGCTGGGACGCGCCATCATCTCCGACCCTTCGGTACTGATTCTTGACGAACCCAGCACGTATATCGACAAACGCTTCGAAGCCCGGCTCTACGAACTGCTGTCGGAGATTAACAAAGAATGCGCCATCATCCTTGTCAGTCACGACATCGGCACTGTACTGCAACAAGTGAAATCCATTGCCTGCGTCAACGAGACACTGGATTACCACCCTGACACGGGCGTCTCCACAGAATGGCTGGAAAGAAACTTCAACTGCCCTATCGAACTGCTGGGACACGGCACGTTGCCACACCGCGTTCTCGGTGAACATCATCATCATCACTAAACATTCATTTGCCGGTGCTACATCAAAGAACGGCTGCACCGCATATCAGTCATTTACAACGGTCACATCAAGCAGCAACAACTGACTTCTCAACTGTTAATGATTGAGATGTCAGATGTTAATAGTTGACATCTCAGGTATTAACAGTTGAGAAGTCAGCTATTAATGTCTGACAACGCAAGTATTATTGACCAATAAATGATTCAATGCTTAATATAAAAGATACAAAATTAGTATCTTTATACCTACTGTTGTTTATACTGTTTAGTGATTCCCCCGTTTCACTAAAAGGGCATAAGATAAAGTAAATCACCTTTCTGTTACTTAATATTTCTTACTTTCTGCCTCATTATCCTTACAAATCACTATCTTTGCGCCCACGTAATCTGTTTTTTAACGAAAAATCTAGATAGTGCTAATGAAACAGTACAGAACTATAAACAACCTCGTGGGTTGGATTACATTCATCATTGCGGCAACGGTCTACTGCCTGACAATAGAACCGACCGCAAGTTTTTGGGACTGTCCCGAGTTTATAACTACCGGTTATAAACTGGAAGTAGGACACCCGCCCGGCGCACCTTTCTTCATGCTGGTAGCGAACCTGTTCTCTCAATTCGCCTCCGATGTAACCACCGTAGCGAAGATGGTAAACTACATGAGCGCACTGATGAGCGGTGCCTGTATCCTGTTCCTTTTCTGGAGCATCACCCATCTGGTACGCAAACTGGTAATCACCGACGAGAACAACATCACGAAAGGACAACTTATCACTGTCATGGGTAGCGGACTGGTCGGCGCACTGGTCTACACCTTCAGCGACACCTTCTGGTTCTCTGCCGTAGAAGGCGAAGTATATGCTTTCTCCTCCCTCTTTACAGCCGTTGTATTCTGGCTGATTCTGAAATGGGAAGATGTGGCCAACCAGCCTCACAGCGACCGCTGGCTAATCCTGATCGCTTATCTGACCGGACTGAGTATCGGTGTTCACTTGCTGAACCTCCTCTGTCTGCCGGCAATCGTATTGGTGTACTACTACAAGAAAACTCCGAACGCCACTGCCAAAGGCTCATTGCTCGCCCTGCTCGGATCGGGCGTACTCGTAGCAGCCGTGCTTTATGGCATCGTGCCCGGTATCGTTAAAGTCGGCGGCTGGTTCGAACTGCTGTTTGTCAACGGACTCGGCATGTCGTTCAACTCCGGCGTCGTTGTCTATATCATTCTGCTCGCCGCCGCCCTTATCTGGGGTGTGTACGAAAGCTACACCGAAAAGAGCAGACTCCGCATGGCCATCTCATTCATTCTGACCATCGCCCTGCTGGGTATTCCATTCTACGGACACGGCGTAAGCAGCATCCTTATCGGTGTCGTAGTGATCGCAATTCTTGGCATCTACCTTGCTCCGCAAGTACAGGAAAAGATCAAAGAGAAATGGCGCATCTCCGCCCGTACCATGAATACGGCATTGCTGTGCACCATGATGATCGTAATCGGTTATTCCTCTTATGCACTGATCGTGATCCGTTCTACCGCCAACACACCGATGGACCAGAACTCTCCGGAAGATATCTTCACGCTGGGCGAATACCTCGGCCGTGAACAATACGGAACCCGTCCTCTCTTCTACGGTCCTGCTTTCTCCTCGAAAGTGGCACTCGACGTGAAAGACGGATACTGCGTCCCCCGCCAGTCACAGACGGGAAGCAAATACGTCCGCAAAGAAAAAACCTCACCGGACGAAAAAGACTCATACATCGAACTGCCGGGACGTATCGAATACGAATACGCGCAAAATATGCTTTTCCCCCGTATGTACAGCTCCGCGCACTCCTCACTCTACAAGCAGTGGGTAGACATCAAGGGGCATGACGTCCCATACGACCAATGCGGCGAAATGGTGATGGTGAACGTACCGAACCAATGGGAAAACATCAAGTTCTTCTTCTCCTACCAGCTCAACTTCATGTACTGGCGCTACTTTATGTGGAACTTTGCCGGACGGCAGAACGACATTCAGAGCAGCGGAGAAATAGAACACGGTAACTGGATCACCGGAATCCCGTTTATCGACAATCTGCTGGTGGGCAACCAGGAATTGCTTCCGCAGGACCTCAAAAACAACAAAGGACACAACGTATTCTACTGCCTGCCGCTGCTGCTCGGCCTGATCGGACTCTTCTGGCAAGCATACCACAGCCAGCGGGGTATCCAGCAATTCTGGGTGGTGTTCTTCCTGTTCTTTATGACAGGTATCGCCATCGTGCTCTACCTTAACCAGACACCTGCGCAGCCGCGTGAACGTGACTATGCGTATGCCGGTTCGTTCTACGCCTTCGCCATCTGGGTAGGTATGGGAGTCGCAGGTATCATCCGTATGTTACGCAATTACTGCAAGATGAAAGAAGTTCCGGCTGCCGCTCTCGCATCAGTACTCTGTCTGCTTGTCCCCATCCAAATGGCCGGACAGACATGGGACGACCACGACCGTAGAGGACGCTTTGTTGCCCGTGACTTCGGTCAGAACTATCTGATGACCTTGCAGGAAGAAGGAAATCCGATCATCTTCACCAATGGTGACAACGATACTTTCCCGTTGTGGTACAATCAGGAGACAGAAGGTTTCCGTACCGATGCACGTACCTGTAACCTCAGTTACCTGCAAACCGACTGGTACATCGACCAGATGAAACGTCCCGCCTACGACTCTCCGTCACTCCCGATCACTTGGGACCGTGTGGAATACGTCGAAGGCCAGAACGAATACATCCCCATCCGTCCGGAAGTAAAGAAGAATATTGACCAGATGTATGCACAGGCAGACAGCGCGCTCGAAAACGGAAATCCGGAAGCGATGAACGAACTGAAAGAACAGTTCGGAGAAAACCCGTATGAACTGAAGAATATCCTCAAATACTGGGTTCGTTCGGATAAGGAAGGGCTGCGCGTCATCCCTACCGACAGCATCGTAATGAAGATCGACAAGGAAGCTGTCCGCCGTTCCGGCATGAAAATACCGGAAGCGCTGGGCGACTCCATCCCCGAATACATGACCATCTTGCTGAGAGACGCCAACGGCAACCCGAAACGCGCCCTCTACAAGAGCGAACTGATGATGCTCGAAATGCTTGCCAACGCCAACTGGGAACGTCCCATCTACATGGCTATCACCGTAGGCAGTGAAAACCACCTCGGCATGGACAACCACTTCACGCAGGAAGGTCTGGCATACCGCTTCACTCCGTTCGATACGGACAAGCTGAACAGCAAGATCGACAGCGAAAAGATGTACGACAACCTGATGAACAAGTTCAAGTTCGGCGGCATCGAGAAACCGGGCATCTATATCGACGAAAACGTAATGCGTATGTGCTACACACACCGGCGCATCTTCACACAGCTCGTAGGACAGCTCATCAAAGAAGGCAAAAAAGACAAGGCACTCGCCGCACTCGACTACGCCGAGAAGATGATCCCGTCATACAACGTACCGTATGACTGGGCAAACGGCGCCTTCCAAATGGCGGAAGCCTACTACCAGCTGGGACAAAACGAAAAAGCGAACAAGATCATCGACGAACTTGCCAACAAGTCTCTCGAATACATGATCTGGTATCTCAGCCTGACTGATTACCAACTTTCCATTGCCAGCGAAAACTTCATGTACAACGCAGGACTGCTTGACGCAGAAGTACGCCTGATGGAGAAATACAAATCAGAAGAATTGGCTAAACATTACTCGGAACAACTCGACCAGCTATACAATGAGTATGTTGCGAGAATGAAAGGGAAATAAAAACTAAGTAATAAGTATTAAGTAATAAGTAATAAGCTGCGCCATAAGCCGCACGGTTATTACTTATTACTTATTACCTGTTACTTATTAATAAAGACTCTTATGTTTATAGAACAACCACCTTGGTTCTTCCGAGCGCTGTATCCACAAGCCATCTTCCGGATGGACCCAAACGAACGGGCAGTCTACCTGACTTTTGACGATGGCCCTATCCCGGAAGTTACCCCTTGGGTACTGGAGCTACTGAAGAAACACGATATTAAAGCTACCTTCTTCATGGTAGGCGACAATATCCGCAAACACCCGGACGAATACCGGATGGTGGTAGAACACGGACACCGCATCGGCAACCATACTTTCAACCACATCCGCGGCTTTGAATATTCCAATCCGGATTATCTGGCCAACACCAGACAGGTAGACGAAATTATCCACTCGGACTTGTTCCGCCCGCCACATGGGCACATGGGATTCCGGCAATATTACACTCTTCGCCACCATTACCGTATCATTATGTGGGACCTCGTAACCCGTGACTACAGTAAGCGAATGCGCCCGGAACAGGTACTGAATAACGTAAAACGCTACGTACGCAACGGTTCCATCATCACCTTCCACGACTCTCTGAAATCGTGGAACAACGGGAATCTGCAATATGCCCTCCCCCGTGCCATCGAATTTCTGAAAGCGGAGGGCTATGAATTCAAGGTATTTTAATGGAAAAGCTCCTCTCCTCAGACCGAATTAAAGCCGAAGCACTACGCCTCGGCTTTTCCGCCTGCGGACTGGCGCCTGCCGAAGCTGTGGATGAAACTGTGGCTACCGCCTTCCGTCAATGGCTGGCGGACGGTTGCCAGGCAGAGATGGCGTATATGCAGAATTATGAGGATAAACGGCTCGATCCGCGCTTGTTGGTGGAAGGGGCACGTACGGTGATCAGCGTTGCGCTAAACTATTATCCGGCAAAAAAACTTCCCGAAGGTGAGTATCAGATTGCATGGTATGCCTACGGGAAAGATTATCACGATGTGATGAAGGGGAAATTGAAGGAACTTTTTGAGTTTATAGAAAAAGAAGTTTCATTCTCCGAAGAAACAGACAGTACTATCGCCTCGACAAACAATATCGGCACATATACTGAAAACTACGCCTCAGCACCCCAAGCCCCAGTATCCCAAACCTCCGCTTCTCCGCTTCAAGGCCGCATATTCTGTGATACCGCTCCCATACTCGAACGTTATTGGGCATGGCGTACCGGCTTGGGATGGATAGGAAAGAATACACATCTCATCATTCCTCACGCCGGCTCCTGCTTCTTCTTAGGGGAAATTATTCTTGATAGGGAAGCTGACAATTATGACTCTCCACAACGAAATCAATGCGGTTCGTGTACACGTTGCCTGGATGCCTGCCCGACAAAAGCGCTGGAAGCCCCTTTCAGGCTCAATTCCGAGAGATGTCTTTCTTATCTTACCATTGAGTATCGTGGGGAACTTTCGCTCAATGTAGGCAAAAAAATGGGTAATAAAATATATGGCTGTGACGAATGCCTGAAAGCTTGCCCTTGGAATCGCTTTGCCACTCCTTGCCGGACAGCCGAATTTCAACCGTCTCCTTCTTTGTTAAGTATGAGGAAGGATGATTGGCATTCGCTGAGTGAGGAGCAATATAAAACCATTTTCAAAGGTAGTGCAGTGAAAAGGGCTAAGTATGGTGGATTGATGCGTAATATAAAGATTATTAAATAAATATTTAAATATTAAGAGCTACTACCTTACGATAATAGCTCTTAGGATCAATTAATGCAAGTTCTTCTCATAACAAACAGTTAAACCACTATATAAAAATAGTATTTCATGCAAAATATTATTCAGCATATTGCATCAAAATAGCAGGAAAATCAATAGAAAGTCCTGCATAATTTGCAGGAGACGGAACTCTTCCCTTAAATAATCCCATTGACATATATGCATCTGTAATATAAGCTAACGCAACCTGCCCATCATTCATTAATACAGGAGAAAGAATAATTTTTCCCTGTAAATACAAACCATCATCAGTTTTAGTTATTATTGAGCCGTACATCACTCCTCCTTGCCCATCAGACAAAGCATAATTTTGCTGCTGTGGAGTGGTTATAGCTAAAGCTCCATCTTGATAGGTGACCGCTAAAACAATCGTTGCTCCCAACAGCCTTGTCATTGGTAGCTGGAATATATAGCCATTACCACCCGGATTTTTAACAATTTGAGTATTTTCCTCTAATGAAAGAACTTGATTAATACCAAATGCTGTAGCAACGACTTTCACAACACCTGTCCATTGTCCCAATAAGTCATCAATATCGTACTGCAATAAAGCATATTCAATTTCACGAATGCCAGTAGTCACTTTTACAATGGCCGAACGAATTTTACCAGTGAGATTCTCTGTTGCAATAAACTTAAATCCATCACTCGTCATTTCATAGGATAACCATTGAGAAGCATCTGCTGGAATAGATACCTGAATAGGCAAATTACTCGACATTTCAACAGGGACCTCCTCTGCAGCATCTGTCAATGTGAAATAGGTAGCATCTCTATTATATTTCCAAATAGCTCCTTCCTGCAGTATGGTTGCTTGCTGCGTACTCACACCATCAGTTAAAACGATTTGTGCGCTACGCCCCGGATAACCCGTATTAGCATCTACAGAAATGGAAACTTTATGATCTGCAACTTCGATTACCTGACACCAATCGGCATTCACCGTAGCCGTGACAGTTCCAGTTGCTGCAAATTCGACAGTTCCAGTGCCACCACTAGCTTTCATATCCAAATCTGATTTTATAATTGTCAATTTTACAGTGGCAGCATCGTCATCTGAAGAACATCCTGCAACAAAAAATAAGCAGAATATTATTAAGTATAAATTCAGTATATTTTTCATAATCTAGTTTTTTATTTATTCCTCAACTTTCATAAAGACCATCTCTCCATACATACGTGCCACCCCTTGAACATATGAACTTTGACTATAATCAGGTGCCGAATAGCGGTCGAAGGCCATATAATCAGCTTTTGCACCACCTACTGCTTCGAATACCCCATCATCCTCAAATGTAAATCCAAACGGAGACTGTTGTACATTTGCCACAAAACCAAACATCAGACCTGCCTGATAACTAATATATGTAGGATAAAATCCCATGGCATAACAATATGTAGTACATCCCAAATAATATCCTGATATATAACCTACCTTTTGAGTCTTAAAGGACATAATTCCTTCACCTCTATCATAATCGAGCACTATATCACCAATTAGTCCCTTGAGAATATAACTCTTATTTTCTACATCCTCTATAATAGATATTGGTAATTCTTCGTCTGTCAAATTATTATCTTTATACATCTTGCAGGTAAGAGTATAATTACCTAGATAATCATTATATTTAATATATCCCTCCGGATAAATTCCTTTCATTTTAACGTTAGTTGCCCCCTCGTCAGTACAAGTAAAAAGCTCGGAGGAAGGGTCCCACACAAAATTTTGCACAGTTACTCCTGCCAGTGAAACTGGTTCCCGGAAACGAAAGCCATCGGTTGTAAAAAGGAAAGGAGATTGCTCTTGTACAATGTTACCACCATCATTATAGGCTATAACAAAAGTATAATTACTTCGCTGCGTCATACCAACTAAATTTCCATCAACCAACAACTGATATTGTATAAAGAAAGCATTCTCTTCTACGTCATTCACAGAGTTTATATATGCCTCCCAGTTCAAATCATCCGGAAGCGCATACATTACTATCGTATTTCCATACTTTTTGCCCTGCATTACAATTTTCTCGGCTGAAGCTTCTTTTATAATAAACTCATAATCTCCTTGCAGGTTGGCATTTGGGTTGGAACCTCCGCCTTGTGGCTTGGCATATGCATGAATAAAAGCATTATAAGTGTCGAATGTAAGCATAGTAGCTTCCTCCGATACAACCTTATAAAGAGAGGAAATAGTCTCATCGCCTTCGTATCCTTGAGATGCCATTGTAACTCGCTGACCATCAAACTTGCACAGAAGAGTTATGCCTCCCAAAGCATAGTCCTGACCTATGTAATATTCCATTCTCCAACCATTAGATGCCGATTCTAATAGCTCACTATATTGCTTCACTTCCTCTGTTGCACGGTTCGCTGAAGAATCATCAAAATAATCCTCTTCCTGGAAAAGACAGGATTGCAAACCAAAGCATACAAGAGCCATCAACAAATAAATCATTATATTCTTTTTCATAATCTTCCTGTTTTATTCAATAGTACTTAAATCCAGCTCCGGAATTTCTTGCTGACGCCTTAACACAATCTCACGCAAATCATCTAAATTAATACCCCAAGTTTCAAGCATATAATTGTATACAATAGTAAACTTCTGATTAATAATAGCCGCTCCGGCAGTTCCGGCAACCTTCAGCATATTATCCCAGTAAGCCTGATCGTGAGTAACATACATGGCGATATTCTCTACAAAATCTTCTCTTGCCTCACTCATCGCATATGCCGTCACAAATCCTTCCGGCCATGCATCCGCATCCTCTCGCAAATATGAATTTCCATTTTCAGCAACATAGAAATACCAGTCGGAACCAACATATTTTCCTTCGGTAATGCGATCAAACGATGGGTCATAATTACGCTTCTGATGCAGGATATGTGCAAATTCATGGTGCATCGTCTTAAAGTAATACTCATTCAAAACTTCGATATCGACATTCTCAAAGTCCAGACTGTTCACTTCGTACAATGTTATCTTCTTTCCTCCCTCGGCAGTACCCAACACCTTCGTACCACTGCTATCATAAGCCGGAGAACCTATCAAGTGAAAAGTTTTTGGCACATAAGACCGAAGAAAAGCCGGTCCGGCAAGTTCAGTATATGCCTCCATCCATACATGCTTGATAATCTTGGCCAAAGCAACCGATTTATCGTAATCCGCCGGTACCAGATTATATTTGTGATCACTTTCAATATCTTGCATACGATACTTGAAATCAACGTTATACGGATATGTATAATTAGCAAGCAACCATTCATCAAAACCATTATGTTCCATTGGCTCTGTTGAAAAAATACTATGCTTGGTGTCAATATCATCGCCATTATTACAGGCTCCCCAAAGAATGGGCAAAACAGCCGTTAGTATATAAATATAATATTTCTTCATATTATTTCCTCCTTTTAATTTTCAGTACGTGGATTGGGTTGCATTCCTGCCAGAACTACACTCTTAGGAATTTGCATAGCACGTCTTGCGTCATTTACCGGCATTTCATCTGTTACGACTATATTGTTATTAGCAATAGAACGGCGATAGATAACAATTCCATAACGTTTAATATCCGGCCAGCGCAGACCTTCGTGCAAAGTAGCAATACGTCTCATATGCAGAATGCAGTGAATAAAGTTCTCCTGTATACCTGATTCAATAGTAAAATCAGGCTGAAGCTTTTTCTTGGGAGTCGGATTTTGTGTCGGATTGTAATAATCCATCTTATCATAATACTCATTTATCATCCCCGGAGTTAAAGTTTGCTTATTAGAAGTATATGCTTTCTCCCATGTAGTAAGATCTGCAGCAGCCATTGGATAGTTCTTTTTCAGCGTATAAGCCTCAGCCCTGCAAAGCAAAGTCTCGTCTGTAGAGAAAATCACAGGCATATAATACAGGTAGTCACCAGCATAATAACCGCCCTTTCTCAACATACTGCATTCATAGCCCGATGTTGTAAAAGGCTGCATATACATGCGGTCAGGGATACCCCATAATCCGGAAGAACGTGATGTTTCGTAAGAAGCAATTAACTTATTATGTAGATAACGTTTTCCTGTCATGTAATTACTCAGAATAATACCCCAGTTAGATACGGTACTACCTATCAACAAGTTAGCCTTACTTGTAGAAGCAATATATGCGTCGGGCTGTACATTATCATTAGCAGAGAGTTTTCCCAACGCTTCCCAATCCCGTAATTCGGCAGCAGGATCACTTCCCAACACACGATCTGCATATTTTATCACCTCATCACAATTAGAAAAGTCAGGCTTCATATAATAAAGATAGAAACGTGCAGCAAAAGCATATGCAGCTTTCCTTGTGAAATGATATTTCGGCACAGAATAACTATCATCGGAAATAAGAGCCATACCATCTAATAAGTCCTTCTCAATCTTCTCATAAGTCTCCTGCAAAGTACCCCGCCCGTATTGTGGTTGCACAGTTGTTTCAACTTTAGTCATATAAGGAATACCTAATTCCTGTGATGCATGAGTATTATAAGCATTACAAAAAATATTTGCTAATACAAAATGATTGTACGCCCGACAAACAAGAGCCTCTCCTCGCTGCGGCATCAACGATTCCGGATTTCCCCGTTTCTCAATCTCTTCCAAAGCCATGTTAGCAGAAGCAATAGCTATATAATGGGTTTCCCAAAGATTTGTAGGCGTATCCTGATATTCTTCCTGGGTATCTTTCCAGTTATAGCACTCTTCCTCAGATAACTTATAATAAGAATATCTGGCACTGTTATCGTCGGTATTATCACTATAAAGTTCAAACAGTTCATTCGCAGATCCTTCCGGATAAGCAGAAACAAGCATTTTAGCTATTTTTTGCTCAGAATTCAGCTCCGTCCGGTTATCTGGTAATTCGTCAAGAAAATCATTACAAGAGCTACCGACAATAGCAAGCGTTGCGATGAACAATGGAATATATAATTGATTTCGTCTCATCTTTAATCTTTTTTTTTATTATTAAAATCATTCTCTTACAATCCTAAACGCAGAGTTAATGTAAACTGACGTGGCACCGGTGAAGCTACACCACCAGTATTAAAGAATTCAGGATCTTGACCATTCAATTTCTTATCTGCATAAATAAGGAATAAATTAGTTGCCTGTAACTTCAAAGAAAGATTGGAAATCTTCGCAGCAGAAATCCAGCTCTTAGGAAACTCATAAGAAAGTGAGATTTCTTTCATACGGATAAAATCACCTTTTGCAATTCGCTCTGTAGAATAATTGTAAGCATTGTAAGCTTTATACAATGTTCGGTTTGCTTCATATTGCGGATTACTCAAGATTGCAGGAATATTAGTCTTTGCCTCATCCCCAGAAAGCGTCCAACGATTCTTGAATTCACGAGGCATAGCACTCAAATCGGAATATTTATAATTAAAATATGGATTCAAACGAACAACATTACCAAATGAATAAGTCATGAATACATTGAGTTTAAACCCTTTATATGCAAAAACGTTACCGAAACTACCAGTTATTGTAGGATCTGTCGGACCTTCATATTTCAAATAATCTAACTTCTCACGTTCCTGGAAATTAATATCAGTCGATGTTATATTTCCATTGATATCGAACATAGGAATACCTTTTTCATCCAAACCTGCAAAAGGAATGGAGAAAAGCCCGCGCACAGGATATCCTTCACGTGCAAATCCATTTCCCGAAACAAGTTCCATCATACGAGTACGTCCTCGCAAATCAGTAACTTCATTCTTAGCATGAGAAAAAATAAAATCAGAATTCCATGAGAAGTCTTTCGTTTTAATATTGCTGGTTGAAAGGGTAAATTCAATACCATGTGACTTCATTGTAGCTACATTGGCATATTTATAAATAGTACCTCCCACTCCTTGTGTTGGAATCAACCCAATCAGGTCATAGTTATTGCGCGTGTACCAGTCAGCTGAAAGATTAATGCGATTATTAATAAAACCTACATCCACTCCTATATTCAATTCATGCTTCTTTTCATACGTTAATTCACTATTTTCCAAATCCACTATATGAAGACCCGTTTCTTGAATATCAGTGAAAGGACGATAAGGTGAATAACTCTTAATAATAGCTTGTGAATTTGTTACATCAGCCGGACCACGATCAGCTGTCAATGAGTAAGATGCCTTAAATGTCAAATTTGAAAGCGTTGGTTGAAGTGATTGGAAGAATTTCTCTTCATGAACATTCCACGCTGCAGAAAGATTCCACGTTGGCAGCCAACGAGCAGAACGGCTACGCCCCATTCTATTAGTTCCTTCATAGCGGAAAGTACCATTCAGCGTATAACGTCCGTCATACGAATAAGTAGCATTTGCAAATGTAGCTACACTCCGATATCTAGTATGCCCCATAGAATAATACTTTTCTCCAGTCTCAATACCTTTCTTAAAATACTGATAAACATATGATGGAATCTCACCCATAGAATATTGCATACCCCATCCTTGGAATGAAGAGTTAGAGCGTTGAAGATCATTTACTTCCATTCCTGCAAAAAGATTAGTTATATGCTTTTCTGCAAATAGATGATTCCAGGATACAGTACCACGGAAATCCAGTCCCAACATCTTACGATCTTGACGCTGATAAATACCTCCTTCAGGAAGAATCGAAATAGGTAATGCATATGGGTTATCTGGATTCTTATACAACCAGTCGTTTTCATCACGAATAGTAGCATCGTCCAATCCCGTACGATAAGCAATTGCTTGATTAGAATCATCCATTATATTATGTTCTTGTGATGATGATTGATAACGCACAGCACCCAGCGCACTGACTTCCAGGCCCTGCAACACCTTCCATTTCAACTCCCCCTGGAACTTTACATCAACAACATTCAACTCAATAAAATTATTGTCCAATTCACGGAGAATATTAAATGGAGCATAATTAGCCACATAATCTGTATTAGGGTCTAATGTACGCGAAGTATTCAGTGCGTATGAATAGGGGTTGATATCAAAATCACGTGTAACCTGACCTGCCGCAACGTCCAATGATGAGTTCATGGTACCTGGTGCATTCTGTTTACGGTAAGAAGCACTTGATATCAAATTTATGCTTAGGTTCTTTAAGATATTATAAGTCGTATTCAAATTGGCTGTATAACGTTTCACTTCACTCTGCTTATACCATCCCGGATCAAGCATGGCACTCAATGACGCATAAAAAGATGATTTATCAGAACCTGAAGTAATACTTACAGAGTGATTCTGTGAAATATTATTTGAGAATAATACATCAAACCAGTCGGTATTACGCATTTCGGCTTCGGTCAAATAAGCATTACGTGCTTCTAAAGTATTCATCAGCCCAAATTGACCATTCGTTTCATTAAACTGGTCGATCAGTTTATACATACGTCCGTACACACCTGAATTCTTTGCACGAAATAAATCAGCACTATTCAACCAACCTTTTTGCTCCAATTCTTTATATATTCCCATTTGCTCCTGAGAATTCATAATATTGAACTCTTTGTATGAGGGCACCATACGCGTAGTAAACTCACCCGTATAATTAATTTTGCTGACTCCGGCTTTACCTTTCTTTGTAGTAACAACGATTACACCTGCCATTGCACGTGCACCATAGATTGAGGTTGCTGAACCGTCTTTCAAAATCTGAAAGCTCTCAATATCATCGGAATTTAAACCAGCAATAGCCGAACTAATCAGAGTTTCAGCATCACCAGAAGATAAATCATCAGGTCCCACATCAATAGCATCTTCCATAATAACTCCATCCACCACCCATAATGGTTTGGAGCTACCATAAATGGAGGTAGCACCACGTACACGAATTTTAGGAGCAGTACCAAACGTACCGGATACGTTCTGGACTGACACACCCGCAGCACGCCCTTCAAGTCCACGGCTAATATCAGGGAGACCATCCAATTTTACATTATCAGCTGTTAATTGTTGAGTTGCACCAGTAAAAAGGCGTAAAACTTAATGGTATGGCAGATATCAGCCGTGGTCTTGAAGGGCGTGCTGCGGGTGTGTCAGTCCAGAATGTATCCGGTACATTTGGTACAGCTCCCAAAATCCGCGTTCGCGGTGCTACCTCCATTTATGGTAGCTCCAAACCATTATGGGTAGTGGATGGAGTTATTATGGAAGACGCTGTAGAAGTCAGCGCTGATCAACTATCTTCAGGCGATGCTGAAACTCTAATTAGTTCGGCTATTGCTGGTCTGAACGCAGATGATATTGAAAGCTTTCAGATTTTGAAAGACGGCTCAGCAACCTCAATCTATGGCGCACGTGCAATGGCAGGTGTAATCGTTGTTACTACAAAGAAAGGTAAAGCTGGAGTCAGTAGAATAAGCTATACCGGTGAATTTACTACCCGTTTAGTACCAAGCTACAATGACTTTAACATCATGAACTCGCAAGATCAGATGGGAGTATACAAAGAAATGCAACAGAAAGGCTGGTTAAATTTCGCTGAAACCTCCCGAACTGCAGAAAGTGGTGTATACGGAAAGATGTATCAGTTAATTAACACATACGATCCTACTACCGGACAATATGCGTTATTAAATACTGACGAAGCTAAAAATGCCTATCTACGTGAAGCTGAAATGAGAAATACCGATTGGTTTGACACACTTTTCTCTCCCAGTCTAAGTCAGAATCATTCTGTAAGTCTTAGCTCTGGTACAGAAAAGTCATCGTTCTATGCTTCTTTAAGTGCTATGCACGATCCGGGATGGTACAAGCAAAGTGGAGTTGATCGCTATACAGCCAACTTAAATATGAATCATAATATCTTAAAGAACCTAAGCATAAACTTGATATCAAGTGCTTCTTATCGTAAGCAAAAAGCACCGGGAACTTTAGGACAAGACATTGACCTAGTAAACGGTCAGGTAAAACGTGAATTTGACATCAACCCCTATTCATATGCATTGAATACTTCACGTACATTAGACCCAAACACTTATTACACCAGCAACTATGCTGATTTCAACATTCTGAACGAATTGGACAACAATTACATGGAACTGAACATTGCAGATTTAAAGTTCCAAGGCGAGTTGAAATGGAAACCAATTACCGGATTAGAGCTAAGCGCTTTGGGAGCCGTGAAGTATCAATCAACTTCACAGGAGCACAACATTAAAGACCAGTCAAACCAGGCATCGGCTTATCGTGCAGGTCTAGATGACAAGACAATTATGGACCGCAATCCATTTCTTTATAAGAACCCAGATAATCCATATGCACTACCGATCTCTATCTTACCGGAAGGTGGTATTTATCAACGTAGAGACTATAAGATGCTAGGTTACGACTTCCGAGCTACAGCTAGTTGGAACCACGTATTTAATGATATACATATCACTAACTTCTTTGCAGGAACAGAAATCAACTCTACAGACCGATCAAAGAATTACTATCAAGGGTGGGGTATGCAATACTCAATGGGCGAAATACCCTACTATGTATATGAATTCTTCAAAAAAGGTATCGAAGACGGCAATAATTACTACTCATTGAGTCAGACCCGTAGCCGTAGTGCCGCCTTCTTCGCCAATGCTACCTACTCTTATAAAGGTCGTTATACTGTGAATGGAACAGCCCGCTACGAAGGTACCAACCGTATGGGTAAGAGCCGCTCGGCACGTTGGTTACCTACATGGAACGTATCAGGAGCATGGAATGCCCATGAAGAAAAATTCTTCAGCAATTTAACTTCTGTTCTTTCACACTTTACACTGAAAGCATCTTATTCGTTAACAGCCGACCGCGGTCCGGCAGACGTAACGAACTCACAGGCTATTATAACCAGCTATAGTCCTTATCGACCATTTACTTCTATCCAGGAGTCCGGATTGTATATTAAGGAACTAGAAAATAGCGAATTAACTTATGAAAAGAAGCACGAGTTGAATATTGGTGCCGACATGGGCTTCTTGAATAACCGCATTAATTTAGCTGTAGACTGGTACAAACGTAACAACTACGACTTGATTGGTATCGTTAATACACAAGGCGCAGGTGGACAGATCCTGAAGTATGCAAATATCGCTTCAATGAAATCACATGGTATTGAATTCACTTTATCAACTAAGAATATTAAAACAAAAGATTTCAACTGGAACACCGACTTTATATTCTCTAATGCAAAAAATGAAGTCACTGATTTGAAACAAAATGCGAATGTGATGGAGCTTATTTCCGGTAATGGATTCGCTAAACAAGGCTATCCGGTTCGTGGGCTATTCTCTATCCCATTTGTAGGTCTCGACAAAGATGGTATTCCAGTCATTATAAATGAAAAGGGCGAAGCGACTAGTACCGATATAAATTTCCAGGAACGCCAAAATACTGGTTTCCTGAAGTATGAAGGTCCGACTGATCCTACCATTACAGGTAGTTTGGGTAATATGTTCTCATACAAAGGTTTCCGTTTGAATTTATTTATCACTTATTCATTTGGAAATGTTATCCGTTTAAATCCCGTATTCAAAGCATATTATTCGGATCTAACGGCAATGACTCGTGAATTTAAAAATCGATGGACACTCCCCGGAGACGAAGCAAAGACTAATGTTCCTGCTATTTTGAGCAAACGTATGTACGACAGCAATGAAGACTTGAAGTATGCCTACAATGCTTACAATTATTCAACAGAACGCATTGCAAAGGGGGATTTTATCCGTCTGAAAGAAATCTCACTGGCTTATGACTTCCCCAAAGCATGGATCAACCCATTGAAGTTAACAGACCTCTCGCTGAAAGTCCAAGCCACCAACCTTTTCTTAATCTATGCGGATGATAAGCTAAATGGTCAGGACCCGGAATTCTTTAATGCAGGTGGTGTTGCCTCACCGGTTCCCCGCCAATTTACTATTACTTTAAGACTGGGGTTATAATTTAAAATAAACACCTAACGGAATAGCAAATTTGAGTAAAGCGTAGCGAACAGACTGAAAAAGCGTTCGTTACGCTATATTTTTCTCTTGTTCAAAAGCCAAGAAGAGACAGAATATGGACAAACGCAGCAAAAGTTCAGTTACTTTATCATTACCCGTGCGATGATGCAAATTTCTTGCGAAACCTAAATTTTGCATCGTTTGGCGTTATGTGTCGTATCTGTCGGTAACTCACTATGAATTAATTTTGTAACCAAAAAAAAGTGAGTTATGAGAAGTACATTTAAGGTATTGTTCTACGTGAAGAAAGGCAGTGAGAAACCCAACGGCAACCTGCCTTTGATGTGTCGCATTACGGTGGACGGAGAGATTAAGCAGTTCAGTTGCAAGATGGATGTTCCCTTGCGCCTGTGGGACGTGAAGAACAACCGTGCTTCGGGTAAGAGTGCCGAAGCGCAAAGAATCAACCGTGCCGTTGACAAAATCAGAGTGGAGATAAACCGCCGTTATCAAGAGTTGATGCAGACGGACGGTTATGTCACTGCTGCCAAGTTGAAAGATGCCTATCTCGGCATCGGTATCAAACAGGAAACCTTGCTAAAACTGTTTGAACAACACAACAGCGAATTTGCCAAGAAAGTGGGACACAGCAGGGCAAAAGGAACATTCCGACGTTATGTTACCGTCTGCAAGCACATCCGTGAGTTCCTACCCCATACCTACAAGCGTGAAGATATTCCGTTAAAAGAGTTGAACCTCTCGTTCATCAACGACTTCGAGTATTTCCTGCGTACTGAGAAAAAATGCCGCACCAATACCATTTGGGGCTACATGATTGTGCTGAAACACATTATTTCCATAGCGAGGAATGACGGTCGTCTGCCGTTCAATCCCTTTGCAGGGTACATCAACTCTCCCGAAAGCGTGGACAGAGGGTATATTACGAGAGAGGAGATACACACAATGATGAACACCGATATGCCCGACAAGACACACGAGCTTGTCAGGGATTTATTTCTGTTCTCCACCTTTACAGGTTTGGCATATTCCGATGTCAAGAACCTTACGGAAGACAACCTGCAAACATTCTTTGACGGAAATCTGTGGATTATCACCCGAAGAAAGAAAACTAACACGGAATCCAATATCCGATTGTTGGATGTTCCCCGAAAGATAATAGAGAAGTACAGGGGTATGACAAGAGATAATAAAGTATTCCCCATGCCGAGTAACACGACTTGCAACAAGAAGCTGAAAGCCATTGCCAAGTTGTGCGGTATAAAAGTCCACTTGACCTATCATGTAGCAAGACATTCGGCAGCGACCACTGTGCTGTTATCCAACGGAGTACCCATTGAAACCGTCAGCCGACTTTTGGGACATACCAACATAAAAACGACCCAAATTTACGCAAAAATCACAGCCCAAAAGATTAGTCAGGATATGGAAACATTGTCGCACAAACTGGAGGATATGGAAAAGAACATTTGCAATGCCATTCAGTAACCCTTAAATCAAACGATAATGAAAGAGGAAAGAAACATCATAACAATGAACGAGTTCGGCAATGTAGTTATGCCGAAAGATATACAGGCAACCGCCATGAGTGAGTGGGAGCTTTGCGAGTTGTTCAATGTAACCGCCCCGACTATCAGGGCAGGGATAAAGACACTCTGCAAGAACGGCATTCTGAATGAGTGTGAGATAAGGCATACCATCCGACTGTCCGACAAGTGCAGCATGGAGGTTTACAGCCTTGAAACGATAATCGCCCTTGCGTTCCGTATCGGCACATACAGTGCGAAGCAGGTGCGCAATGCCGTTCTTGAAAGACTGTACTTGCGAAAAGAGAAAACAAGCATCTTCTTTTCGCTGAACACCAACGGCATAGCCAAAGCCGAATACTTCTCGTAGCTGAATTGGTTGCACGACTGACGGAATCCATTCATTCAGTCACGAATAGAGTAATCAAGCCAGCGTGTCAGCATATAATCTGACCGACATATCAACAGGAACTCCAATTTTTTCTCCCGAAAAGCGTAATCCCCACATTCGTTTTTTGGGAGTTTTTTCGTCTGTCCTGCCCGACTTCCGTTCCAAACCATTGAAAGTTTTTTCTTCGGGGGCTATTTGTCACCGTTCTGCCGCGTTTTGCGTAACAACTTATCCGATAAATGCTTATACTTTTGTAGCTGGTATTTTTCAAACTTAAAACCATTTGATTATGTCAGCTAACAAACAACAAGACAGCCACAGACCGCCATCGGATGGTGGCATGGCAAAGGAGGAATTCATCCGAGTGGGGACTACGCTTTACAAGATTGTGGAGCAGCCCAAACTGAACGGAGGGTATGTAAGGAAACGCATAGCATGGAACAACGAAACCCTGCGCCAAGACTACGGCAAGGACTACATCGGCAGCGTTCCCAAGTATGACGGCTTCTGCACCGTACCCGAACACATCGGCTACCATCCCGTGGTCGGCAAGTTCCTTAACCTCTATGAACCGATAGACCACCAACCTAAAGAGGGCGATTTCTCGCATATCCAATCTTTGGTAGGTCACATCTTCGGGGAGCAATACGAGTTGGGCATGGACTACCTACAACTGCTCTACTTGTACCCCATTCAAAAGCTGCCTATCCTGCTGTTGGTATCAGAGGAACGCAACACAGGCAAAAGCACATTTCTGAATTTTCTAAAACTCCTATTTCAGAACAATGTAACCTTTAACACCAACGAGGATTTCCGTAGCCAATTCAATTCCGACTGGGCCGGCAAACTGCTTATCGTGGTGGACGAGGTGCTGCTCAACCGTAGGGAGGACAGCGAGCGGTTGAAGAACCTAAGCACCACACTTTCCTACAAGGTGGAAGCCAAAGGCAAAGACCGTGACGAGATAGCGTTTTTCGCCAAGTTCGTGCTATGCTCCAACAACGAGTACTTGCCTGTAATCATTGATGCAGGGGAAACACGCTATTGGGTACGCAAGATAGACCGCTTGCAGTCTGATGATACCGACTTCCTGCAAAAGCTGAAAGCGGAGATACCCGCCTTTCTTCATTTCCTGCAACACAGAACACTATCCACCGAAAAGGAAAGCCGTATGTGGTTTGCTCCATCGCTGTTGCATACCGAAGCCTTGCAGAAGATAATCCGCAGCAACCGTAACCGACTGGAGATAGAGATGCACGAGCTGATACTTGACATCATGGATAGTGTCGGCACGGACACATTCTCGTTCTGCTACAACGACATTCTTCTGTTGCTGGTACACTCGCAGGTAAAAGTGGAGAAGCACCAAGTCCGAAAGGTGTTGCAGGAGTGTTGGAAACTTACGCCTGCACCCAACGGACTGACCTATACCACCTACCAATTCAACTACAATCGGGAGTGTCGGTATGAGCCTGTAAAACGGGTCGGTCGTTTCTATTCTGTCACGAGGGAACAACTTGAATCCCTGTAATATCATTCTTTTTTTTGTTGAATTGATGAATAAGGATATAACTATGCTGACAATAAACAATATACACTCTCAACAAAATCTCAACAATCGAAAAGAGAAGTTGAGAGAGGAACAGCACCCGATTGTTGATTTCTCTTTTGGCGAGTGGTTTGTTGAGAAGATGTTGAGCAAATATCTTTCTGTAAATAAATGTGTTATATAAGCCATTCAACAAATCAACGTTTTTACAATCATCATCAAATCTATAGAATATCATGAACATACAAGAAGTTAAACAAATCAGAATCGCAGACTATCTGCAAAGTTTGGGTTACACGCCCGTCAAGCAACAGGGCAGCAGCTTTTGGTACAAATCACCGCTGAGAGAGGAAACGGACGCATCTTTCAAGGTAAACACAGAACTCAACAAATGGTACGATTTTGGACTTGGCAAGGGCGGTAACATCATCGCATTGGCAGCGGAACTCTACCATACGGAAGATGTAACCTGCCTGTTGAAGCGCATAGAGGAACGGACACCATACATCCGCCCTGCATCGTTTTCTTTTGGCAAGCAGCAATCCGACAACCGCACTTATCGGGTATTAAGAGTTGGCGAGCTGTCATCACCTGCGCTCATTGCCTATCTGCAAGAAAGGGGGATAGACATTGAACTCGCCAAAAGGGAGTGTAAGGAACTGCGGTTTGAGAATGCCGACAAACCCTATTTCGCCATCGGCTTCCCGAATATGGCAAGAGGGTATGAAGTGCGTAATAGATACTTCAAGGGATGTGTCGCCCCGAAGGACATCACCCATATCCGACAGCAAAAAGAGCCACGAACCGTCTGTTATCTTTTCGAGGGCTTCATGGATTATCTCTCGTTCCTGACCATCCGAGTAAAGAACAATCCGCAACACCCACGATTGAATGCACAGGATTACGTCATTCTCAACTCCGTTTCCAACCTCTCGAAAGCGGAAAGCATATTGGCAACCTATACCCGAATCGGCTGTTTCCTTGACAATGACACAGCAGGACGGAACGCATACGCCAACCTGCAACGGATGTTGGGTGACCGCTTGCAGGATATGTCGGTTCACTATGCAGGGTATAATGACTTGAACGAGTACCTGTGCAAAAAACTCTTGTCCCAATCGACAGAGCCGATAAAGGAGGAGAAGCAAGTACAATCCGCAAGGCGGATGATGCAGCCACCGAAAAAGAAAGGGCTGAAAATATAGAGGGGAACAGGTTCGCTTTCCCAAGGGTATTTAGACAGAAATACCATAGCTCAATAGGGCGTTTTCTTCACGCATTACACGGTAATGCTAAAAACTCCCTATCGAGCCAAAGGGAAATCCCTTTGGAAACCCTGAGAGCCAATGCCACAGGCAGAGAATACACTCATAACAATAACCGTAAAAATCAAACTACATGGGATATTTTTCATTGGACATAAAGAAAGCAAAAGGTTCATCGGACACCGTACAATCCGACCATATAGAGAGAAGAATCATACCTAAAAACGCAGACCCGACAAGAACGCATCTGAACAGGGTACTTATAGAATACCCCGATGGCGTTCATGGCAGGGATGAAGCGATTGCCCACAGGCTGAACACGGCAGGCATCAAGCGGAAGATTACACATGACCAAGTCCGTGTAGTCCGAGTGGTTCTGTCGGGAACACATGAGGACATGATGGACATACAGGAAAACGGAAGACTTGACGAATGGTGCAGCGACAGCATCCAATGGCTGCAAGCCACATTCGGCAGGGAGAACGTGGTTGCCGCCCATCTTCACATGGACGAGAAGACACCGCATATCCATGCAGCCATTGTTCCCATCGTGACAGGTGAAAGGCGCAAAGCCAAGAAAGAGCAGGAAGACGGCAAACGGAAGTATCACAAGAAAGCAAATACCGTCCGTTTGTGTGCCGATGACCTGTTCAACCGTCAGACCTTGATTGCGTACCACGACAATTATGCAAGGGTTATGGCTAAATACGGATTACAGCGAGGTGTGCGAGGTTCCGAAGCACGGCACACCACCACGACACAGTATTATCGGGACATACAGAAAAAGAACGCTGCCCTTGATGCAGAAAACAAGCGGTTACAGGAGCAGAAAACCGAAACCGAACAGGAACTCAGACAAGCCAAGAAAGAGGTACAGACCGAGAAACTGAAAGGTGCAGCCACCACCGCAGCGACCAACATAGCTGAAAGTGTCGGTTCTCTTTTCGGGAGCAACAAGGTCAAGACTTTGGAAAGGGAGAACACCGCCCTGTATCGGGAAGTTGCCACCCATGAGGAAACCATTGAGATACTGCAAAACCGCATACACACGATGCAAACCGAGCACAACCGCCAGTTGTTGGAAATACAGCAGAATCACCGTAAGGAGATGGCGGAAAAAAGTGTCAGACACAAAGATGAAGTATCAGGTTTGAAACGCATTATCGAAAAGCTGTGTGCATGGTTTCCTATGGCAAAGGAAATTATGAGAATAGAGAGCCTGTGCCGCCTTGTCGGGTTCAATGAAAGGCAGACCACGACATTGACTTATGGTAAGCCTTTGATATACGAGGGCAAACTTTATTCGGAGGAACATAATCGGAGTTTTACGACAGAAAGAGCAGGCTTTCAAGTGGTGAAAGACCCTGCGGACAAGTCTAAACTGACACTCGTAATCAACCGCCAGCCCATAGGCGAATGGTTCAGGGAACAGTTCGACAGGCTACGGCAGAGCATACGACAGCCAATTCAACCACAAAGGAAAAGTAGAGGAATTACATAAGTAGTTAAAACAGATTGCAATAAGCCTCCGATAATCGTATTTCCCTATCAGAGGCTTATTGCTGTTTAGATTTAGTTACGTTTCATAAATCATGATTTTTGTTTTTGATTGTCGACCTTTCTAAGTTGTGGAAGACATAAGGCTATTATAGCGAGAAGCAGAATAGCCATACCTGAGAACAAAAACCAACGGTTTACCCCGATTTGGTCTGCAAATGCACCCGACACTACCAACCCAAGCGGCATGGCAAACGACATGATGCTGCCAAGAAGTCCGAAAACACGCCCTAAATACTCGGGTTGTATCTGTTCTTGAAATAGCGCGGTCTGTACTCCATTATAGAATGGGGCAGAAAAGCCCATCAACGTACAACATATCGCAAATATCATAAAACCATTGGTTGGTAGCAAGCCGGAAACAGTCAATGACACTCCCATAAGAAAGATAGAGCCGATGATATTTGCCATGCGCTTTTTGAAACCTCCCCATGCGCCCAATAGAAGTCCGCCCAACAACATACCAACTGCAAAAACAATTTCCACCACGGAAGCATGCAAGGTACTTCCCTCGAAATAATTCATACTCATCAGCGGAAATAGCGCATTGATTGGCATATAAATGAACATATTGATTGCTCCTATCCAAAGCAATGTGAAAAGAGCTTTATTTTGTCGTATTGCGTTATAGCCAATGCGCAGTTCGGTGAAAAAGTTTTCTTGCTGCAGCGCTTCAATCGGTTGTTTTGGGATGTGAACCATTGCAACAGTGATACAGGCAATTATTGCTCCGAATACGTCAAGGGCAACCGCAGAATTCAACCCCCATTTTGCATAGAGAAAAGCGGCAATTGCCGGACTTAGGATGAAACTTGCCGATTGGATGGACTGGGTGTAGCCGGCACATTTGACTAACTGTTCTTCAGGCACTAAAAGAGGTGTTACCGCACTTAACGCAGGGGAATGGAATGCAGTGCCAACGCTTCTAATGAAGAGGATGAGCATTACTATCCATACAGGTAGTTCCGCTGACAGGGAAATTACGGTAAGTACCAGTCCAGCACAAGCTATGATGACATCTGCACCAATCATGACCATTTTCCGGTTCCAGCGGTCAACAAGTACTCCGATTGCAGAACCTAAAACCGCTTGAGGTAGAAACCCAACCAAGGTCGCCATTGACAACACCATCGCAGACCCTGTTGTATTTGTCAGATGCCAGATGATGGCCATTTGAAGAACCCCACTTGTTATCAGGGACACAGCTTGCCCCGCCCATATTGTATAGAAATCTTGTTTCCAATTTCTGATTTTTTCCATTTGAATTTTTCCTTTTATCTTTTGAATGTTTCTTGATTTTATAGCACAAAAAATCTCTCGACAAGCCTGAAATAGCATGCCGGATTACAAAGACAATGACATTCAAATCGAATTAATTAGATTTGAATGTGGAAAAATTACCAAGGTTTATGATATGCAATATTAACGGTGTTTTTACCTGTTAATATTGTACAATTGTTCATAATCATATTGAAAACCACTATATATGTTGCGACTTATCTTAATTGGGATGGTATTATATGCACACCGAATCCGCTGCAAAGTTACAATAAATTATTCGATTTTTGCACTAACTAAAGTAAAGAATTTCAATGCTTCCTGAATTTTGCCTTTCCTTTTTTATCCAAATCTGCAAAAAATAACGGCATAAGCAAATAGGTATATATCGAAAGGCAAAAAATGGCGAATACTGTTTGTATTGGATACTATATCAAAGATTTGTCGTATCTTTGCACCTGAAAGAGTTATTTGATAGTAAAACACCGCAAAACGCTGAAAATCGCACGGTTTCCTAGTCGTTACCATTACTTTTCAGATACTCCGTTAAATGTTTATTCATCAAACGGTTAGACGAAACCGTTCAGAATTTAAAATAAGAACGAATATGAAGAAATACATAATAATGGCCAGTGTGGCCGCGCTCGCAATAGGGCTCTCATCGTGTTCTAATTTCTTAGATGAGCTTCCCGACAATCGTACCGAGCTGAATGAAAACAATGTTGGCAAAATATTACTTTCCGCCTATCCTACTACAGCAATCTGTGAGATGGGGGAAATGTCATCAGACAATACTGATGCTTATCCGAATCGCTTTTCTTCTTTCAACCGTTTGCAAGAAGATCTCTATAAGTGGGCAGACTCTGCAGAACAAGATCAGGACTCTCCCCATGCACTTTGGGAATCTTGCTATATGGCAATCTCTGCCTGCAACGAGGTTTTGAAAGTGATTGAAGACGCAGGAAATCCAGCTTCTCTTAGCGCTGAAAAGGGAGAAGCCCTAGTATGTCGCGCCTATGCTCATTTTTTACTTGCCAATATATTTTGTAACGCTTATAGCAGCCAAGCAAGTTCAGACTTGGGTATCCCCTACATGAAAACGATAGAGACAACCGTAAGCCCTGATTATCAACGCGGAACTCTAGAGGAGGTATACCAAAATATTGAGAAAGATCTATTGGAAGGTCTAGATCTAGTTACTGATATTTATGCAGTCCCCAAATATCACTTTACAAAGAAAGCAGCTCAAGCTTTTGCTGCACGCTTTTACTTGTACTATGTAAAATCGGATAAATCCAATTATACTAAGGTGATCGATTACGCAACAAAAGTATTAGGAAGCAATCCAGCCACCTCTGTACGCGACTGGAAATCTTTGGGTGCACTAGACATAAATGGCAGTGTTCAGCCAAATGCTTATGTAGATGCAACGAATGGCGCTAACTTATTATTGGTCAGTGCAGGTTCTTATTGGGGATATGTTCATGCACCTTATGGACTAGGCGAAAGATACGCCCATGGACCGAAAGTAGGCAATGAGACATGCAATTCTGTTGGTCCTTGGGGAAGTGACTATTACATGGGTGTTTGGAGCAACTCAAGTGCACTGCCGACCAAAATCGTTGTTATGAAAATAACTCAATATAAAGAAGTGGTTGACGCAGTAGCCGGAACAATCAACGGACACATGATCAATGCAGCATTTACTACAGATGAAACATTACTCTGTCGTGCAGAAGCTTATGCGATGAAAGAAATGTATCCACAGGCAATTGCTGATTTAAATATATGGCGAGAAGCATACACACGTTCTACTACCCCGCTTACCACAGAATCTATAAACGATTTCTACGGAAGCATGGAATATTACACTCCTACTGAATCTACAGTTAAGAAAAAATTGAATCCCGACTTTACTATAACAAATGAAACACAGGAAAATGTAATCCACTGCATACTTCATGCACGACGTTTAACAACTTTACATGAAGGGTTACGCTGGCAGGATATTAAACGCTACGGTATTACTATCTATCGTCGTTTAATGAATGATAATGGTACTATTACCGTCACAGATAAGCTGGAACCCAATGATCCTCGTCGAGCAATACAGATACCGAGCGATGTTATTTCAGCCGGATTAAAACCAAACCCTAGAACTAAATAAAAATCGATAAGTTATGAAAAAATATATAATATATACATTGATCGTTACTATAGCCGTTTTTTTAGGCTCATGTAATAAAGATGATATTGATACCAAACGCAGTATATTTGATCCTACTGAAGTTTATGAGCCCAACGAGTTTGACAAATGGCTACTTGACAACTATGTTTACACTTATAATATCCAGGTAAAATATCGTCTGGATGACAATGAAACGGATGTAGAATATCATCTGGTTCCAGCCAAGTATGACAACGCAATTACATTGGCTAAGATTGTAAAATTTGTATGGATGGAAGCTTATGACGAAATATGGGGAATTGACATGACCCGTACGTATGTCCCTAAGCTACTCCAGTTCATTGGAAATGTTGCTTATACCGAGTCAGGTATGATCCTCGGACAAGCTGAAGGAGGAATGAAAGTAACCCTGTTTCGTGTAAATGAAATAGATAAAAACAATCTCAGTGTAGCTCAATTAAATGAGTACTATTTCAAGACAATGCATCATGAATTTACACATATTCTTAATCAGAAAAAAGCCTATGATACATCATACGATCGTATATCGGAATCCGACTACGTAGGTTCAAGCTGGTATAGGGTATCTGAGTCGGTTGCTCTGCAAAAAGGATTTATCTCTCCTTATGCAATGGACCGTGCTACGGAAGATTTTGCGGAGATGGTTGCTATTTATGTCACCAATGACGCTAGTACTTGGGAAGATATGCTAGCAAGTGCCGGCACAACAGGAAGACCGATCATAGAAAAGAAATTTGAGATTGTATTTGATTACATGCTCAATTCCTGGGGACTTGATTTAGACAAATTGCGCGAAATTGTTTTGCGCCGGCAAAGTGAAATTACCGAATTAGATTTAAGTACGCTTTAATAATTGTAGGATATGAGAAAGATTAAAATATATGGCTTACTGACTTGCGTTTGCCTGATGATGCAATCGTGTCTGTTTAATGAAGATGATATCTTTGATGAATCTTCTGCACAACGGGCTATAGCCTCCGTCAACGAATGTCAGGAGATTTTAAAGGGCGCAGCCAATGGGTGGTTACTCGAGTATTATACAGGAGAAGACGGAGAATATGGTGGCTTCAATGTTTTGGCACGATTTGATGGCAATAATGTAATTATGGCTGCAGATTTCGCTACAGATAATTACGAAATTGGAGAAGAATCTACTTCCTTGTATAAAGTTGAATCATACCAGGGAACAGAATTAAGTTTTGATTCATACAATGAATTAATTCACGAATTCTGTGAACCGAGTGGTTATAATTCACCAGGATATGCCGGAGATTATGAGTTCGTCTTCAGAAGCGTTTCAAAAGAAAAGATCGTACTGACTGGGAAAAAACATGGAGTAACGTTGATCATGACACCTCTGCCTGCTGAAACAAATTGGCAAGAGAAACTGACCAATATTGCCAATGTCGTTTCACAGGCTTCATATGTAACCTATAAGTTAATTGTGAATGGTCAGGAAATAACTAAAATGGGACAGGAAGAGCATGCCTTCTCAGTTACCAAAGTAGACGAAACCGGTGAAACAACCGTAAGTCTATATCCGTTCATATATACAGAGGAAGGCATTAAAATGTATGAACCATTAGTAGTTAATGGAGTAGAAATAAACAACTTCAAATGGGATAATGAAAACCTTACATATATTTGTACAGATACAGGTGTAGATGCAAAAATAGAATTCTATTGTCCGGAAGGATATCTCAACTATTTAGGCAACTATATACTACAATTAGCAAATGGGCAACGTATACAACTTGAGCTCAAACAAAAAATGATAGGAAAATCATTTGCAATGAATTTTGCTTTGAGTGGTACTCCTATTGAATTTGTCTATAACTATAATATGACAACAGACTGTATTGATGTACCTTCTCAGACAGTTGGCGTATATCAAGGTTACAACGTATTATTATATCCAGGAATTCCCGGAGGCAATTTCTATGCAGATGACTCAGCTGTATTCCAAGGACGTATTGCAAATACAGATCCGCTTACAATTAAGTTCACTTATGTAAACAATCCTATTTGCACCCTTATGTTGCTGGTATATCAAAAAACAGACGGTTGGTATGGATTCTCTACAATGTTCCAAGATGTAACATTGATAAAAGTTGATTAATTAACAAATAGCATATTATGAAGAAAATAACAAGCATATTTGCATTATTATTATGCGTATTCGTCTTCTCATGTAGTAACGACGACGATAAAGAAACATCTTCTTTGCAGATTGTTAGCTCAAATGTCACATTTGAATCTGCTGGAGGAACCGGTACAATAAAAGTTAACGCAATAAGTGAAATTACTGCTACCTCCAATAAAGATTGGTGTACCGTAAGCGTGAATGGAGATATTATAAATGTTTCTGTCATTGAAAATAATGATATGTCCGGACGTACGGCAGCTGTAACCATAACAGATGGTGAAGCATCCACTTTGGTTCCTGTTTCACAGGGTGGCTGTGTTATTCTGTATAATAAATCAGAATTGGGGCATGCTTTTACTTATGCAGGTGGTTCTGCTACAGTATCTTTCTCAACCACAGCATCTTATTCAATAGAAGTACCCGCCGAAGCCCAAAGTTGGTTATCATACACACTTGACGAAGAAAACAGAACTATAACATTTAATGTTGCTGCGAGTGCTGATAAAACCCCACGAGGAGCGGCAGTTAAAGTTACCGCAGGTAAAAAAACGATTTACTATCATCTTGGAGAGTATGAATTGAAAGACATCGCAGGCAAATGGAGAGTATCCTTTGTTGATGGAGATGATAGTACTCTAGCTGGAGAAATAGAAGTAGTTCAGGATGAAGAGGAACCTACCATCTTCTACTTGTCAGGTATTTCCAATTTCTTTGACCTACCGTTAATCTATAATGGAGAGGCCTTACTCACAATGGGAGGTCTTAATTTAGGAACATATGCTGGGAGATATAACATCTATACAGTAACATTGTCTGAAGGTGGATATGTCAGTTGGGATATGTCAACACAATATGTTGCTTATCCGTCATCCATCAATGGCAAATTTGCATTGGTATTTGGTGATAATGGTTCCTGGGATGGAGACGTAGTCAATGGCATTGCCTACTGGGCATTCTCCGGTGCTGCGGGAACAGGAAGTGCAGGATGGTTGGAGAAATTCAACGCTCTTACACTAAGCAAATAAGACGGCAAGCGTGCTTAGCTAAGTCTGTCTCTCTAACATGTATAAGATTTAGCTTTACATTAATTATTCATATAAAGGGTGTTCAACATTGGACACCCTTTACATTATCCTTTTCCATATAAAAAGCAATACAAAAGATGATGTTATTATTAAATTAATTCGTATCTTTCGGACACACAAAAAAGTTAAACCAACAATCACACATATGAAAATGATTCTTTTCCGACTAATATGTTTAAAGACATGCCTACTATTAATCCCTGTACTTTACGCACAAAACAACTATCGTCCGGGATTTATCATCACTGTTCAGAAAGACACAATATATGGAGAAATCGACTACCGTACAGATAAGATGAATGCTAAACGCTGCGTCTTTCAATCACAAGGTAATGATACCGAACCAGTAACCTATCATCCTTTCGAAATCTTGGGATACCGTTTTACAGACGACGGTAAATACTATGTCTCCAAGAACATAGAATTGAAATACGGTGTCTCTACCCCCGTCTTTCTCGAATATTTGCTACAAGGAATGAAAAGCTTGTACTACTATGAGACAGAAGATAACATACCAATCTATTTTGTTGAAGATAATAATACCCTTGTAAAAATAGATGCGCCCAAACTGTCCAAGCAGGCTACCAATATACAGTTTAAAGGCCAGACTGACCGATATATTCCCCTTCTTCATTACGCATTCAAAGACTGCCCAAGCCTGGCTCCCCAAATAGACCGGGCTCGTTTCAGCCGAAAGGAGATGATAAAAATCACAAAAGAATATCATTATGCAATGTGTACCAGTAATGAAGATTGCATTGAATTTGAAGCAAAAGAAGATAAACGTTCAATACAGTTAGATATAACTCCTTATGTAGGAGTTATTCAATATAATGTACCATCGGGTAGTCCGATCGGGCTCTATAGCTCACCCGAACTATCTTACCTGGCAGGAGTCACTTTAGCTATCAGCAATAGACGGTGGATGAGTTCGCTCAGTGGTTGTTTTGATGTGTCTTTTTCCCGCATAACATCCTCTGCAAGATCATTGAATAATGAAAATTCATCCACTATATTTAAACATAGCGGAACAATGTTTTCGGGTAAGTTAGGAATACGCTATACCTATCCGAAAGGAATGGCGCGACCATTTGTTGAGCTTGGAGCAGACTTCAGTGGAATGATCAATGCCAAGATAAAGATAAATGATAAGAGCGAGAGATGGCTGGATGGTGTCTACCCTGGCTATTACGCCAATGCGGGAGTAAACTTCAAACTTTCGCGGAAAAACAAACAAATGATATGCATACGCGCTCAATTCAAAGGCTTAAGAGACATGATGGAAAAATCAGCCCTCGTTAATGGATGGTCAGGAGTGATAGGATATACATTTTAAGTACTGCATTATTCGTTTATATAGTACTCACACTAGGAAATCTCTTATAAAACCGTTTTTCTTGTTATACCCATATTCTACCCGACAATAAAACTCCCCTTATTTCAGCCTTTCGAATGAAATAAGGAGAGCCTTATATAACTGGGTTATCAGCTATTAATACTTGACTTCTCAGGTATTAATAACTGACGCGACAAGTATTAATACCTGAGAAGTCAGATATTAAGACCTGTCGTGACATATTAGAATGCTTGTACCAGAGTTTATTAACTACCGTCTTAGTAAGTCACCGTCAACGGTGTACGCACCTTCTGCGCATACTCAGCCATATACGCATTCCACGCATCAACCGTCTTGATAGCAGCCTTATCCCAGGCAGAACCCCAGTAATAAGTATATTCCGAGCCCGGTTCATACTCGCTGATTGCCAATACATGACCGTCAGCTCCACCGCGCAGCTCCTTCTTCTCCTTTTCCGGGAAAAGAACGGTCTTTGCCTCTTTTACCAGTGAAGGAAATGCAGCGCCGATAAATATCTCACCGTTACCGCCGCTTCTGTCGGTTGTAGGGTCTACATAGGTGATATAGCCGTTTGCAGCGTCTGCTGTAACCACACCGTCCGGTTCACGAAGAACGATTCCGGTAGTCACAGGCATCGCTTCTTTCAGGTTAGTATACGAAACAACGGTTTTATTCAGGTAAGAACCAGCATCCAATGTGATGACACGCGTTTCCACCACGTTAGAATCGCCACGAACAGTCAACGGATTAAATTCCAGCTTCACTGTGAAACGCAGCGGGCCATTATCAAGGATTTCCTGTGTCCGATAGCAATAAGGATAGATAATCGTATCACCCGCCATCAGAGCGGCTGTACCGCAGCCCAGCGTAGGACCTACGGCATAACAATCCATTCCGTAGCCGTGGTCAATGTGATAAGAGATGGCATTTTGCAGTTCGGCAGCCGCTTTAGGGTCTGTCTTTTTCAGTTCGGCAATTCTGGCACGCTTTTCCTTATCCAGTTCTTCAGCGTAAAGGCTTTCAAGAATCGGTTCCGTAGCGTTATACTTCGTAAAGAGGTCGTAGCCGAAACCACGTTCACCACGCTTCTGCAAGGCAGGGCCATAGGCACGGTATCCGCCCAGGTCATTCTCCCATGCCACATCGTCCAAACGTTCAGGATAATAGCGGCCGCAGGCAATTACATTATACGGGTCGGGAGTACCGGATTGGATAGTATAAGTGGCTGTGCCATTTGCTTTCACCGTAGCCGGGAAAACCACTTTCTCGTCATACGTCACTTGATAAGGTACTTGCTGACCATCTTCACCAAGCACTACGATCTGAGCCGTATCAGCCAGCTGCAGCTTGGCTGTAACGTCACTCATCGGAACCTCAACCATTTCACCTGTGCGCTCCAGCGCCAGAGGATTGGTTACTGTAACCGTCATTGACTGCTTGCTGTCAGCACAAGAGGCAAAACCCATCAGGGCAATAGCAGCCAGAATAAATATCTTCTTCATATTATACACAACAAATAAGGGGATAGAATCAGGTAAAAAAACGAAAGGGGATAAATATAAACCGTAAACTATTCAACAGAAAAACGATAAGGTGACAGGCGGTAAAGAATCTCCTTACCACCCTATCACCTTATAATAATCTCTTGTTATCGTTATTTCGGCTGTTTTCCGATATAAGCCAGGATACCACCGTCTACGTAAAGAACATGGCCGTTAACAGCGTTAGAAGCCTCAGAAGCCAGGAATACGGCAGGACCAGTCAGTTCTTCCGGATCCAACCAACGACCGGCAGGAGTCTTGGCGCAGATGAATGAATCGAACGGGTGACGGCTTCCGTCTGCTTGTTTCTCACGAAGAGGAGCAGTTTGCGGAGTAGCGATATAACCCGGGCCGATGCCGTTACACTGAATGTTGTATTCACCATATTCAGAGCAGATATTGCGAGTCAGCATCTTCAGACCACCTTTGGCAGCAGCGTAAGCCGATACAGTTTCACGACCCAGCTCAGACATCATAGAGCAGATGTTGATGATTTTACCGGCACGCTTCTTCATCATGGCAGGCAACACAGCCTTAGAAACGATGAACGGAGCGTTCAAGTCGATATCAATCACACGACGGAAGTCAGCAGCTTCCATTTCGTGCATAGGAACACGGCGGATAATACCGGCGTTATTAACAAGGATATCAATCGTACCTACTTCTTTCTCGATAGTAGCAACCATTGCCTGAACAGCCGGTTCGTCTGTTACGTCGCATACATAACCGTGAGCTTTAATTCCCTTTTCAGCATAGGCAGCCATGCCTTTGTCTACCAACTCCTGGTTGATGTCGTTAAAACATACAGTAGCGCCTTGTTCCGCGTAAGCAGAAGCAATTGCAAAACCGATACCGTAAGAAGCACCTGTAACGAGAGCTACTTTACCTTTCAAAGAAAAATTCAAATACTGATTCATAATTTTTTGTTATTAAATGATGAAAACTATTGTAGTTGTTTATTTTAAATCTGTAATTAATGAGAAGTCCTGATCGCCATAATCGAGGTTTTCACCGCCCATACCCCAGATAAAGGTATAGTTGTGGGTAGCCGCAGCCGAGTGGATCGACCATTCGGGAGACAGAACCGCCTGATCGCCCTTCATCCATACGTGACGAGTTTCGTCCACCTCACCCATAAAGTGGCAGATAGCGTGCTCTTCGGGGATTTCGAAGTAGAAGTAAGCCTCCATACGACGGCTGTGCACATGGGCAGGCATCGTGTTCCATACGCTTCCCGGAGCAAGTTCCGTCATACCCATCTGCAGCTGACAGGTAGGCAATACCTGATTGACCAGCATCTTATTGATGTTACGGTGGTTGGAACCTTCCAACGAGCCCATTTCAGCCACTACGGCATCCGCTTTCGTCACTTTACGGTCGGGATAGTTGCGGTGTGCGGTCAGTGAGTTGAAATAGAATTTGGCAGGATTGGAAGCGTCCTTGCTTTCGAACGTCACCACACGGTCGCCCGAACCAAGGTAGAGGGCTTCTTTATAGTCAAGTTCGAAAATCGCGTCTCCGGCTTTCACTACGCCCGGTCCGCCTACATTGTAAATACCCATTTCACGACGGGTCAGGAAGAACGGAGCCTTCAACGGGTCGATCGCTTCGAGTGTCAGCACCTCTCCTACCGGAAGCGCGCCGCCTACAACCATACGGTCGTACATGGAGTACACCATATTCACTTCGTTGGGAACAAATATTTTTTCGATTAAGAAATCGCGACGGATTCTTGCAGTATCATAACTTTTTGCATCCTCGGGATGCGCAGCATAGCGAATTTCATAGTTCGTTTTCATACCTTATTTATTTATAGTTATTGAATAAGCTCTCTTTCTCAAATGCACATCGTTTACGTACACGATGCAAAAATAGTAAAAGAAAACGGGTTAACCTTGCAATTTTGTTCCAATTATCCACCAAAAATGTCCAGAATTGATGCAATGTACATCTTTTTAACGAACTATAATACGTTTTGAAGGAGTTTGACGACTATTTTCAATGATACAAAACGATATAAAAAAAGGAAGCTCCAATAATCAATGATTATCAGAGCTTCCTTTTGGTTGTCCTACCAAGATTCGAACTTAGACAAACAGAACCAAAAACTGTTGTGCTACCATTACACCATAGGACAAACATATGCGCTTTCTGTTAAAAAGCGGTGCAAAGATAGAGGTTTGCAAGCAAACCTCCAAATATTTCGATTACTTTTTTACTTTGCCACCTTGCAAATCGCTGATTTTTACTTCGCGATCAGCAGAAAATAGTTCTTTTTACCACGCTGAACAAGCAGATATTTCTCGTCAAGCAGATCGGCAGTCGTAATGACCTGGTCAAAAGCTTCCAGCTTCTCTTTATTCAATGATACGCCACCGCCCTGAACCAATTTACGCATTTCGCCTTTCGAAACAAATACAGCTGCATTATCAACAAACAGGTCAACAGCCTTCACTCCTTCCGCCAAGGCGTCACGAGAGATTTCAAACTGGGGAACGCCTTCGAATACAGCCAGCAACGTATCTTCATCCAACTTACGCAATGACTCGGAAGTAGCGTTACCGAACAGGATATTAGACGCATCTACCGCTGCATTGTAATCTTCTTCGGAGTGAACCATGACAGTCACTTCCTTGGCCAGACGTTTCTGCAAAGCACGCAAGTGCGGAGCCTGCTGGTGCTCGGCCACTAATGCTTCGATTTCTTCCTTCTCGATCGAAGTGAAAATCTTGATATAGCGTTCTGCATCAGAGTCGCTTACGTTCAGCCAGAACTGGTAGAACTTATAGGGAGAAGTATAACGAGGGTCCAACCAGATATTTCCGGATTCAGTTTTGCCAAACTTACCACCGTCAGCCTTTGTAATCAGCGGGCAAGTCAGCGCGAACACCTCTCCCCCATTGGTACGGCGGATCAATTCTGCTCCGGTGGTGATATTGCCCCACTGGTCGGAACCGCCCATCTGAAGTTTACATCCCTTTGTTTCATACAGATGAAGGAAGTCGTAGCCTTGAAGCAGCTGATAAGTAAATTCGGTGAATGACAGTCCGTCACGTGCTTCTCCGTTGAGGCGACGCTTTACAGAATCCTTTGCCATCATATAGTTTACAGTGATATGCTTACCTACTTCGCGAACAAAGTCAAGGAAAGAAAACTCTTTCATCCAGTCATAATTGTTCACTAATTCAGCACGGTTAGGCACATCCGACTCGAAGTCGAGGAACTTGGCAAGCTGTTTTTTGATACACGCCTGATTGTGACGCAATGTTTCCTCGTTCAGCAGGTTACGTTCTGCCGATTTTCCGGAAGGGTCTCCAATCATACCTGTAGCGCCACCGATGAGTGCCAGCGGCTTATGGCCGCAGCGTTGTAAATGACGCAGGATCATCACTCCACAAAGGTGACCAATGTGTAGCGAATCGGCAGTCGGGTCGATACCCAAATAGGCAGTCACCTGCTCTTTGTTTAACAACTCTTCCGTTCCCGGCATGATGTCCTGCAGCATGCCACGCCATCTCAATTCTTCTACAAAATTCATCGTATTACTCTTTTTATTAGGTTTTTATTGTCTTTCAATTCCATGTGCGACAAAAGTACGACTCTTTCTCGGAAGATACAACTCTTAACGCCTAAAAAAGACTTTTTGAATATTTTCCCGAATCGCCTGCCGCAGCTCTTCCACATCCGTGCTTCGTGCTTTCGCCACCTGCCTCAATACTTCTTCAATGTCGACCGGACTGTCGTCCGTCTCCAGAAACAGGTGACCGACAGACACTCCCTTCACCGTTTCCTCCGGATAGTGCGCACCGAAAGAAAGATAAATGCCGTTTTTTATCAGTTGCTCCGCCTGCTGCGGTTTCCCGCGAAAGCCGTGCCAAATCCAGGACTGAGCCGGATTCAGTTTCTTCCTCACCGCCAGCAACTCATCCATCGCCTTCACACAATGAATAATCAGTGGCAACCGATACTTCTCCGACAATTCCACCTGCTTCTCAAACATCCTTACCTGAAGCTCCATCGGAGCAGCTGTCAGTTTATCGAGCCCCGCCTCTCCTACCGCCACAAACTGCTCTTTCACAAGCAACTGCTGCAGAAGTTCAAATTGCTCTTCCGCATTGCGCTCCGTCAGTTTCCAGGGATGAATGCCGGCCGAATAGAAATATCCCTCTTTACCTGCCGTCCTGACATCCGAAGCCGACAGGCACAGCGAATCATCCACCGGTAATGGATAATTGATAATCGCTTTACCGTGGGAAACATCCTCCGACTTGTGAGTATGAATATCCAGAATATGACTCGCATTATTCTCCATATCTCTCGTTCTTTAGGGTAAATCGTTTTTAAGGCACAGGATCATAACCGGAACCACCCCACGGATGACATCTGAGGATACGCCGGACAGCCAGATAGAGTCCTTTGACGGGACCGTGTTTCTTGATTGCTTCGACCGCATAGGCCGAACAGGTGGGCGTAAACCGACAAGACGGAAGGGTAAGGGGCGAAATACACACCCGGTAAAAATAGATAGGAATCAGCAGTAAGAATGAAAACACCTTCCTCACAAGACTTTTCAGGGACATCCAGCAGACGGACACCCGGTGAGCACGGGGTTTCATAAGGATAACTTTTCAGAAATGCGCGAAAGCGCTGTCTTCATTTTCTCTTCCAGTTCGGCAGTGGCTACAAGTTCGTCCGACAGATAGATAAAAGCAATTGCCAGACGCTGCCCTTTGTTTTGCAAACCGTCCAGCAGTGGCTGTTTGTTCTTCCGGTAGACTTCGCGTATCTGCCGCTTCACCCGATTGCGCTTTACAGCACGTTTGAAACGCCGCTTCGATACGCTGATAAGTATCGTTGCCGGCACTTCACCTTGTTCTATGGGCATATATACAACGCGTATCGGAAAGATGGAAAACGACTTGGAATGGCCGCCTTCGAACATCTTTCCGATCAATATTTTACTATTCAGCCTTTCGGCTTTACGCAAAGTATATACGCTCACGCTGTTTATTTATTGTTTTCCTTGATGAACATATCAAGCGCAGCCGTCATTGACGGAGCCTGCACAGTCGGTGCTTCAAGGTCCAGACGGAGTCCGGCGTCGCGTACAGCTTGCGCGGTAGTCGACCCGAAGGTACCGATTCTGATCTCTTTCTGGTCAAAGTCCGGGAAGTTCTTCTTCAAAGAAGTCACTCCGGCAGGGCTGAAGAACACGAGCATGTCATAATCAAATTCCTCATCCGATGTAAAGTCATTGCTCACTGTGCGATACATTACAGCTTCTGTATGCTGTATGTTATTCTTGTCGAGCAGGTTTTTCACATCATCATTGTGCACGTCCGACATAGGGACGAGATATTTCTCCGTTTTATGCTTTACGATAGATGGCACCAAATCTTCAATCTTTCCGGTAGCACCGAAGAAGATTTTACGTTTGCGATATTGCACATACTTCTGAATGTACAATGCAACCGCTTCTGTGACACAGAAATACTTCATTGTTTCCGGAATAGTCACACGCAGCTCCGTACACAGATTAAAGAAGTGATCGATTGCGTGGCGTGAAGTGAATATAACGGCAGTGTGATCAAGAATTGAAACCTTCTGTTGCCGGAATTCTTTCGCCGAAAGACTCTCGACCTTTATAAACGGCCGGAAATCTATTTTTACGCCATATTTCTCTGCTATGTCGTAATAGGGAGATTTCTCTGACGCAGGCTTAGGCTGCGAAACTAGTACTTTTTTAATTTTCAACGTCCTAAATTTTTATTAGCAATACATTGTTTACCTGGATCATTCCCTGATAGAGTAGCAGACAGGGTATGATTTCAAGAGCGCAAAAGTACAAAATTAATAGGAAAGCCGCACTTAATTGATGAAAAAAAAGCTTTACCCACTTATAAAACATCAATATTTTAGTAAAAATTAGAATAATTAGTCCGATTATCACTAAATTGGTCAGATTCAGATCGAAATAAACAAGGAATAGAACAAAAGGAAAAAGGGCGAATCCGACGTAATATATGAGCGTAGAATAAGATTCCAGCCATATATTTGTCTTGTTTTTGTCAAAAAACACCCATCCGAGGAACATATAAAGTAACCATTTCAGTAAAAAATAGGCAAGACAGAAGCCGACATAAATCCCCAATAGCAGGAGAGGGGAGACCTTGGTCATCAGCATCGGACATGTATCATGAAAATAATTGAAGAACACGATACCTGTCAATACACAGGTCTGCACTACCAGTACGAGGAGATAGCGCACATCGGCTGCCGTAGAACTATCAAAAATGCTTGTCCGCTCGCGATGCAGTACAAAGTCTTTCACCTGTTGGGTGAGAAACTTCTTTCCACGAGCCAGAGCGATGGAGGAAAGAAAGAAGCAGGCAAGCAATGTCAAGGCAATCACATCATCCGTACGGGGAGAGTAGGAGATAGGGATTCCCTCGAATCCGGAGTTCAGTATATCGGCTATCATATGGCTGCAAATTTACGGATAGAAGCGTCCCATACGGGAGTTGTCTGAAGTAACTCCACCGCTTCTTCCGGTGTTTGTGCCACTTTCCATATATCACCGTGTTGCTGGCGCATGAAGTTTTCCTCTATTGCCCGTTCGAGCATTTGGAACAGCGGATCAAAAAAGCCGTTTATATTCAGAATGATAATCGGATTCAGATACAGTCCGAGCTGTTTCCATGTGATGATTTCAAGCAATTCTTCCAGAGTGCCGCATCCGCCCGGCAAGGCAATGATGCCGTCGCTCAGATTCGCCATCTTCTGCTTGCGTTCGTGCATGGAAGTGACTTCGATCAATTCCGTCAACCCTGTGTGATGCCAGTTCTGTTCGACCATGAAGTGGGGGATAACACCTGTCACCTCACCGCCATTCTTCAGAACTGCGTCGGCTACGGAGCGCATCAGTCCGATGCTTCCGGCACCGTTTATCAGACGGATATGTTGTTTGGCAAGCAGGCGGCCGAGTTTTTCGGCTGCTTCAAAATATACGGGGGCTATCTTAGTGCTGGATGCGCTGTATACGCATACGGAATGTATCTGATTCATTGTCTTTTGCAAGTTTACTGGATGAATGGGTACAAAAGTACAAAGAAATCATATACATATCAAAATGAATGTGCAATTTATGTCAAAGTGAAGATAGAAGAATAAACACAAAGGCAAGACTGCATATTCTATTTCTATAAATAGCACAATCAAGCCTATATTCTCCTACTTCAACACTCATTATTTAAATATTGGCATAAAAACAGAAAATTGAATATTTCGTGAAGTTACTTTTCCAACACCACTAGTATTCATCAGATTGCAAGTACCTTGTTTATAAGATAGTTGTAGTTCAAGCCATTTCAGCGTATAACTAACTCTTGCCACAATAGGTATATCGATCGCATTTTTTTTGCTATTATAAGTAGATGCACCCAATCGATTTACATACCAAGCCACATCTGCTCCGACTCCAAGTCTAAAATTAGAAAAACATTCATAACTGAACACAGTCCCTATTGATAGATATTTTCCGTTTACACTATACTTAGGACTATCCGAATTGAAGGCTTGATAATCAGTCCCCTGCGAGCCAAAAAGAGCAATGCCATCCATTGCAAATTTACGATTACCCCAATACTGCCGATAAGCATATCCAATATGATAATGAAGTTTATATCCCTCAAAATTACTGGAAACCACACTCACTTTTTCATGCAATGTTCCTAAAGAGCCTCCTAAAACAGGACCATGTTCCTGTGCAGATAATGATGCTGTAACAAATAGCAAAGCTATAAATATTAAATTAGTAATTGTTTTCATTAGAAGTTCAGTTTTTATTATTTAATATACAAATGATGAGGACAAAAGAGTTTATGGTTGTTGCTACTTTCGTCCTCATTTACACTTTTATAATCTCACAGTGGCAAATCCTCTTTGGTCATACGGCACACCCCGAGACCAGATTTCTATTGTACCCGTACACTCTTGTGCTAACTTACGTCCAAAAACTTTGGTTACATTTCCACCCATTTCTTTGGTATCAATAGCAAAAGGAATACCATCTTTATTTACATACACTGGACCATACCCCAGTAATTCTCCTTGAGCAAACTCAAAACCACGAAGGTTTACTTTAGCATGGTATGTCGTAGAGTAACGGCTCCATCCAAAGACTCCTTTCTTTTGCGAAGTAAAATTAGCATGTATTATTCCTGATGAAACAGATAAATATAATCCTACTTTTCTATCTTTTTGACGACTATATGCTTCGTTTATAGAACTTAAATCTGAAACAGACGAACGAGTAGAAACCGTAAATTGTTGTTGACGCTCTTTAAAGTCAGTATATACCTTATCCACAACCAAAGAATCGCCAATCATAAATTCACCTTTCATATTAACAAAGTATTCATTGGCTACATAAACAAGCCTTGAATAAGGTGACAGATCAGTAGCATCGATAGTATTAAACATAAATACATCACCATATTTATGTTTATATTTCTCATATAGAACATCAAACTCCGCTTTATCAGCAGCTTGATTACAGATTTTATCCAACTCACCATCCGCTTCTTGCATCAGAATCATCTGAGACTTAAAAGATAATGAATTAAGAAAACTAACTTGTTCTGAAGTAGACATTGCACTCACTTTCAAAAGAGCATTCTCGTACGATTCCACATCTTTAAATTTAATCATAGTACCGTCGTTTATTACTTCTATTTCAGAATTAGCATTCGTCGGTTTAACCATATTCACTTCCTGTTCATCATTGGTACAAGAAATAAATGCACCTAAACATACTGTTAGTGTCAGTGTTGAAAATAGTTTTTTCATTGTTTTTTCTTTTTTAGTTAATATCAATTCGTAGTTGCAACTATCTTTATGCTATTTTTTATGACTCAATTATTTAATGGCTTTTTCTATCCTTCAATAATCCTGTACTCAAAATACCCTTACCAAAACTTTGACCAGATTATCTGCTACAAAAGTAGAGATAATGGAGGTATCGACCTAGATATTCAATTCAGTAATAATTCAGAAATAAAAAATGCCATTTGATCTAAAAACTGAATTATTTCTGAACTCATCCATACTAAACAATCAGACAATTAGCCTTTAATTTGCAAAAAAAATAAAAGAACGATCATGATGAAAAAACTACTATTTATTGCAATTATTGCAGTATTAGGATGCACAGCACTCCAAGCTAAAAATCGCATCAGAATAAAAAGAGAGTCTTGGGAAGTAAAAGCAAGTACTAGAGTGCCAATATCTACCCCCCTTAATCTTTACTACGAAGGGAGTACACTCTTTATTCATGCTAATATAGATTTAGAAAACATTATAATTGAAGTAAAGGATTCCTTCAACAAAACTATCTACCTAGACCTTACAAGTATTCAAGCTAACAATGAACATGTATTTACTCTGGAAAATATATCTTCCGGAGAATATATTATCGAAATAAAATCCGGCGAAAACTATATTATCGGTTGTTTTATATTATAAGTCTTGATATATGTGTATATTTGCGCAAATAAAATCGCAATGATACATACATTCAAATGAAACAAAGACGAAAATTTATACTATTCTATTTAAGCATTATATGCCTATTCTCATGCACTGCCCCATACCCCAACACAATACTGCGGGTGGAAAATATTATTAAAGAATATCCAGATAGTGCATTAACCATTTTAGACTCTCTGAGTGAGAGTATCACAAAGGAATCACAATCAGCAAGAATGTACTATTACCTGCTGTTAACAGAGGCACGTGACAGATGTTACGTGCCTCATACGTCTGATTCTCTAATGTTATCCGTCACTGATTATTATGAAAGAGAAAATGATAAGGACAAACTGATAAAATCCTATTATTACACAGGCAGAGTATACCTTGATCTTCATGAAGGTCCTACAGCACTTTCTTATTTCCACAAAGCTTTTGATATCTCTACAGATAGCAAGAACTACGCTTTATTGGGGCGAATATACAGCCAAATGGGAACTCTATTTGCCTATGAAGGTCTCACAGAGGAAGTACTACAAGCTTATCGAAACGCTTATCACTACTTACAACTAGGCAAAGACAGTCTTACTAGCGCTTATGCACTACGAGATTTAGGAAGAGCATTCAATTTACTTGAGATAACAGACAGCACAATCTATTATTATAACAAAGCATACCAATTAGCTAATAGCAATGGAGACATACAAAGGGAAGTAAATATTCTCGAAGAATTGGCAGGCATCTATATTCAAATGGGAAAATATGACGAAGCATTGAAAACGCTACAAGAAACAAATAGTAAATGGCAAGATGAGAAAGATATAAATTATGATGTTTGGGGAAATTTCTATGTAAGTATAGGACAAAAAGATTCAGCAGCCTATTACTTCAAGAAAAATATAGGACATAATAATGTATATTCAGACATAGGAGCCTATCGGAATTTATATGAAATAGAAAAAGAACGTGGCAACTATGAAGAAGGATTAGCATATCTGGAGAAATATACAGAATGTTCTGATAGCATTTACGACATATCCAACACAGAATCTTTGCGAAAAATAAAGGCTTTGTATGATTACCAACATATTGAGAAAGAAAAAGAATATTTGCGCAAGAAAAATGCAGAACAACGAGCATGGATCATCTTTATTGTTATTGCCATCGTTTTAGGAGTTATCATCCTTATTCGATATAATAGAAACAGGAAAGCTATGATTCGGGAACAAGAGAAAAAACTTCATGAGATTAACGAACAACAATATCGGAAAAGCCAACTATATATAGAAGAAAACAAGAAAAAAATTGAAGAATTAAAAGAAAAGGTAAAATCGTTCGAACAGGAAAACAATGATTTACAACAAAAACTTTTACTTGCAAAAAAGGAAAAGCTAGAACAAACCAATCAAGCTATCGAAACATCACAAAGAGAACAAGCATTACTTGAGGAAGCGCTTAGAAGGTCTGATATTTATGCTTATTGTTATCGTGCGATAGAAGATTCCTCGATCAGACTCACCGAAACAGAATGGAAAGAACTAGAAAATATCATTAATGATACATATGACAATTTCACCAACAAGTTATTCATACTGCATCCCTCTATTACCAAGATGGAACTACGTATTTGTTTACTGTTAAAAATTAAAATTCCAGTTTCTACAATTTCACAATTGGTATGTCGTACACAAAGCGCTGTATCTATGAGCAGAAAACAGCTTTATAAGAAGATATTCAATAAAGAAGGGACACCCGCAAACCTAGATGACTTCATTGTCTCTTTTTAAAAAGATGAACTAAATCTCTGATATTCCACACAAAGAAGAAATACCCGCATTCAGAATCTTCAGTTTCACCCGCAAACGCCCTGTCGGAAGGGGATAGCGGCTGAAGGCACAGTTTTACAACTCCATTCTTGAAGCTTTATGAAGGGAGTAAGGTGCTTCAGTCCTTTCAGTCCCCAAAAACAATTTCGAACTTGATACCGTTCAAGATATCAGATGGTACCTCTCAGTGTGTCAGAAAGTACCATTCCGCAGGTCAGCCAGTACCATTCCGCAAGTCAGCCAGCACCATTCAAGGAGTTGGAAATCTCCCCATATTTTATTCATTCCTACACAGGCTTTCCGCTAATTACTATCCGAGTCACTGTGTATAATGAATAAACTCTGCCAACAGTTGAAATAGAACCTGCATTTACCTCAAACAGAGCCTGTATTCAAGATAAACAGAGCCTGTATCCAAGGCAAACAGACCCTCTGTTTGATCAGAACACACTCTTCGCTTGATTGATCTGAAATAAGCCGGCAGCTCGCCAACTTTCACCTCGGAGGCGAACAGACTTTAGCTCGGCGATGAATGAAGTTCAGCTCAGGGCTTACAAAATTTAGCCCGTATGTCAGGGCTGAAAGAACTGAAACCACCTGCCCCCTTTCAAAGTATGTCAGAGACGGGGTTGTAAAGCAGTGTTTTCAGCCGCTATCCCCTTCTGACAGGGAGCTTGCGGACGAAACTGAAAAAGCTGAATGCAGATTACAGGATAATAATAGCATAGAATAAAAGTCATACATCTTTCATTCAATTGTTGTACATCTCCGCCCCAAACGTTATACATCATCAACCTAACTGTAGTACTGAAACCCAGCAACTGAAGTACTTCTCACAACCAAGTCATGTACTATATATCACAACCCATACTTTGTGTCAGAAATCAAAAAATAGTCATCTGCTGTTTACAAGTTTGTCAACCGCAACAAATATAACGATTTTATTAATCATAACTTATAAACAGTTCAAATTCAACCTATTTATAAGTCGTAACTTATAAAATCGCCCGAATAACAAAAGCCGCAATCCATCTCTCCCGTATAAGAAGAGATGAGATTGCGGCTCACTATGGACTAAATAGCCGTAAAGCTATAAGCTGATTTCAAATAAAATTACAGACCAAAAGCTGCCTTGATCTTATCCACGTAGTCCAGTTTCTCCCATGTAAAGAGTTCTACTTCTACGGTCTTATTGCCCTCATAGCGGGAGAAGAACGTTTTCGATACCACTTGCGGCTCACGTCCCATGTGGCCATAAGCGGCAGTTTCCTGATAGATCGGGTTACGAAGTTTCAGACGCTCTTCGATAGCTTTCGGACGAAGGTCGAACAACTGGTCGATTACACGGGCAATCTCGCCATCGGTCATATTCACGTGGCTACGCCCGTAAGTGTCCACGAAGATGTTGATCGGGCGTGCTACACCGATAGCATAGCTCACCTGTACAAGCATTTCGTCGGCAACACCTGCCGCAACCATATTCTTAGCAATGTGACGGGCAGCATAAGCGGCACTACGGTCCACCTTGCTGGGGTCTTTTCCGGAGAAAGCACCACCACCGTGAGCGCCTTTGCCACCGTAAGTATCCACAATAATCTTGCGGCCTGTCAGACCGGTATCTCCGTGAGGACCACCGATCACGAACTTTCCGGTCGGATTGACGTGATAGACGATCTGATCATTGAACAATGCCAGTACTTTATCATGATGGATAGAAGCAATGACACGGGGCATCAGGATTTCGATAACGTCACGACGGATGATAGACAGCATTTCTTCGTCAGCTTTGAGCTGTGCTTCGGCAGAGTCATCAGCCGGCTGAATAAAGTCATCGTGTTGCGTAGAAACAACAATAGTATCAATACGGACAGGAGTTCCGTTGTCGTCATATTCAATCGTCACCTGGCTCTTGGCGTCCGGACGGAGGTAGGTCATCACCTTTTCTTCGCGGCGGATATCAGCCAGCACCTGCAGAATGCGGTGTGCCAGATCAAGCGAAAGCGGCATATAGTTTTCTGTCTCGTTCGTTGCATAGCCGAACATCATGCCCTGATCGCCCGCACCCTGTTCCATCGGGTCCTGACGCTCTACGCCACGGTTGATGTCGGGACTTTGCTCATGAATGGCAGAAAGCACACCGCAAGAGTTACTTTCGAACATGTACTCTCCTTTAGTGTAACCGATTTTCTTAATCACTTCACGTGCGATGAGCTGGAGGTCAACGTACGCTTTAGTTTTCACTTCACCCGCTAATACTACCTGTCCGGTAGTTACTAGTGTTTCGCAAGCTACTTTAGAACTGGGGTCGTAAGCCAACAGTTTGTCAAGCACGGCGTCCGATATTTGATCGGCTACCTTGTCGGGGTGTCCTTCCGACACCGATTCGGATGTAAATAAGTATCCCATCTTTTTAAATTAAAGATTATAAATTGAAAATTAAAATTGGGAAAATAAAGAGGGGAGGAAGAGAGCTGCGGAAGCATTGCCGAAAAGGCGTCAACAAGACGTGTTTTAGCATTTTTTTCCGTGGTTGCAAGCTGCTCAAATCTGTCCACACTTTCATTTCGGGGACAAAGATAGGTATTATTCGGAGATTATATTTATCTTTGGGCAATGTTTAACACATATATACAGGAAATTGGTATGAGAACAATTACATTAATGCAATATGTATTTTCCATTATCCTTCTGGTCATCATCTTCCTCGTCATGGATTATTTCTGGAAAGGAGACGAATTTTCATGGACGTATGAGTTTGCAAAAGGAGGAATCGGCGGAACTATCATCTGCCTTCTGAACCGTCATTTATTCCTCCGCCATCCTAATCCTAAACAGAAAAAAATATGATTATCAACAATAAATTAAGAACTCTTTTTGTACTGGCGCTTTATATAGGATTCACCATTGCCATTTACGCCATTGTATGCCACTTCCTGAAGATTGAGTTTCAGGATATTCACTTGTTATATGCAGTATTGGTAGGCTGTGTGGCTTATCTGCCGAGGTTTATCGCCGAAAAGAAAAGTAAAAAGTAAAAGGATAAGCAAGGGGAAGAGAATGCTGTATTATTTTTCTATCTGCGCCAGCAGCACCTTCATTGTCTTTCCCAATACCGGATGCACCAGTTCGGGGGCAATCTCCGTTAAGGGGCGCATTACGAAGTCACGTTCCGCCATCAAAGGGTGGGGGAGGTTGAGTGCTGCTCCGGAAGGAGAAGTAACCGAAAGTATCAGATCATCATAAAGCAGCAGGTCTATATCAATCAGCCGGTCGCTATATACGCCACCGACAGACTTATGCGTACGTCCCAGTTCACGTTCGATCTCCTGCGTCTTCTGCAGTACTTCCAGAGGCGACAGTTCCGTTTCTACACACGCCGCCGCATTCAAGAAACTATGCTCCGAATCGAATCCCCAAGGGGCAGTGATGTAAAAAGCAGACAGGGAAATGACTTTCCCTACCTGCTCCTCTATCTTTTGCACGGCAGTCCGGAGATTCTGTTCTTTATCTCCCAGATTAGTGCCGAGACTTATATACACTTTCGCCATTACCGGTCTATTCTACCTTAAACTCCCGCTCCCTGTCCAAAGGAACAAAGAACTCTACTTTGCCACATTTCGGGCAGACGTATAAGTCGAATGCTTCTTCGTGGCATTTGGGACAGATTTTCATAGCGGTATCTTTTCGTTTATTTATCCAGAATCAGCATCGCATCACCGTATGTACCGAAGCGATAACCTTCCTTCAACGCTACATGATAAGCATCCATCACCTGTTCGTAACCACCGAAAGCGGCCACAATCATCAGCAGTGTAGACAATGGCATATGGAAGTTGGAAATCATCGAATTGGCCACAGTAAACTCATACGGAGGGAAGATAAACTTGTTGGTCCAGCCTTCAAATTCTTTCAAATGTCCGTCGGTGCTCACCGCACTTTCGATAGCACGCATCACAGTTGTACCTACCGCACACACGTTTTTACCCTTATCCTTGGCACGGTTGACCGTATTGACAGCTTCCGCGTTTACAATCATCTGCTCGGAGTCCATCTTATGCTTCGTCAAGTCTTCTACGTCGATATCACGGAAGTTGCCCAGACCGGCATGCAAGGTGATATAAGCGAAATCAATACCTTTGATTTCCAGACGCTTCATCAGCTCACGGCTAAAGTGCAGGCTGGCTGTCGGAGCAGTTACCGCACCTTCGTTCTTGGCGAAGATGGACTGGAAACGTTCCGAATCTTCCGGCTCTACAGGACGGTTGATGATGGAATGGGGCAGGGGAGTCTCACCCAGAGCATAGAGGGCTTTCTTGAACTCATCGTGCGGTCCGTCATAAAGGAAACGGAGCGTACGGCCGCGGGAAGTGGTGTTGTCTATTACTTCCGCTACCATCGAGTCGTCGGCACCGAAATACAACTTGTTGCCGATACGGATTTTACGGGCAGGATCTACCAGCACATCCCACAGACGGAGTTCTTCGTTCAGCTCACGCAACAGGAATACTTCGATACGAGCTCCCGTCTTCTCCTTATTACCATACAGACGTGCCGGGAATACCTTCGTATCGTTGAATATAAATACGTCTTTATCATCAAAGTAGTTCAAAACATCCTTGAACATCTTGTGTTCAATCTCTCCAGTACGACGGTGCAACACCATCAAGCGCGACTCATCTCTATACTTCGTAGGATGCAAAGCGATTTTATCCTCGGGTAACTTAAATTTGAATTGTGATAGCTTCATATCTATTCCTTATTACGTTAATTATTATCTTCGTCGTTTTCTATTTCCTGCCGGTCGATCCACTCTTTAAAGTGTTCGGGGTCCAGGCAATCTTCCAGACGGACATCCCCCACACGTGTGCGGATCAGTTCCGTCAGATGGGCTCCGCTCTGAAGCGCTTCGCCGATGTCACGGGCCAGGGCACGGATATACGTCCCTTTGCTGCACACCACGCGGATTCGGATCGTCGGTTCCGGATCGTCCAGACGGCATTCAAGCAACTCTATCTCATCAATAACAAGTTGCTTCGCCTTTAGTTCCACCTCTTCGCCTTTACGTGCCAGCTCATAAGCGCGCTTGCCGTCCACCATGCAGGCGGAAAAGGCAGGGGGCACCTGCTCGATGGCACCAAGGAAGTGCGTCAGTGTTTCTTCCACCAGCTCCCGGGTGATATGTCCGGTAGGGTAGGTGGCATCTATTTCATGTTCCAGGTCGTACGAGGGAGTGGTAGCGCCCAACCGGAGCGTGGCTACATATTCCTTGGTATGATACTGAAATTCTTCTATTCGTTTCGTAGCCTTGCCGGTGCAGAGGATCATCACTCCCGTGGCGAGAGGATCGAGCGTTCCGGCATGACCTACTTTCAGTTTTTTCACTCCTATCCGGCGGCAGATATGATAGCGGACGTGTCCTACTACCTTAAATGATGTCCAGCCGAGAGGTTTATTGAAAAACAGTACTTCTCCTTTTTTAAAATTCACGTTATAGAGTTATAAATAACGAGTTGTGAGTGGGAGTAAAATGACTCACGACTTACAACTGCGTAATAATTACTGCCAATCCCGCTATTGCACAATAGATGGCAAAGTAGATCAGCTTTCCTTTCTTCACAATATTAATCATCCACTTGCAGGCAAGGCAACCGGCTACAAAAGCCGCCAGAAAGCCAACAACCAATGATAACGCAGGGATATCCCCCACTACATCTTCACCTTTCATCATCTTTACACTATCAAGCAACGCTTCCCCGAGAATGGGAGGGATCACCATCAGAAAAGAGAACTGCGCCAGTTTTGCCTTGTTATCTCCCAACAGAAGTCCCGTAGCAATAGTAGATCCCGAACGGGACAGCCCCGGCAACACCGCACAAGCCTGTGCCAGACCAATGATAAAGGCATCTTTCATCGAAATCTTATCCTTTTGACGTGGCTTATAATAGTACGAGAATGACAGCAGGGCAGCAGTCAGCAACAGCATGCAGCCTACAATCATCAGTCCCGAACCGAAAATAGCTTCTACATAATCTTTAAAGAATACGCCTACAATACCAATCGGTATCATCGAAATCACGATATTGATCACATAACGAGTCTCATCGTTCATCTGAAACTTGAATAATCCTTTGAAAATCCAGTCAATCTCTTTCCACAGAATCACCAGCGTACTACATACGGTAGCTACATGCACGACAATCGTAAATGCCAGATTCTCTTCCCCTTGTATCCCAAACAATGCCGATCCGATGGCCAGATGGCCACTGCTGCTTACAGGCAAATACTCTGTCAATCCCTGAATCAATCCGAGGATCATTGCTTCCAACCAACTCATAATTTCTTTTTATTATTCTTTTGTTTTAGGTTTACGCAACACTGCGTATATCATCGATATAAAGCCAAACAGGCAAACAACAGGTGCTACCTTGATTCTGCGTACACTGAAAATATCCGGTTCGAAAACCGTTTCGGACGACGTAGGTCCCGTCATCAATAGAAATCCGATAATGACAATCGCCATCCCTATCGCGAGCAAGATAAAGTTCACTTTATCGAAGGCAAATTTCTGTTTGTCAGACATAAGCTTATTTTGTTACAAGTTACTAAATTTCCAACTATATGTTATTCTCCTAAATATAATATAAGGTATTGGCTTTCATCCTCAGATATTTATTCATCGAGATGTAAGCACACAACCACGTTATCACTATTCCGAATACCAGCACGCTGCCGCAGACAATGAGCATCACTTCGGGTGTGATGACCTGAATCAGCTCCTGCTCGTACGTCACCGCCCAGTAGGCAGTTCCCATCAGAATGGCATCGGCAAGCATACCTGCCAATACGCCGCTCCACACGTTTTTCCGCAGGAAAGGTCCGCGGATAAAACTCCAGCTGGCACCCACCAGCTTCATGGTATGAATGAGGAACCGCTTGGAGTAGATGGCAAGCCGTATCGTATTGTTAATCAGTGCAAAGGATATGAAGGTGAGCACCACCGCCAGCGCCAGCAGCACAAGGCTGATGTTCCGTATATTCTCATTGACGGCATCGATCAGCTCTTTCCGATAGAGCACATCCTGTATGTTAGAGTTCTTCTTGATCATTTTCTCTATCTTCGCGATACTGTCGGAATTGGCATAATCGGAGTGAAGTTTGATTTCAAGGGAGGCCGTGAAAGGGTTATAGCCAAGAAACTCTTCGGGATCGGTGCCCATCGCCTCCGTCTGCTCTTTCAGAGCCTGTTTTTTGGAGATGTACTCGGACTGCTTCACAAAAGGTTCCTGATTCAGTTTCTTCTGGAGTTTCAGAATATCCGCCTCCTTCATGTCATCACTGATAAGAACGGAGAAACTGATATTTTCGCGGACGTATACAGACATATTGTGCGCTGTGAGCACAAAGAACACAACCAGCCCCAACAGCAGCAACACCAATGTCGTACTGATACTGGACGTTATGAATTGCATATCGAACAGTGACTTCGACTTATATCTGTTTTTATTTCCCATGCGCTATCTTTTTTTCCGGAATACGTAAATCATCGAACTGCTCCGTTCTTTCCGCCCCAACGTGCTGAACCACGCAAGCGTCCCCACATACATCCCTTTGAGGAAACTGCACGAACTGCCGCGATGTTTCTCACTCAACATCGATACATAGAACGCATCAAACGGCATCGGATGACGAGCCGCCATAATGAATCCATGACGGGAAGCCAGCTGCTGAATAGTGACGGGAGTGAAATGCCAGAGATGGCGGGGGACATCGTATGCCGCCCAATATTCACCATAACGTCCTGCATCATAGGAAGAACAGTTGGGCACTGCCACAATGAGCATCCCTTTCTCTGTCAGCAGTTCACGAAGCATTTCCCATGTTTCATTGAGGTGTTCCAGATGCTCCATCACGTGCCAAAGGGTGATCACATCAAAACTGCCGGGAGCAAACTCCTGCAAAGCGGATTCGGGTTTTACGTCCAAATCGAAATGCTCCTTTGCAAAAGCACGTGCCTGCGGACTTTTCTCCACTGCTTCCACCTTCCATCCACGGCGTGCCATGGTGTCGGCAAAGTATCCGGTTCCCGTCCCGATATCGAGCAAACGCCCTCTTTTACGGTGTGCTTCTCTTGCTACCAGACGCGCTTTGCGACCCAGCATATAGGAACGTACATAATGGTAGATGGTATTCATCGCGCCCTTGCGCGTATCAGTGTGGGAAATGTAATCGGGAGTCTCGTAATACTTGCCTATCTCTGCTTCTACCGGCACACCTTGCGTGAACGTAAATCCGCAGTCTTCACACGAACACAGTTCAAACTGTTCGCCCGAAGCATAAAAATCCGTACAAGTCATGACGCGTTTCAAGTGCGTACTGCCACACACCGGACAAGCATTTATAATGAGTTTCTCCATTAATTTCTAAGCAAAATTAAGTGCTGCCTCGATTCACAAGACAACACTATTCCCGAATTTGGTGCAAAGAAACAAATAAAAAGTGATGGATTGGGCTTTCGTTAAGTACTTTTAATAATATAACGTTACTCTGACACTTATTTCAAAGTGTATCTCAAAACAGAGAATGAAATTAAATGTGAATCAACTTCCCTCAATCAGAACAGCCATTTCTCAGTACATGAAGAATGGATAGGAATCATCTCGTAGAATCAGAAATATACAACACAAGTACGGACTGAACAGGAAAAACGGAAGGATTCGCGATTGGCATATTTCCGAATCACACAGATTTTACTTTATAGCGATCAATAAAACACAGATAAGATCAAAAACATAAATTCCGAATATGTATTTCATCATTTAACTTTCAATCTAACATTTTCAAACTCTTCTGTAACTGACGACATCCGGAGCAAAACAAGCACTCAAAGTACCTTTTTACCCATTCCTTTAAATGAAGCGAAGTGCTTCTCACCGACCAACGAGTCGTTCCTTTAAAACCAACGAAGCTTTTCTTTAAATGAAACGTCTCCTAACATTGGTAGTTATCATGCATATTTCACCTATTTATATCCAAAAGCAAGATTATTCCTGCATATTCTTGCATCTTTTTATGCAGTATTTCTTCTATCAGGATAAGTCTTAACATCCCCTTTTTAAAAGTAATCTTCAAAATAGAACATATAATTTGTGAGGGCATTCATGCGGGAACGTATCTTCTAATTTAATAGGCTGCCACAAGCTATGATATCAATTACAGCAGATTTTTTCTCCACCATTAAAATATCTCAAATGAAAATTCTAGTTAATTTCAGTGTCATAACCTATTTGTGTAAAAGCTGATTTATCTAATTACTTATCTTTGATGTATACCCATATTCGTGGATCTTGTCCATGATAGCCATCAGGCATATCATCTGGATATGAAATACCTAATATTCTACTAACTCTCTTTTCACTCAGCGCTTTTTTCCCTTCCAAATAAAAAAGAATATATTTATCTTTGTAATTCATAGCATTGGTAGGTAAAATTTACCCCCTGACAGGCAACTGCCAGGGGAATAGTCAATACTATTGATACGTATATCAAAGAAATAATCACTTTTCTCATAATCACCAAAATGAAAAATTTACTTTATTTCAACCCATCCTCTACTTCAATGAATAAATTAAGTGATTCATCTATTTCAAGATCCACAACCTTTTGACTCTCGAAAAGTCAAATTGTTCGTGCCATCAAACCATGACAGCTGTAATATCATCTTCTGATGTAGCAATTCATTTTCCATCTTTCTGAACTTCCCAATAGCAATATGTCATTATACGATTCCCACTATCAAATTCCATAAGAATAATTGAGTAATTACCTCCATCAGAACTACTATATACGATGTTACAACCTATATTTTTTTTTAATTCAGTATTAAAATTCATATTATCTAAATAAATCAATTTTCACATAGCTCCTCGAATAAAAGGTACCCCAACATGAGTATATATATCGCTTCATGTCAGGGTAACACTTATTAATGCAAGAGGCCAATCTATATCAAAATATCTATAATTATTTCATATTTATAATCTTCCTTATTTGGAATACTACAAACCAGATAATAATAATAATCGTAAATAAATGAGGTATAAGTTCTGTACCATAATACCAATAATCATCTTGCATATCTGAGACATTTTTAACCATAGTCCCAAAAACAAAATTAATTAATTGAAAAAATAATGCACCTAAACTTAGTAGCACTGCAACTACTCTGAAAATAATTTTCAATATGTTATTGTCCATAATTTATTTGTATATTTGGATTTTGTATTAACCATGAATCTAAGATTGGCATAAGTTGATTCCAAGTTATACCATTGTTAGCATTCCAAAAACTTCCACTATCAATCCAATCTCTATGCCTATATTGATACCCTTCATTGCTTTTCTTTCTTATTTTATAATTCGCATTAGGAATATCTCTGCTACCATCTATTGGAAGACTTAATCCTTGTACCCAATCATTAGTAATCGTAGCATCAATCAAAAATGTTCCAACCGAGCCCATCAATTCAGAAGGCAACCATGTATTTAGATGAATTGAGAAATCAACATTCCAACCTTGCTCTTTTAAATATCGAATAATACCTTCTGAAAAAGCACCTCCCATACTATGAGAAATAATTCGGAATACATCCTCTTGTGGATTCATACCCATTATCAATTGTTTGTAATTTTCTTTAGCATATGCATATCCATCTAAATTTCTTAAAAAGGTAGAACTACGCAAATAGTTAAAATCAAAGTCGGTGAAATAGGCACTTTGATCATTAAAAAAGTTTTTTGCACCTTTAACAAAAGAACTATTTACTCCTCCCCAATAAGTGCCACCTCCTCTAGGAGATCCAAACCCTAAATACCCATTAACAAAAATAATCTTCTGCCCATCGGGGTCAATACAATTATGTGGTGTATTTAATCCATATACATACGAACTAATTGAATAATACTTCTCACTCATCGGATCAACCGCATGCCATCTACCAAGCGCTGCATCATACATACGCGCCCCATAATCATACCAATCAAGACCATTCTTCCTATCAAGTTCTTTACCGTTATACTTACGAATGTTTATCTACTAATGTACTCTCTGCAAATGACACCTCATAAGGATAATAGTGATTAGTCCGGACAACTGTTCCATCAAACTTTGCTACCACACGGCTATTACCCTGATGATCCTGAAGATAAAAAGAATACTGCCCATCTTCAATATAGCCAACTTCATTTAAACTGCTGTAATTCTAATCCCACTTAAAAAAACGTCGTATTCTCTCTTCTTTATCATAAACCCCTTTATTATAAATATACCTTACCCTTTTTGATAAAGAATCTCTTAAGTCACTCGAATAAACTGCATCATTATGCATTATTCTAAATTTCTGTGGGATATTATTAATATTCAAGAAGCAAAAAGTCGAATCGCTAAACAGCTTATACATAGACATCCAAATATCCTTATCCGGTAAATTCTGAAGAAATGAATGGGGAGGTTCACTATCATATTTCAAGGATTTAAAATCATGAGGGGCAATAGCAACTGGAAGTGAATCCCTCAAAACCAATTTTAATGTATCCGGTCCATTTATTACAGCATAGCACATACTCCTCGCTGAATTCCTCGATAATAGCAAAACGGAATCAGTCTGATTTCTTACAAATATTTCTCCTGAGAATCTTTCTACATAATTCTTCAGACTATCAATCTCAAGTTCAAAAAGGTCCGGAATATATGAACTGGGAACAATAATATCGTGCGAAGTCAATCCCATCAATGCAGTTTTCTCCTGGGGTATATCTCCAGAAAAATACGACCAAAGTTCCGGATATTCAAATAGACGATAATAATTAGGCAACATCTTTACTAAGATATGTTTATCTTCATATTTTCGAAGAGCCAACAGCCAATCACGACCTCTGTTTAAACATAAATTTTCATGAAAGTTAGAGTCCGAAACAAAACCTCTCTCAAACAATTCTGTGCGTGACATTTCAGGCTCATCTAATTCGATAAAGCAAAGATATCTTTCTTTATACTTTATCACTCTGGAAGGTAACTCAGCACCATCAGAACCAGGAGAATCTGATTCACCGATATAATAAAGTGAATTAGAATCTGTCGAAAACACTTCATCTATTTCTATATATGTCGTAAGTAAATAGCCACTATCTATCAGCACTTCCACCTGTTTTGCTACACGCTGATGAATATCTTCCAAAGAAGGGGAGGGGGATATGCATCCCCCCAGTATAATTAATAGAACAACATAGACTAATTTTCTCATAAGCATATCATTTACGTTTTATATATTGCAATAAATCTGTAGCATCATATACACGAATAGAATTTACCCGACTTGCATTTTTGATATATTCATATATCATACCCTTTTTATCAGTACTCACACGGTTATCTTTCATATACACAGCATTCTTACGTTGTGGCTTAGCTAAGTTAAAATCATTACCAGCTCCACCTTTCGTTCCTCCGGGCAAATGAGAATGAATATCTATAACTTTTTCTCCTTTCACAGAAAGTTTATTTTGAGCATATACACCATTATCTACCCCATATGGATCTCGATCTGTCGCAACAACAGCTGTTCTTGTACCATTATCATCATAAACATCTAACTTCCATTCAACAGTTGTGTGATCAGCAGCAAATTTAAAAACAGTAGCAGCTGTCTCCAAATCTTGAGTACTTCCATAAGATTTCTTCACCCGATTTTCCTTCTGCTCTTTCGCCTGCATACTATGCATTTCCCCAAGTAACCCCTGATTTACAGTTACTGAAATAGAACGATCACTGGAAAGATATAAATTATCTGTTGAACCTTTACCTCTCTTATCAATAGGAGTCTCATTAAATAATCTTCCTGATCTGCTGATAACATAATCATCCTTTCCGTCTAAGTCTATCCTCAACACAGGATTGTTCTTACAATAAGTATACGGACTCCAACTATAATACTTCTCACTCATCGGATCAACCGCATGCCATCTACCAAGCGCTGCATCATACATACGCGCCCCATAATCATACCAATCAAGACCATTCTTCCTATCCAGCTCCTTACCGTTATACTTATAAGGCTGCACAGCATTACTTACCGAACTTGATAGCAGACCGCCAAACGGATAATAATGGTTCACTTCTTCAACATTACCACTCTGGTCTACAACCACACGGTTATTACCCAAATGATCCTGGACAAAATAGTGATACTTAGAATCGTCCAGTGTAACATAGCCAGCTTCTGTAAGCAACTTGACAGGGATTCCATTTTCATAGATCACATTGCCGCAATAATCAGTTACTGTAGTATCACTCCCTATGATATGCGTCGTACGAAGTTTTATTCCATCAGCATCATAAAGATAAGAAATGACATGACCGTTTTCAAATTCTATACGACTCGGTAAATTTATAAAATTATATTGGATATCAGCCAACTTTTCACTCAAATAATATCACACAGAAATGTACACAAACAAAATAGAGGATGTGATAACACATCCTCTAAATATTTTCATAAATTTCAAATAGACAACTATTATCAGAATAAATACACTATCACTATTTTGATTTAGGTAGATATTCATCTATTTCATCTGGATGGTCACGTAAGTATTCTTTTATAAAAGACGGTAACCATTCATAAGGGGTAAGAGAATCATATAATACTTCCTGAATAAACTTTTGAAGTTGCTTTGGATTTCCCTTCATCAACACGTCATTTAAAAGCACTCCGTAACCACCGGCACCAATGCAGACTTTTATATCAGGCCTCCTTTCACCGTTTATCGGTTTTAATCTTATAAGTGAACTTACCCTAAGATCGATATAAGAATCGGGATTGGCAGGTTTCAACTGATTAACCAGAGTCAAAAAGCGATTGATAATCTTCCTATCACGAATAATTGTTTTATGGCTATCATTTCCAAATACAATGTGCAAACAATCGGTGATAGGAACATCTGTATCCACATCTCCTATAAACCAAAAATTTACATTTTCCACTTCGTTACTATCAATTAAAAATTGATTGCTTTTACATGATGTTATAAACAGTAATAGCAAAAACAATGAACCACCATAAAAACATTTTTTATGGTTCAGAAGTCCATACAGCTTTATTCCTTTTCTCATATTCCTGTGTTTTTTGTCTATCAATCACATTTGAAGTAACGCCTTTCGTTATTACAGTTTTCCCATTATGGTTTCTTCTTGTAACTTGACCGGAACGGGTTTCTCCATTAGCCCTTGAGGTTTTCTGTTCAGAACCAGTTATCACCCGCCTTTCTTCTTTTGTCTGATATTGCGAATCGCTACCTCGTGCTCTATTTACTTCATACTCTTGAGTATTTGTTTTATGTTCCAAAGCATGATCTGCTTCATGGTCAAATACGGTAGCCGGAGAATTGACTATTCCATTATCTTTTTGCGATCCCCAGTTACTCTTCCAATAAATACTTCCAGCCCCACGTGCGGCATTGGGATTATATGAGTTCTCAAACACCGCTTCCATCACATTTACCTTTATATTGGTATTCTCTACAATTGCTACCGTAGAGGCTCCACCTCCGTTTCCTGCCTTCAATCCATTCGCTTTATTATATTGATAAGCAGTAATTACAGATTGTACAAATGAATTTGGATGAGTTATGTCACCACCACTATATGAATATGAAACCTTTTTCCCAGCATCATTATTATACCAAATAACTACTGTATTTCCGTCCGGGTCAATATGATTTATCGGATTACCCATACAATAAGTATACGGACTCCAACTATAATACTTCTCACTCATCGGATCAACCGCATGCCATCTACCCAATGCAGCATCATACATACGCGCCCCATAATCATACCAATCAAGACCATTCTTCCTATCCAGCTCCTTACCGTTATACTTATAAGGCTGCACAGCATTACTTACCGAACTTGATAGTAGACCGCCAAACGGATAATAATGGTTCACTTCTTCAACATTACCACTCTGGTCTACAACCACACGGTTATTACCCAAATGATCCTGGACAAAATAGTGATACTTAGAATCGGCCAGTGTAACATAGCCAGCTTCTGTAAGCAACTTGACAGGGATTCCATTTTCATAGATCACATTGCCGCAATAATCAGTTACTGTAGTATCACTCCCTATGATATGCGTCGTACGAAGTTTTATTCCATCAGCATCATAAAGATAAGAAATGACATGACCGTTTTCAAATTCTATACGACTCGGTAAATTTAAACAATTATATTGGATATTCAATATTTTCTTGTTCAAATCTTTCGTCATATTACCATTTTCATCATATTCATATTCAGCTTCTTTGTTTACTCCGTCTTTGAAATCAAAGCCATTGCCGTAAACAGAATTTGTAGCCCTATCTGATACTGATTTTAGTTGGTTCCCATTATAGGACATTGCCAGATCATCTATCAAGCCGTATCCGGTAGATGAAGTCTGTCCGGAACGTTTGATCCCTAAAATATTACTCATCTTATCGTATCCGGTTACTTGTTCATTGAAGCGATTCTGATTTTGAACGAGAACACTGCCTTCTCCATACACCGCATTCGTCAAACGATTCAAATTATCATAAGTAAAGTGGTAGCCTCTCATTATATCATCTTCACCCGATTTCCAAACCATACTGCTGATATTACCATTGTAATATGGAATACCCGTTCCGTCCGTATAATGCAATACTTGCTCAAAAGATGAACCAGTGATACCAGTTAGCCAACTACGAATATTATACGAATAAGACGTATTCAACAGACCGTTATGGAACGTCTTCCGGGATAAGCGTCCCAAATCATCATACACATTGTCAATAAGAATCACTTCCTGAGCATCTCCCAAACGATGCAGCGCCTTTACAAGACGTTCGGCGTGATCATACTCATAGGTATAACTGTCACTCAAAATCTCATTTCCAGCCCCGGTCTGACGGTGTAAATGCCGCAAGGCGTTCCCATTAAAATCATAGGAAAAGAAATCACGGTCCATACCACCTAAATGGTTGTCAGAAACAGTTTGAGAAAGGCGACCACGATCATCATAATACATCACTGAGTAATTGTAGGGAGAATCCACTCCATATTCACCATTACGATACTGATCGTATGCATCCGTATGCAACTTAGCTATTCCTGTCAACATTCCTTTAGCACCGGATGACGTAGCGGCAAAACCTTCTTCATGGGTATATCTAAATTCATCTCTTGCCGAAAGATCTGTCCGATACATAAAGTCATAGTTATCATAATAATTGATTACCTGAACTAATGGTTTCGGCCCCACTAATCCTGCCATAAGACTTCCACTAAACTGATACCCCCCATATTCAGTACTTCCTACGTATTGACAAACATACCAATTCGACAATCCACTAAAAATAGGTTTTAAATAAGGATTATCAAACGGATCAATCGCAACTTTACATACTCCCTGCAAGCATACACGACCGAATGCATCCGGAATACTAAATTTCCATTCTCCTCTTTTACGTTCCTCGCCATTCTGGCTAAATATAAGATTGTTGTTTACATTATAGACATAGTATTCCCATGAAATTCCTGGAAGCTTTTTAGCCATGAGGTTTCCCGCCACATCATATTTATACAAATATCCATACATATCGAGTTTTTCTGCAGGAATATTACCTACACTCAACTGATCGGACAATGCAGGAGGAAGAACAGCACAAAGTTTTCCCAAATCATCATAAATATAGTAAGTATCCGACAATTGCTTATCCCCTTTCAGTCTTGATTCTATACGACGTTCCAGAACGGTTCTTTCCAAACGGTCTTTAAATTCAAACAAAGTGACTCCATCTTCATCCTCTGAGCGTGTAACAAGCAAGCTTCCATTTTCATACTGTTTACTTACACTAATATTTAATGCTTCTCTTGCCCCATTGATCAATTGAAAACCGAAACAACCTAAAGTATCATTACCAGCGATATTAACGTACTCATCTATTTTCAATGATCTGCCATTTTCACGCCATACTCTCCCCGGATTATGCTGTTTAATTACTTTTTCCAAAGGAGAATTTTCGTAGGTAAAGGTTAAATACGGATAAGCATCTCCTCCATAAGTATTGCGTGCCAATTCTCCACAAGAAGCTACAGATATGAAATCACCTGTGTTTTGTGTCGTTACAGCTGGCAACCATGTATTGGCTTTACGCCCCCACCCATCATATTCTTGTAGGGTTACTAAATCTTTATGACTAGGACTCACACCTTGTTGTACCGTTTCTTTCGAACGCCCCAGCCCATCATAGTAATTAACCACAAGCATACCTTCTTCCTTATTTCCTGTCCTACTCTTGAAAACAGAAACAGCATTTTTGCCAAAACGTTCGGGCAATAGATCATTTCCCCAATTTATTGCAGGAAAAGGAATAGCCGGCATCGGCTGTTCTTCCGGAGCAAGTCCTTTTGTCTCTATTGACAGAGTCATGATATAAAATAAAGGAAGTGGTCGAATTGAGTCCATCGGCAAGACCGGATCTATTGGCGGAAAAGGATCAATCGGCGGAAAAGGCTTTATTGGTTCATGCGGGTCGATCGGTTTAATATCAAAAGTATTAGTTTTCAATACACTTGCAGCATTCACACCATTATCATCAGGAACAAGAATATCTTTGTTCTTTTCTATTACAGTCGATGTCAAACAATATGTACCGGCAAATAACAAAAGAGTATCAGTGAAACTCACTGATGATAAAGAATCCGGATCAACACTTTTCGCATTCTGATAATACACCTGATTAGTGAGCAAATTATCATCTGTTATTTTTAATTGACATTCCAATTGTCCCGGAACTTTCTCCATTTCCATTCCCATAGTGAAATAATTAGACTTAAAAGAAATATATAATGGTTCTTTCACACGAAACAAGTAGTTTGCGCAACTCACTGACGATGTATCAGAAATGTTTATATGGTCCAGATGTTTTGTTTTAACCATATCCCTCTTCAACGTGTCATATTCGAGCTTACCTATCTCATTCTGCAAAGAATTCTGCGCAGGTATTTCTATCGAAAATCCTGATAGCAAAATTAGAAGTAATATTATTTTATGCAATTTCATAGTTGTCCTCCTTTCTCTATGGCTACTTCTCCACTTTCAATCTTGGAGCCATAATAATAATTGTAATCATATATATTTAATATCCGTTTTTGATAATCTCCATCTTTAAATTCCATAATATAATTCTCTGTCAGGCGACCCAGAAAATCATATTTATAAAACACAGTGATTCCATTAGGCTTTGTTTCTGAGACCAAACGCAACTCATTTGTATATTTGTAAATATAGAAATGCGTTCCGGATATCTTATGCCTGATATTTTCTATTTTTAGCAAATTAGTTGCAGAGATATCGGATGAAGAGAAATCCTTCACATTCATTCCCAATGCTTCTTCCACTTGATTAAGAGTGGCATTTTCTATCCGTGATATTAACCGTTGACCTTCAGCTCCCCATATCAATACAACGGGCGTTGACTCTTCGTGAAGATATATAGGATTCCCATAACCATCCACAGCCTGCACAGTGTAATGTTTATGCACATAACCATCTCTATCTGTACTAATCTGCTTTATATAAGGTATAGGACCCATATACTGATATACCTCTTTTAAATAAGAGCCGCCTGTCTGTTCTTTTTTACTAGAAACCGGAGATAGTATATGTGCTTCTTCCATCCATTTATATTCCGGTAAAGTTGCAGCATAAACATATTCTGTCAGAGTACTTTTTCCATCGCTGTTTCTACCGGCTATTTGGCTTAACTGCTTATACTTATTATATTGATACGCCTTTTCTATAACAAATGCCGTATTTCCCGATTGAGGATAAAGAGTTTCTATAACAGAGTCGGTCAGATAAGCATGTGTATATGTACGAGTTAAAGTCCCCACTTTTCCTAGCATGAAATTGTCTAAATCTGTACAAAAGAACAACACCATTTGATCAGCTGTTACAAATGAGCCTGGAGTTACCTCTTTGTATCGGTAATTCACCTTCTTTCGCAAACGATCATTGACATCATAGTATTCTTCAGACAACAACTTTCCTCTCTCCATAGAACGACTGCTAAATGGCATTGTATAAGAGTTCCCTTCAAACATAGAATAAAAAGCAAGCTCGTCATAATGAGTATTACCATAAATATCCTCATTATAGTTAGAGTAATGACGCACAATATAACCTTGCGACTTATTATCTTTGTCGAACGCTTCTTCAATTACACAAGAATAACCTACATCCGGTGTATTCAGATTAGTAACTGATGGGAAAAAACCTCCCTTTGATTTGAGATATAACGATATTGCATTCTTAGGATCAGGCTCCTTATCTCCATCCTTAAGAGTATACACCATCTCATTAACAGGAAGACTTTTCAATATTCCACTACTTTTTCCAAATCGGTCACGGGTATTCGAATAGTAATATTGCTTGGCACCAAGCACATTATCTTCATTATCCAGATTGGTAATACGCCGAATACGCAAACCGCCTGCAGTACCACTTTTGTCTGTTAATGACATCAAAGAAGGAGCTACCACTTTTGAATAGTTGTTCAATTCATATTCAAAACGGCTTTTTCCACCTGTTGGATAAATGACTTCCGTCAAGACCTCTGCCAAAGTATATTGCAAACTACTATAAGTCTGAGAAAAATTAGGTATCTCGGCAAAAGCAACACTTCCTCCTGTATAATATCCCCACGAATCGGCAATCGGGCGTACATAATCATTTGGCATACGTTTTTCCGAATTATAAAGAAAACGATATTCAGGTACGCGACCTCCGGTCAAATTCTCAGGTATATTATACCAAGTAAGAAAATAAAATCCATGTGGGTGCCATACATAGTTAGGGATCAAATCCGGATTCCCTGAACGTTCCGTAATTAAAGACAATTTAGTACGATTATTCCTTGCATAGTCAAAATATATAGTTTTCAAAGCCTTGGAGTTCTTTCCTTTCACATAAATACAATGAAGAATTTTATGTTGTAGTTTTGATTTAATCGATTGACGCAATGTTGCCTGATCGGTATTATCAATTTGGTTTCCTAAAAACAGAGTAAATTGATTAGCCGGGTCTTCAAAATTCATGTTATCTATATCCTGACGGTCATAATTTGCATTGTCTTTCCATGCCAAATAACTATCAACAAACTTATCTCCATATCCGTATTCATTGTAATAATTGAATTCCAATATCTCGTTAGGTGTTTTTATAGTCTTTAAATTAACTGGGAAAAGCAGATACCCAGTCATCCCTGAACGCCCACTTTGTATACCACTATAAGTGCATGGTATGTTGGTCACCACTTTCTGTTGGGGTACATAACGAAGATCACACATGATAGCTGAAGTGTCATAACTGAATTCTATTACCCGCTTGTCTACGGTTGTTATTTTGGACAACCTCCAGGTAGTAGCTATTAAATCACTGTTATAGCGGGCATAATAAGGAATACTATATTCAGTAGCGTTGATTCCACCAAATTCATACCTGCATCCATCAGGAGTAATCAGCGTAAATTTATTGAAAAAACGATTGTTTCTTGTGCTTGCTCCCCATCTACTTACATCAAGACGTTTTCCGACTTCCGACAAACTAAGAAAGCCTTCCCCATCAACAGGATTAAATTCCACACGTATATCCTGATCAGAAACAACATTCCACTCTCCATTACCGGCATAGTAGAAATTTCCAGAATAACCACAAACACTAAACGAAAATTCGTCAGCAGTTAATTCATAATAATCATTTTCCGTGCTTTGTATATGCATCGTTTCTGCTTTAAACTGTTCATTACTGATATTTTTCAATTTAGAAGCATGTGCATAATAACCCGGAGCATATCCATTTGATTGACATTTCTCATCATACATTCCACGAACAGAACGTGTAATATAGCCGCCTGCTATAAGATTCCATCCAAGTCCAAGACAACCAGACTGGGAATTAGGCTTTACCGAAGCCAAATGATAACTTGCAGCAAGTGATAACGAATAGTTACCAGCTTTCAATTCATAAATAGGCACGGATATATCCGGAACTCCCGTATATAAACTAACTGGAACTTTTCCATATTCTCCCAAACCGGCTATTTCCGGACTGGGTACATTTTTAATAGGTATTTGTTGCTGACCTATACAGTTGAAACTGAATATTGCCAGAAAAACAAATACTGATAGTAGTCTTTTTTCATATTCTTTGATATATAATAGTTTCTTAAATAAAATCACAATACTAAGAAACTCCCTGCCCGATAAAGTAGCGCGCATATTCCCATGACAGGGAGTTCCCGTTAATTACTTCTCTTACAGATTCATCGCATTAGCACCCAATACGCCTGCCACAGCCGACGCTACCGCGATAACCACCTTCAGGATCATATCCCATACAGATCTCTTCATTGCCATCATTTACCTCCTTTCTTGTTCTTTAAATAGTTTAGTTTACTCTGTGTTTCTTCCGTGTCTTCTGCCGCAAATTCTTTAAATTCCTGCTCGGCATCAAAGCACGGACACGCCTTCATCCACTCTTCCGGTTCTATCTCTCCATTACCGTTCCTGTCCGGCGAGAGATCCCGATGCCCGCACACCCGGCAGCCGGGGAATACCTCCAGCAGCTGATGAATCAGCAGCCGAAGCGTAGCACGCTGTTCCGGCGTCCGGGTGTCTGCCGGGCGTCCCCGACAGTCCAGACCGCCTTCATAGCAGATTCCGATACTGCTGGCATTAAAACCTTTTGCGTGTGCACCGATGCGTTCGACAGGGCGGGTAAGATGCACCGTTCCGTCTTTGCGGATGTAGTAGTGATAGCCTGTTCCGTTGAAACCACGGCGGCGGTGCATCAGGTCCAAAGCCTCCGGAGAAAGCGTACGATTCCCCTGCGTGGCGGTACAATGCACCACGATCAAATTGATAATTCTCATGTGAATAAGTGATTACTAGTTAGTTAAGTTTCCGATTTAGTTTAGTCGTTCGTTCTTATATTTTGTGTTGTGACGAAAGGTTATACTGTCGGGTCCGGTGCTTCCTCACCACCTCCTTCGCCACCATCGCCGCCACCCGGCTTATTTGTATTTCCACTGCCGGAAGCCGGAGTGTCTGTACGGTCGAAGCGCACACACTTCGCACCGGTCACCAAAGAGCGGGTAGCGGTAGTCCGATCGGGGTTCTTGGTGAAGTTGGGAAGGAAACGGACCGTAAGAGAAGCTTGCGCAGCCGACACTTCTTCCGAAGTCTCCACCCCTTTACCGTTGGATTTCATCACCATGCGGAAAGTCCCGAAACCGTCAAGCGACACGCTTTCCGATGCTTGTAGATGCTGCCCCATCACAGTCACCAGGTTATCAAGCGTATTCTTCACATCACCCGGGGAGAGAGACGAGTAAGCGGCAATCTCTTTAGCAATCTGCGAAGTGCTGATATTAGCCGTGTATATCACACGGGGATGAAACATTTTTTTGTGATTTTTGTCTTCCAGAACAGACTGGAATGACTTGTACAATACTGCCATAATCGTAATAGTTTTTTTGTGTTAATAATTTCGTTTAGTTTTGTCCTCAAGCTTAATGACATTGCAAAGATAGGAGCATTATTCAGACTGACCTAATCATTTTTTCAAAGTGCGTTCATAAATTAATTAATTATACTCAGCAGGTAGTGCCCGGGCAATCTGATCTTTCCATTGCTCCCCCGGATGGTATTAAATCCTTTCCAAACAGGGTTTCCAATAGCTCCGAAGTTACTTTTAAGAATAATGGCATATTGTTCGGAAGGCGGAACTTTGTAAAGCCGCAGGTTATCTGTCAGTCCCTGGAAGTTACGCTGCACACCATCGCATGGCGGTTGCAGACAGTCAATATCTTCCTGTGTCACAGCCGTTCTACTTTTCAAATATTTTCCTCCTTCATCTCCTCCTTGAGGAGGGTTAGGAAGGTGGTTTACTTTGTTTTGATTTATTTTTGTTTGTTATCTTTTGTTTTGTGTACCCGATGTTGCAATTTCATCCTCCATTGTTACAGAATCGGAGCTTGATGTTACCGTACAGGCGGTCTTGTGATCAGCATCACCGTTTACCGCTTCCGCACATTCGCTATCCACAGAATCGTCCGTACTACTTTTACCGCTCTGAGACGAACGGTATGAGGTGATTTCTTCCGATTCCAGCAGGCAGTAGTCCGGCTCTATTAGCGCACTGCTACGCCGCTTGGTGATGAAAAGATACTGCCGCTGGATGTCGGCGGAAGTCAGGATGTTGTATTGCCGGAAAAGTCCGGCATCAAACAAGCCATATTCCACGGACAGACTGATGATACGCTTCACATCATCCAGTTCCGTACTGTAAAGGCTGTCGACAAGCTCCTCGTAAAATTCGTCACCGACAGAGATATAATACCCTTACCCGGCATAGATGTACGACAGCGTTTCCACCAGTGTGGCAAAGGCAGAATCACCTTCACGTCTCATAATTCGGCGCACCATCCGATCGTGCATAAAGCTGGTGCTCATGGGGAAATAATCCAGTCCCCGTTTTATTCTTCCCATAGCGTATTCAGTTTTTCTTTTTCTTGTTTCCGTGAGATACTTTCTGCCACAACCTGACGGGCATGAAGAATAAGAAGCATCCGCAAAGCGGGGTCTTTCACCTCGGTTATCACCGGATAAGAAACAGGTTTGTTTTCAAATGATGTACATCGTCTCAAATCACGACGCTTGCGGGTGTTTGCCTTGCGACACTCCTTGCAATAATTGTCAAGGGTCCCGGTGCGTTTGTTTGTATAAAAGGCCTCATGCGGTAGCTCCCGTTTGCAGCACCCGCAAATGTGCAGAGATTGATTCATTAAAGGTTCCATATTGATTTTGCGTTTTAAAGTTTTCATGCTTAAATATTTGTTTATGTGATTATCGGACATATAGTTCCTGCATATTGGGGATATATGGCCAGCGTATTGGATCTATAGCTCCTGTATGCAGGATATATAGATGCTGTAAACCAGCTCAATATCACTGGTGTTCATCCGATACAGAATCTTCCGGAAGGGGGTGGATGAGGCATTTTACAACCTTTCATAAACTTTTTGCCGTTTTTCATGGTTATTCTATTTTTAATTTATATTTTTGAAACATATTTCTAAGTTTGCTGCTACAAAGATAAAGCAGTTTTCTTACATAAAACAAACGGTTTTGGAAATTAACGCTAAAAAATCACATAACTGACTATCAATGAACGAATAAGAAGTTCTAATATATTTACACTAATTTAAAACAAGAATAAAATGGATACATTTCTAGATGTTTCGGGAATAGTAAAGCGTGCCAAGCAGGCGCTCGACTTTAAAAAGGACAGTGAACTGGCCAGCTACTTAGGTGTTTCACGTGCAACATTATCCAACTGGTGCGCCAGAAACCGGATTGACTTTCATCTGCTGCTCAACAAAATGAGAGACGTAGACCTCAATTGGCTGCTGGTGGGGAAGGGTACGCCCAGACATCAAGCCAAGTTCTGCGAAAGCGATTTAGCAAGCGGTGAGGTCCAGATGATTCACAACCCTAAAACAGTAGAGGCGTTGGACGACCGCAGCGTTGCCCTATATGATATTACAGCTGCCGCCAACCTGAAAACGTTGCTCACCAACAAGCGACAGTATATGGTAGGAAAGATACAGATTCCAAGCATTCCCTTATGTGACGGAGCCGTCTACATCAGTGGCGACAGCATGTATCCGATACTGAAATCGGGAGACATCGTAGGCTTTAAAGAGATCAACAGTTTCAGCAACCTTATTTACGGCGAAATGTATCTGGTTTCGTTTACTATCGAAGGGGACGAGTACCTGGCGGTGAAATATGTGAACCGCTCGGAAAAGGAAGGATGTCTCAAGCTGGTAAGCTACAACGCTCATCACGACCCGATGGATATTCCTTTCAGCACCATCAATGCAATGGCAATCGTGAAGTTCTCCATCCGCAGGCACATGATGATGTAGTTTGAATGACGCTTCTTTTGCTCCGGAAAGAGGAAAAGGGCAAAGTTTAAACGAAGTGAACCCCGAAAGTTTATTGTCTGACTTTCGGGGTTCATTTCATTTTGAAATACCTTCTTTAATATATTGCATGGGCTGACTAAAAAGTCGGCAGTATCTCAAATCTCCTCCTTCGGGAAGGAGGAGTACCCGCAGGGGGGAGGTGGTAGGTGAATACATAATCCTTTCATTCACAACAAAATATAGTCAACCTTATTTTACCTACCACCCCGGCTTTCAGCCACCCCTCCTTCCCGAAGGGAGGGGAATTTATGATACTATCGATTTTTTAATCAGTCCCGACATAGAAAATGATATACTAGACTTCTTCTCCTTTCAGCGTAGCCGAACTGGCTTCTGTCACCCGCACATTGACAAAATCGCCGATACGGTGCGTGCCTCTATCGAACACCACCACACGATTCTGCTCCGTACGACCGAACAACTGATCGCGCGAACGTTTGGAAACGCCTTCTACAAGCACTTCATACGTCTTGCCGATGCAACGTTGATTGGACTCTGCGGACAGACGGTTCTGCAAAGCGATAATCTCATTCAGACGGCGAACTTTCACGTCTTCGGGCACATTATCTTCAAGATGCTTTGACGCATACGTCCCCGGACGTTCGGAATATTTGAACATAAAAGCGGCATCATAACCACATTCCTCCATCAGAGAGAGCGAGAGCTGATGATCCTCTTCCGTTTCGGAATGGAAACCGGAGAAGATATCGGTAGTCAGTCCGCAATCGGGAATAATACGCTTGATAGCGGCTACCCGGTCCAGATACCACTCACGGGTATATTTGCGGTTCATCAGTTTCAAGATGCGGGAGCTGCCGCTCTGCACAGGGAGGTGGATATGCTTGCACACATTCGGCACTTGGGCGATCACTTCCAGCGTTTCATCGCTCATATCCTTCGGATGGGAAGTCGTGAAACGGATGCGCACGCCCGGAGCAGCTTCGGCCACCGTACGGAGCAGCATCGGGAAGGTAACCACTTCGCCCGTCGGCTTCTCAAACCGGTAAGAGTTGACATTCTGCCCCAGCAGGGTAACTTCCTTATAACCTTTGGCAACAAGGTCAGCCACTTCATTCAGAATACTTTCCACATCACGGCTGCGTTCGCGTCCGCGTGTATAAGGCACGATACAGTAGGTGCAGAAGTTATTGCATCCGCGCATGATGGATACAAATCCGGAAATGTGGTTGCCGCAGATACGCGACGGAATCACATCACGGTAAGTCTCGGTCGTCGAAAGGTCTACGTTGATCGCTTTCTCACCGGCCTCTACGGCGGCAATCAGCTCAGGCAACGTCAGATAAGCATCCGGACCGACCACCAGATCGACATGATGATTCGTAATCAGATCATCCTTCACCCGCTCCGCCATACAGCCCAGTACGCCTACAATCAGGGCCTTCTTCTTTTTCTTCAGCGAATGGAAAAACTCCAGGCGGTTCAGAATCTTCTGCTCCGCATTGTCGCGGATAGAGCAGGTATTCATAAACACTGCGTCGGCCTCTTCCAGCGTTTCGGCTACCGAATAGCCCGCCATCTGCATCACCGAGGCGATCACCTCACTGTCCGCCACGTTCATCTGGCAGCCATAAGTCTCGATAAACAACTTCTTGTTGTCATCAGCAGTTGCGGATTTAAAGTCCGCTCCCGTTAATTCGTTCATATTCAAATCTTGTTTTAAATTTGTCCGCAAAGATACGGCTTCGAAATCAATAAGTGGTAAAATGGTACGAAAATAACGCAAAAACTTGTAGTTCAGGCATTATTCTGATAATTAATGTTAATGAAATAAACATTTGCGGGGCATATCCTTGCTAAATTTAATTTTATTTTTCACATTTGTGCAATGAAAGAAACATTAGATTTTTTCATAGTTAAGGTTTAGGTTAAAAAATTAAGGGGAGCTGTGAAGCTGCCCTTTTTTCATAACAAAATGTTAGCTCAAACCAGATATAATGTGTAACTTTGGCAGATTAACTATTTAGAAGTGAAACAGAATGGAAGATTTTTTGAAATTTCTCCTGATAGCAGGTGTCATTCTTGTGGGAATATTCAAAGAGGTGAGCAAGAACAACAAGTCGAAAAAGGCTCAGAATAAACGCCCCGTCCCGCCTGCACCGTCTCCGGTCGAAGTAGATCCTGATGCTATTCCCATACCCGAATTCTGGGGGAGAGGCAGCAGGACTATGGACGAACTGCTCCAGCCCATACCCATAGAACAACCGGCTCCCAAGCCGACGCCGACATCAAAGAAGATGCCGACACCGGCGCCAAAGAAAAAGCAAAAAGAAGAAGTATCTGTAGCTGCCTCCATAGCAAACAGTTCCGCACAAGATAAACGAAACGCGAAGCAAGGTTCCCACTATAACCATCCGGAACCTGACAGCGACCAAGACTTCTCCATCCATTCCGTAGAAGAAGCCCGCCGCGCTATTATTTGGGGAGAAATCCTACAGCGAAAGTATTAAGCGATAAGTATTAACCAACAAATATCAACCGCATTTAACGCGAAATTATACTATTTATGTCATTTAATCGTATTTCGGCAGCAGAAGCTGCAAGCCTGATCAAACATGGCTACAACATCGGTCTGAGCGGATTTACTCCCGCCGGAACTGCAAAGGCTGTTACAGCTGAACTTGCAAAAATTGCAGAAGCGGAACATGCCAAAGGCAACCCATTTCAAGTAGGAATTTTTACAGGTGCTTCTACCGGAGAATCTTGTGACGGCGTTATGTCTCGCGCAAAGGCCATCCGCTACCGCGCTCCTTATACCACCAACTCCGACTTCCGCAAAGCCGTGAATAACGGTGAAATTGCCTACAACGACATCCATCTGTCGCAAATGGCACAGGAAGTGCGCTATGGCTTCATGGGCAAAGTGAACGTAGCCATCATCGAAGCCTGCGAAGTGACTCCGGACGGAAAGATTTATCTGACTGCTGCCGGTGGTATTTCTCCGACTATCTGCCGCCTGGCGGACCAGATCATCGTTGAGTTGAACGCCGCACACAGCAAATCCTGCATGGGTCTGCACGACGTGTACGAACCGCTCGACCCGCCTTACCGCCGCGAAACCCCCATCTACAAGCCGAGTGACCGCATCGGATTGCCTTATATTCAGGTAGACCCGAAAAAGATCGTAGGCGTAGTAGAAACCAACTGGCCGGACGAAGCACGCTCATTTGCCGATGCCGATCCGTTGACTGACAAAATCGGTCAGAACGTTGCCGACTTCCTCGCTGCCGACATGAAGCGTGGCATCATTCCGTCTACTTTCCTTCCGCTGCAATCGGGCGTAGGAAATATCGCTAACGCCGTGCTCGGTGCACTGGGACGTGACAAGACGATTCCCGCATTCGAAATGTACACAGAGGTTATCCAGAATTCCGTGATCGGATTGATCCGTGAAGGACGTATCAAATTCGGTAGCGCCTGCTCACTGACTGTTACCAACGACTGTCTGGAAGGTATTTACAACGATATGGATTTCTTCCGCGACAAGCTGGTTCTCCGCCCGTCGGAAATCTCAAATAATCCGGAAGTGGTTCGCCGACTGGGTATTATCTCTATCAATACAGCTATCGAAGTGGACTTGTACGGTAACGTAAACTCTACTCATATCGGTGGAACGAAGATGATGAACGGTATCGGTGGCTCGGGAGACTTCACCCGCAATGCTTATATCTCTATCTTCACTTGTCCGTCTGTTGCCAAAGAAGGTAAGATCAGTGCTATCGTCCCGATGGTTTCTCACCTCGACCACAGCGAACACTCCGTGAATATCATTATCACCGAGCAAGGTGTAGCCGACCTGCGTGGCAAGAGCCCGAAGGAACGTGCAGAAGCCATCATCGAAAACTGTGCGCATCCCGACTACAAACAGCTTCTCTGGGATTATCTCAAACTGGCCGGTGGCAGGGCGCAGACTCCACACGCTATCCAGGCCGCACTCGGTATGCACGCCGAACTGGCCAAGAGCGGGGATATGAAGAATACGAATTGGGCGGAATATGCCAGATAAGGCATGAAACGTCTGTCGTTCATACTATCATTCATCGTTTGTATTTGCGTTGCAAATACAAACGATGTTTTTTCGCAAAAAAGGGAACTGCAACAGTTCAAGGGCAAGGTGACCAATTTGCAGGGAGAGCCTGTGCGTGCTGTAAGCATCTATATTCCGGGAACCGGCAGATATACTTCCTCGGACATGAATGGAGACTTTTCTGTAGAGGCCAAACATAAAGAGACACTCCGTTTCTCACATATAGGTATGAAAGATGTGCTGATACAATTGGATAAAGATTTTCCATCGGAACTTCTTGTGCGAATGAAGCCGGATACTTTTCAAATTAATAATATATTTATTCAGAAAAAGCAAATCATCAAGGTTAAGCCCGAAGATATGCCTGAGCAAACGATGATTAATTTTATAATCAACGGTCCCGACTTCCCGGGAGGATTAAGCGGGTTCGATGAATTTATCAAGAAAAACATACAATACCCGGAAGAAGCTTTTCAGGCAGGAGAAGAGGGACAAGTCACCGTAGAGTTCACCATCGACGTAAACGGATATGTCAGCGATGCAAAAGTTACCAAAAGCGTATCTGCCAGCTTGGATAAAGAAGCATTACGCATCATCGAATCCATGCCACGATGGAAATCAGGTATGCAACTGGGGCGTCCTGTAGCAGTCCGTATGTCTGTTCCTATAAACTTTGTCATTGAGCAAGACTACCAAGTCATTGATTCGTTACAGGTAAAAACAAATACGTAAGCTGGCATCCGCAACAACAAAGTGCTACTTACATGGAACTGTCGCCAATAAATGGAACGGATAATTACCTTCTGCAACAGTCATCCCGTTTGCAGCATAACACTCACTATTCGGGTCCGGCAGATTTTGTTGCTGTTGCAAGAACTCAATAGAGATAAAAGCAGGTTCCGCTTTCTGCACAGCTTTCCTACTCTGCTTAACATGTTCCTTCGTAAGTCCCGTACTTTTGGACTTTACCGTTGACCGTGAAGCTACCAAAGGCTGAGACGGAACTTCCACCTCCCGATAGACAGTATCCACCCGCTCGCGTACGACAATCACCGTATCTGCTACAGCAAGTCTCTCCAAACCAGCTTCCTGCCTGTCTGAAGTGGTCGAAATCCCATAGCCTATTATCCCACCCAACAAACACGCGGCCACCAGCCACCAGGGAGAAATTCCTGAGCGCTTTCCACCTTTCACTTCAAAAGTTTCCCTTTCGGGCGGTTCCTGCTTCGCTTTCATCTTTCCGTCCTTCTGTCTCTCTCTGAGATTCTGTGCAAAAGCAGCATAAGCAACAGGAGGGTGAACTGATTTTTCCTGCTCATATTGCTCTTTAGCAGCATGAATCAACTGTTGCATTTCCTGAGACTCTTCCAGTCTTTCTAAATCATCACTTTTCATATTCATCTATTTTTGGGGGTTATAATCTGATAAAGAACGCTGCAATACTTTCAAAGTATAATATAAGCGAGACTTTACCGTACCTTCCGGACAACACAGGATTTGCGCAATCTCCTGTACCGGAAGCTCTTCTTCATAACGCAGCGTATATGCTGCCCGTTGTTCATCTGTCAACCCTGCAAGTACTTTCTTCAACTGCCGGTCGAAAACCTGACGATCATGTGCCACCTCAAACTCAAGCGAGGAATAGCTATCTTCTTCATTGGTATATGACTGTTGTAAACGATACTCGTCTACTATATCACGATGGCGGTACTCATTTTTGCAAAGATTATACGCCATCGCAAACGCCCATGTAGAGAACTGTTTTCCATGCTGATAACTACCTCTTGCCTCATAAACACGAAGAAACAACTCTTGCAGAAAATCATCCGCCAACGCTCCGTCTGCCGACAGCATCCGCATAAAGAAACCTTTAAACCGGGGAGCATAACGGCAGTAAAGCTCTTCGAATGCTTTCTCACTGTTCCTGAATGCAAAGCGTTCCATTAGCTGTTCGTCTGTTTCGTCGTGTCTGAAAGAAGTGAATAGCATCATGGCTCTACCATTTCTATTAATTGTTGATATTCTTTTCGGTGCTCTTCCTTAAATGAACGAACTATAACAGAAGTTGGTCCTTTTTTTTCCATATCTCTTACATGATCAAAAATTCTATTAAACAACTTCAAATGTTCGGCAGTCTTTGCATCTACCCAAGACTTATTTACAAAACACCCATCATCCATACGATCCACAATATCTAATAATAACTTCTTCAGTCTCAAATATTGATTCTTGTCTCCACTCGTATGATAGAATTGCAAAAGGGGAAGAAAAGAAAGAACATAGGAATCTTCACCACGTGAAATATCCGTAATAATAGGGGACTGTAAATAATCAAGCAAATAAACCTGTTCATAATTTCTTCTTAAAATAGCCATATTATCATATGGTTTTAAGGAATATCTGAATACCAATCCTTCAGAGTAGAGGAAGTCTTTCATTTCCACTACGTCTTGTCTACTTGCAGAATATTGAGAAATATATACAGGACGCTGCTCTTTCTCCGCAAAATACCATGCACCGGGACATTTTACCTTTTCCCGGTCGGGAAAGATATTTACATCTATTCCTTTTGTCTTCCAAAAGTCGCTCTCTTCCTCCGGATTCATTAACTCACTTAAATCTACTACTTCCACATCCTTGAACAACCCTGCTCCATACTGAAGCAATACGCTGTAGGCCCATTCGGGACCGGTTCCCGCAAGAATAGCATTCCTTTTCAGCCCTACAAATTCATTATAATAATAAGTCAGGATACTTCGTGAATATAATCCGCTATCAAACCATTCGCGTGCTATTTCCCTCACCTTATCTATCTGCCCATGCCGTTGGTAATACCACATATCATCTCTGTAATCCCTTTCACAATTCCGTCTCAAATAAACAATCTTCTCCTTGATTGCCTCTCTTTTTTCCTTGTCAGAAATCATAACCTCATCATCCAATACTTTATAATACACCCGTGTATCAGGAATGTACTTTTTCATTTTCTTAAGTAAACGAGGCTGTTCTTTCTTCCATAGCAATGTGTCTTCATCCCAAATTCCTTTGCACGCAAGATAGTAATTCTCCCACGCTTTTTCATTTCTCACATCTTTATCGATTTCTAACTTCCATGCATCTTTTTGAACTTGAAACCATTCTTTTCCACAAGGAATAAAGCCTACCAAATCGGGTTCCAAACGTAGCTCAAGACGTTCAGTTCTCAAGGTATCTATTTTCTGGGCAAACAAAGCCTGCTCAAAACCTATCAAGAGGAATAATATATATATAAGTCTTTTCATAGTCTTTATGAGAAGAACGATTAGAAATTAATACTTTTAAGATACCGTTCACGTACTTCCTCATTGTAATAATCCGCTTTCTTAATGATAGATTCCAATAAAGCATGAAGCTTATCATAATGAGTCACATCACCTGATTCCTTATAAAACTGGAGAAGAGACTTGAAAGCCGGTACATAATATATGCTAAGCATTTTTACTCCTTTCAAATCAAGACAAACATTCGTCAACGTCTCAGGATAAAAAGACTCGTATAAGTAATCTAACAGATAAGTATTCTCATAATTGCGACGCATGACCGCCAGATTATCATAAGGTTTGGCAGAATATCTCATTAACAGACCTTCAGTATATAAATGGTCTTTCAGCAGATCTTTCACAGCTTCGTTGGTTGAGACAGAGATATAAATGGGACGGTTGGTATATTTGGCAATATGCTCTATACGTTTTTTGATTTCATTTGCAAATGTTGCCGTAGGAGTTTTACTTTTATAAAATTCAGGGTCAGTATCTTTGAACTCCGGTATGCCTAATTCCTCCGTAAGCCTGTTCATAGAAAATGAAGGAAGGATTAAACCTGAAAGGATTACTTTCTTATCATCAAACAATCCCTTCCCATATTGAAGCAGATAACTTCCAAACAGCGTCCAATTAACATCAGTAAATATCAATGCGTCCTTTTCGGCAGAAGCCAATTCATTATAGGTATAATTTAAAGATTGAACAGGATATGCACCTGATTGATACCACCGGGTAGAAATGTCTTTCAGCCTATCCTTATTGCTAAAAGACAAGCCCATATAAACAGGATAATGCATCACAGCATCAGGCCACTTATCCATAATTTCATCAAAAGTCATATCATTTTTCCCAAAAGGTAAAATCATATTCTGTATCAAGGCATAAGTAGCAGTATTGGGTATCTCTTTTTTCATTTTGTCCATCATTTCATTGATTTCCTTTTCTATACCATCGCCGGGAGTAAGCGATTTGAGTGTTTGAATCGTTCGTGTATAGGACATCCATGCTTTTTCATCTTTAGGGTTTTCATAGATCTTCTGTTTCCATTCCCGGGCCTGATTCTGAATTACAGGAATCTGAGATGCAATAGAGTCCGGGACCCAGCTTGCCTTGTTTTGAGAATAAACTTGTGCTGTACAATAGCACAATAAGACAAGTAACAAGTATTTGATAGTTTTCATTATTCACTCTTTTATTAAATTCAACATTGCTTAATTAGAACCGTTCTGACAAAGCATACACGCGAGCAAAGCAAACGTTCAAATAAAAGAGTACTTTTTCAGCAAATATTTATCATTTCTATCAACAACCTTATTCAATGCTCCTTTCAAAGTCCGATAATCACCTCACAAACCTTATCCTGAAACGCCCTCGCCTTGGCTGCCGAAAGCACATTCTGATTCATAATGGCAAAAGCCAAGGTATGTCCGTTCTTCATCTTCAGATAACCGGCAAGGGCATTGATCGCCGTAAACGAACCGGTCTTTGCATGGACATTTCTGAATGCGGGAGTATTCTTCATTCTGTTTTTCAGCGTTCCGTCTATTCCGGCAACAGGAAGAGACTTATACAATTTCTGAAAAACATCGGATTGTGAATAGGCATATTTCAGAAAATCGACCAACAGGGCAGGAGACAGGTAATTATAATTAGACAATCCGCAACCATCCGCGATCTTATAGTCTTTCGGATCGTGCCCGAGGTTACGAACCAGTTTCATAATCTCAACAATGCCATCTTCTGCCGTCACATGCTTCTTTCCTGTAGCTTGTGACGCAATCCGGCAAAGCATTGCTTCCGCATTCAGATTATCACTTTCCTTCATCAACTGATTCAAGACTTTCTGCACCGGAGTCTCCCAGCGAGCCATCTGCTCTGCTCCATCGGACGGTAATTCAGTAAAACCGTACGATTCGGGAACCACGATTCCTTTCGCACGGAGGCGTTCCAAAAAAGTATGCATAAAGAAACTCCCTGAATCATAGATGTTTATCAAATCCTTTCTAAACGTAGGAACATTGCCTGTCACGATCAGATTATTCCCATTGGTCAACCAATCTCTTGATAATGAATACTTTCCGGCAGAAGGAGTACGTGTCTTTGTCCGGTTCGTCAAGGTATAATAAGAAGACACAGGCTTACAGGAAACGCTTGCCGTATCTCCTTGCAGAGAGCCGGGAACCACCGTCACCTCCACAGCACCCTTACAAAACATCAACGGAGACATATAAGGCTGATAAGCCTCCGGAGTATCATCCCATGCCCATCCGTGCCCCCAATAAAGGGAATCTTTCATCGAAACATCGCCATACACCTGTCCGTTGATCACCGAAAAAGGGAAGGTGATTACTTCTTCGATCAATGAATCCATCATCAAACTGTCAAATTCCGGATCGAATCCACCGACAACATACAAGTTGCCTTGCAGCGTATCATGCTCTATCACCCCGTCGTGCCATACTTCCGTACGGAAAGGATTGTCCGCATCGGGACGGGAGAGGGCTGTAATAGCCGTGAGCAGCTTCATGGTAGAAGCCGGGCGGGAGAGTTTCGTATCACGATAAGTATATAATGACTTCTTCGCTGTCAGGTCATACACGGATATGCCGACTTCGGATGCTTCGGGAAGCATTCTTTTGATTAGTGAATCAATCTGAGAAAGATTTGCCTGCCCCCATACGGATGTGGGCAACAGGGCAACTGATAAAACCAAAAACAACAAATACTTCTTCATCAACCTTCTACATTAACCTACATTAACTTTCATGCTACTTCAGCTTCTTCCGTATCTCGAATATCACGGCTATCCGCTTATGCTCAATCTTATAATGCTTCCCGGAAAATCTCTCCTACCGTAGGATGAGGGAAAACAATCTTCTTCCATGCGGCGGCAGTCAATCCAAGCTCAATGGCAGTACCGGCAAGAGTGATGATTTCCGAAGCAGGATTGCCCAGCACGTGTGCCCCGATTATCCGTTCCTGTTCATCCAGCAGTACTTTGCAGACTCCGTTCACGCCTTCATTCTCCGCCACAAAACGACCGGAATAAGCCATCGGAAGTTTCACTACCTTATAAGTAATTCCTTTTGCTGAGGCCGATTCTTCCGTTTCTCCGACTCCTGCAATCTCCGGATTCGTATAAACAACGCCGGGGATAGCCCGGTAACTCATTGCATCTTCCTTACCCAAAATAGAATGTACGGCAACCTCGGCCTCACGGACAGCCGTATGAGCCAGCAAAGAAAAGCCTGTCAGATCACCGCAGACATAAACGCCGAACAGCGAAGTCTGCATCTTCTCATTGACCTTGATAGCGCCACGCCCGGTTTTATCCAGATTCAGATTTTCGAGTCCGAAACCTTTCGTCACAGGTCGGCGTCCAACGCTCATCAATAGTTTTTCTGCTGTAACACTGCCCTTTCCTTCTGCATTCTCGTATGAAACAACCGCACCCTCTTCCGTCTGTGATAAGGCGACAACTTTAGTGCTGAGCAGGAATTTAATGCCCCGCTTCGCATATTCGGCACGAAGCAATGCAGACAGTTCCTTATCCATTCCTCCCAAAATCTCATCCATCATCTCAATCACCGTTACCTGCACACCGAGACTATTAAAGAATGATGCAAACTCCATACCGATCACGCCACCGCCTACAATGGCAAGGGAGGCAGGCAGTTCCTTACTGTCCAGCGCATCCCGATGCGTCCAGTAATTCACCGTTTCCACGCCGGTAATAGGAGGGATGAAGGTTTCGGAACCTGTACAAAGGATCAGATTTTCCGCATTGTATGTCTCTTCGCCACAGCGAACCGTATTTTTATCTATGATCTGCGCCTCTCCCGTCACCATCGCGACATTATTGGAGGTCAACTTTGCCTTTACACCCAATACCAGTTTGCGCACCACTTTACTTTTACGGGCAATGATCTTCGGCAAGTCAAAAGAGACTTCGGAGACATTCACCGCATATTTCGAGGAATGACGTGCACTGTCGTAAGTCTTTGCCGAATACAACAGCGTTTTCGTCGGGATGCATCCTTCATTCAGGCAGACACCTCCCAAATTATTCTTCTCGATAAGGAGTACACTCAAACCGGCTTTGCCGGCAGCTTCGGCGGCTGTATATCCTGCGGGACCGCCACCGATGATAATGACTTGGTATTTCATAGGTATAAAATTTATTGTTCCATTCTCTTTTTAATCAACTCCACAAATTCACGTTCCTTGACAGGCATCACCGAAGCAAACTTTCCGTTTCCATACTCTATCAAGACATAATTCGTCACCGAAAACTTTCCGAATTTCATGGAATGATACTTCCGGATAGCTGTGATTTCGGCAATAGGAATTACTTTTTTACGCATAAAACGTCCAGTGGATATCTCCAGAACTCCATCAGTAGATACAGTGTAAACCGTATGAATAATCTGTTCGATGACTACAATAAGCAGGAGCATTAGTAGCACTGCCGGCAAGATATATTTACACCACAAAGCGCCCACGGCATTTACAGTAAGCACCACCAGCAGAAAATACTGGTACCAGGCGATGCGGGCATGAAAAATTCGATTCATTTTGTCAGATTTTTGCGTGCAAGGTAGCAAATTTATGAATTAGTGACAACGAAAAGAACAACGAAGTGACTTATTTTGTAGCTTTGCGGTGAGAAATAAACAAAATTATGGTAAGAAAATTCGATTTCCTCGTTATCGGCTCCGGAATTGCCGGTATGAGTTTTGCGCTCAAAGTGGCGCACAAAGGTAAAGTTGCTCTTATCTGTAAAAGCGGGCTGGAAGAAGCCAATACGTACTTCGCACAAGGAGGAGTGGCGTCCGTCACCAACCTGCTGGTGGATAATTTCGACAAACACATTGAAGACACGATGATTGCCGGCGACTGGATCAGTGACCGTGGCGCAGTAGAAAAAGTAGTGCGCGAAGCGCCTGCGCAAATTGAAGAACTGATCAAATGGGGCGTGGACTTCGACAAAAACGAGAAAGGCGAATTTGACTTGCACCGCGAGGGAGGACACTCCGAGTTCCGCATTCTTCACCATAAAGATAATACGGGAGCAGAGATTCAGGACAGCCTGATCAAAGCCGTGCAAAGGCATCCGAACATCGAGGTGATCGAAAACCAGTTTGCCGTTGAAATACTGACCCAACATCATCTGGGAGTAACTGTTACCCGCCAGACACCGGACATCAAATGCTACGGTGCCTACATCCTCGACCCGAAAACCGGAAAAGTAGATACCTACCTCGCCAAAGTGACTCTTATGGCCACCGGTGGAGTAGGAGCTGTTTATAAAACGACCACCAATCCGCTAGTCGCTACCGGAGACGGTATCGCCATGGTCTACCGTGCCAAAGGTACAGTGAAGGATATGGAGTTTGTGCAATTCCACCCCACCGCCCTGTACCATCCGGGCGACCGCCCTTCGTTCCTGATTACGGAAGCGATGCGTGGCTACGGTGGCGTACTCCGCACAATGGACGGCAAGGAGTTCATGCAAAAATACGATCCCCGTCTTTCACTCGCTCCGCGCGATATCGTAGCCCGTGCTATTGACAACGAAATGAAAAATCGGGGTGATGACCATGTTTATCTTGACGTCACCCACAAAGACCCGGAAGAGACAAAGAAGCACTTTCCCAATATTTACGAGAAATGCCTCAGCTTGGGCATCGACATCACCAAAGATTACATTCCGGTAGCTCCGGCAGCCCACTATCTTTGCGGCGGTATCCTTGTAGACCTGAACGGACAGTCTTCTATCGAACGCCTCTACGCAGTGGGAGAGTGCTCCTGCACCGGTCTCCACGGTGGTAACCGTCTGGCTTCCAACTCACTGATCGAAGCTGTCGTATATGCCGACGCTGCCGCCAAGCATAGCCTGAGAGTTGTAGACCAGTATGCCTACAACGAAGCCATCCCCGAATGGAACGACGAGGGAACCCGTTCACCGGAAGAGATGGTACTGATCACGCAAAGCATGAAGGAAGTTAACCAGATTATGAGTACTTATGTAGGTATTGTCCGCAGCGACCTTCGTCTGAAACGTGCCTGGGACCGACTGGATATCATTTACGAAGAAACTGAAAGCCTGTTCAAACGCAGCGTAGCCTCCAGAGAGATTTGCGAATTGCGTAATATGGTCAACGTAGGATATCTGATTATGCGTCAGGCAATGGAACGCAAAGAAAGCCGCGGATTGCATTATACGATTGATTATCCACACGCTAAAAAATAATCATGAAAACATTAACTAGACTATTTATTCTTTTATTCGTTATGGCAGGTGTAAGTTCCTGCTATACAGGTATCCCATTGAAACAAGGCAAATCGGAAAACAACCGAACTTACGAAGTCAGCTATTTGTTCGAGCATGACGGAGTCAAAGTCTATCGATTTATGGATATGGGAAACTATGTGTACTTTACCACAAAGGGAGATGTGACCAGTATCAAAAATGACTCTACGAAAGAAAGGACTGTAACGATCTACAGAGATGATACAGTCAGATAATGAAATGTCTTAATAAATAAAAGTGCCGCTTGCAATCATATGCAAGCGGCACTTTTATTATCTAATAAACACCTCTTATTATTAATAGTTTTCTTTCTTCACCTCGAAATAAGCCTGCGGATGCAAACATGCCGGGCAAACTTCAGGAGCTTCCTTACCGATTTCGATATAACCGCAGTTACGGCATTGCCATACCACTTCGCCTTCTTTAGCGAATACAGTCATATTTTCGATGTTGTTCATGAAAGCCAGGTATCTTTCTTCGTGGCCTTTCTCAGCGATTGAGATATTGCGGTACATAGCAGCAATCATCGGGAAACCTTCCTGTTCTGCCACATCAGCGAAATGAGGATAATCCAGTGACCATTCTTCGTGTTCGCCGGCAGCGGCAGCGCGAAGATTTTCGAGTGTATTACCGATCACACCAGCCGGATAGCTGGCAGTAATTTCTACCATACCACCTTCCAGGAACTTGAACATACGTTTAGCGTGTTCCTTTTCCTGATCAGCTGTCTCTGTGAAGATTGCTGAAATTTGTTCGTAACCTTCCTTCTTTGCAACACTTGCAAAATAAGTGTAACGCATTCTAGCCTGTGATTCTCCTGCGAATGAAGTCAGCAGATTCTTCTCTGTCTGGGTTCCTTTAATACTTTTAGTCATAATTCTAATCTATATTTAAATTGGTTATTACCAAACGTAACTTGTCGTACTATTTATAACGCAAATATAAGCGATTTGTTCGTAATAAGCTCCCTTTTCTTGATGAATAAAAACTATCGATTCATAGATAAAACCTATCAACAATCAAATAGCATGTTGCTAAACATACTTATCTCGATTATTTTGCGTAATTTTGCAACCTCTACTTTGCAAAAGAGCAAATTATATATAATAATTCACAGAAATGAAGTTATTTGAATTTAAACCCAAATTGGTTTCTTGTTTAAAGAATTATTCGAAAGAAACGTTTATGGCGGACCTGATGGCAGGCGTCATTGTCGGCATCGTAGCACTTCCACTGGCCATCGCCTTCGGTATTGCTTCGGGAGTATCGCCCGAGAAAGGTATTATCACTGCTATTATTGCCGGATTCATCATCTCTCTGCTGGGAGGAAGCAAAGTCCAGATCGGCGGACCGACAGGAGCTTTCATTGTGATCATCTACGGCATCATCCAGCAATATGGCGAAGCCGGACTGATTGTGGCGACGCTTATGGCAGGTGTTCTCCTTATATTATTAGGAGTGTTCAAGCTCGGAGCCGTTATCAAGTTTATTCCGTATCCCATTATCGTCGGTTTCACCAGCGGTATTGCCGTTACCATTTTTACTACGCAGATTGCCGATATCTTCGGCCTGTCTTTCGGAGGTGAAAAAGTACCGGGAGACTTTGTCGGGAAATGGATGATTTATTTCCGTCATTTCGATACCGTGAATTGGTGGAATACCATTGTAAGTATTGTCAGCATCATTATCATTGCAATCACTCCCCGGTTTTCTAAAAAAATTCCCGGATCGCTGATTGCCATTATTGTAGTGACAGTGGCCGTCTATCTGATGAAGACTTATGGCGGAATAGATTGCATTCCGACCATCGGCGACCGTTTCACCATTAAGTCAGAATTGCCGGATGCCGTTGTACCGGCTTTGGATTGGGAAGCTATCAAAAATCTGTTTCCGGTAGCTATCACTATTGCAGTGCTGGGAGCTATCGAATCACTCTTGTCTGCCACCGTAGCCGATGGTGTGATAGGCGACCGTCATGATTCCAACACGGAACTAATCGCACAGGGTGCGGCAAATATCGTAGTGCCATTGTTCGGAGGTATCCCCGCTACCGGAGCTATTGCCCGTACGATGACGAATATCAACAATGGAGGTAAGACACCGATTGCAGGTGTTATCCATGCGATTATCCTTCTTCTGATTCTTCTTTTCCTGATGCCCCTTGCACAGTATATTCCGATGGCTTGCCTTGCCGGAGTACTGGTCATCGTATCTTATAATATGAGCGGCTGGCGCGTCTTCAAGGCTTTACTGAAGAATCCGAAGTCCGATGTCACCGTACTGCTGATCACTTTCTTCCTGACTGTTATCTTCGACTTGACAGTTGCCATCGAAGTAGGACTGATCATCGCCTGCGTACTCTTCATGAAACGTGTCATGGAAACTACTGAAATCTCCGTCATTACGGATGAGATCGACCCGAATAAAGAATCGGATATCGCCGTCAATGAAGAAAACATCATGATCCCTAAAGGAGTGGAAGTATATGAGATCAACGGTCCTTACTTCTTCGGTATCGCTACGAAGTTCGAAGAAACGATGGCGCAGCTGGGAGACCGTCCGAATGTACGCATCATCCGTATGCGTAAAGTTCCGTTCATCGACTCCACAGGTATTCATAATCTGACTACACTTTGCGAAATGTCGCAGAAAGAAAAGATCACCGTCATTCTTTCCGGAGTCAATGAGAAAGTATATAAGGTGTTGGAGAAATCCGGATTCTATGAATTGCTGGGAAAAGAAAATATCTGCCCGAACTTCAAGGTAGCGCTGAACAGAGCGGAAGAAGTCATGAAATAAAGAGATTCCAACATAAAGAAAGAGCCATTTTAATCCCGAAAAGCAGGAGATAAAATGGCTCTTTTTTATTTTAAGAGAGGGATTACCACTCCACTAAACTTTTAAAAACAAGCCACGTTTATACATCATTCTCAACAGGAAGAAAAGAATAAGATAGTTAGCAAAAGTAAGCCATACGGGATAATAATCTCCCATGTATTGTTTCAGTCCGTAACTGACTGAATCAGCAATGCAACGGAAGTTCACCACTTCGCCCAACAGATAAGCCGTGATGGAATTCATACCATACACTTTCAGCCAGTTCAACCCGCGGCTGTGTCCTTTATAGTCAATCCAATAATAAAATAATGCCATCAACAGAAAGCAATAACCACCGGATAGTAATGTCATACTACCTGTCCACAAACGCTTAATGATGGGCATCTGCAAACTCCAAAGCATCGCCAGCCCTACTAAAAGCACACCAATGACCGACAGAGTCTGTACCACCTTTTTACGGTTCGCTTTCCCTTCTTTCATAATCTTTCCGGCAAAAGCTCCGAGCATGACAGTCACTCCGAATGTCAGACTGCTCCATATCCATGTGTAATTGTAATAAGGTGAAAAGCTCCACGTTCCGTCCTCATTCCAGAAAACACCATCTCTGAAACGACCTAAGACACATCTGTCCACTTGTTCGGCAAAATTTCCAGCCGGTGTGAAGTCACCCAAAAATGTCATGGGAATCCAGTATATGAAAAGCAACAATAAAGTAATTCCTATCTGCCACCTGAATGAAAAATGTAACTGAATGACTGCCGCAATGAAATAGCCGACAGCAATAGACTGCAAAGTATTTGAATAGAGATAAATATGTCTGCTGTCCAGTCCAAGCAGATTTCCCTGAACAATCATTCCGAAAATAAACAGCAGAAACACCCGCCTCAGAATCCTCCGATAGACGGGCCAGTAACTGCCGGACATACCGACGTACTTTGACAGTGAAAACGGCATCGAAGCGCCTGTCATAAAGAGGAACAACGGCATCACAAGATCCCAAAAACGGAATCCCTCCCACACTTCATGATCAAACTGATAAAGGATATCATTGAGAAACGGCAAGTTCAACTGTCGTACCAACGCCGCAAACACCGACTGAAAGAAGACAAGAAGAAACAGGTCAAAGCCACGAAGGATATCCAACGATGCCAAACGGGTTGTGTTTTTCTCAGATAATTTATTCATCGCATTTATAAATTTAAGTTTTCATCACTCTTCCTTACTTCACGGGATAAATGGTGAAAGTAAATGTTTGCTTTCCCAACGGAACCAGATACGGCGGCAACACCCCCGGTCCGCATGTAGCAGTACCTACACCTGCCTGCTTAGCATCCAAATGTACGGTAATCCTGCCATTACGTTCCAAGTCATTGATATGAAGTGCCTTCTCCAATAATAAATCAGAGAAAGGGAGAGCACTAAACTGGAATGGAGAATCAGACTCTATCCAGCAGCCTTTTCCGCTGTCGTCTGCCAGCTTCACCCAACGTACATCGGTGCGGTTTCCCGTCGACTGGGGGATAACATAATAATGGAACATCTTTTCGGGCGTTGTAGTATAGATACCTATTTTACCAGACTGGTTTCTGTCAATGTATGTTTCGTGTTCACCACGTCCCAGATAAGTCACATTTCCATAGGTATCGTTCATTTCAAACGTTAATCCCAGTCGTGCTATTGATTTCACCCATGTCGTGTCCGGCTGAAAAGTAGTCTGTACTTTCAAAGATCCATTGTGATTCAGCGTATATTCCAATGTGGCATCTCCTACTTTCTTCCCAGTCACATTCAATATATTTACCTGTGCGGTAGCGGATGTCTTACTTTCTTTCAGAGAAACCACCTTTTGGGTCAATGTATGCAATCCGGCTTTTCTCCATAGTTTTGCACCCATTCTGTCCCGATTATCATTATCCGTTGCCGGACGGAACAGGCTTATAGTGACCGGACTAGCCAACAACTCTTCTCCGTCCAGACAAAGAGACTTCAAAGCGCCTGTGTTTTCATCGACTTCAAATGTCGTTTTTCCGGCTTCAGAAGGTTTTCCATTCCATACTTTTCCGGATGCAGGAAGCACAAACTGGTCATAAGCAATTTCCCAAGCGGTGTCCACTAAAGGAGTGGACTTTTTACGTGTCCAGCCCAAATCAAGATAAGCTTCACGGATAGTCTTGGGAAGCTGCACCGCCCCTAAAGTAAGCTCCACCGTTGCATGCGGCTCACACGCCACCTCCTTGTTGCCTTCTGCCAAAACAGTACCATCATCTCCCGTCACCTTCCAATGCAGGATATATTCATTCAAATCAGAGAAGTCGAACCAGTTCTTCACACGAACCGTCAGATTCTTTTTATCAATCAGTGTGCTCTTTATATTCTGATAGATCTTCTTTACTTCCAGCAAATGCGGATGAGGTTCCCGGACAGCATTTACCAACCCATTGCAACAGAAGTTTCCAAAGCTGGGCACATCTTTCGGCCCGTAATCTCCTCCGTATGTCCAATACCATTTACCATCCTTGTCTACTTCACGGAACGACTGATCTACCCAGTCCCAGATACAACCTCCTTGTGCCATCGGCTCATTTTCGAAGACCTCCCAGTATTCTTTCATTCCGCCGCAGCTATTGCCCATTGCATGCAAATACTCGCAAAGAATGAAAGGACGATAAATATCCTTGCGTGCCACATAATTTCTGATCACATCCACACTGCGATACATCCGGCAATAGATATCGGTATTATAGTTTTCTTCCGCACGTTCGTATTGTACCGGACGGTTTTTCTCCACCGATTTCAGCCAGTCATACGTACGTTCGAAATTGATTCCGTTGCCGGCTTCATTACCGAGCGACCAGATGACAACAGAGGGATGATTCTTCGAACGTTCATACATACGGCGTGTACGGTCTATATGGGCAGGAAGCCACGTACTGTCCTTTGCAAGAGAGGCAGGACCATAACCCATACCGTGCGATTCAATATTAGCCTCATCAATCACATAAAGTCCGTAACGGTCGCAAAGCTGATACCAGTAGGGATGTGCCGGATAATGCGAGTTGCGTACCGTATTGATGTTATGCTGTTTCATTAACCTGATATCCTGTTCCATCAGTTCTTTGCTTACTGTACGTCCGAGTTGCGAATGTTCGTGCCGGTTAACACCTTTCACCAATACAGGCACACCGTTTATACAGAAACGTCCGTTCTTTATCTCAGAAGTTCTGAACCCGACTTTTGTTCCGGTTATTTCCGTAACCTTTCCTCCGGCATCTTTCAACTCCAACAACAAGGTATAAAGTTCGGGATGCTCCGCATTCCATCTTCTCACATCAGGAAGGCGCTGTTCATCGAATACGATCAGATTGCCCGATCCATGTGATTCCAGCTTCCGGCTTCCTTCCAGCACTGTCTTGTCCGAAGCATCTTTCAATGTATAAGCAATGGAGGACGTTCCCGAAGCCGTTCCTCCGACTGCCACCTCCAGTTCGAAGATACCCTCTTTGTAATGTTCTTTTTCGAGAAGGGAAGTCACCTTGTAATCGGCAATATATTGTTCGGGAGTGCTGTAAAGATACACATCCCGTTCAATACCACTCAATCGCCACATATCCTGACATTCCAAATATGCTCCCGAACTCCAGCGATATACTTCAAGCGCAATCGTATTTTCTCCGTCGGTGAGCTTGTCCGTGATATCCCATTCGGCAGCAGTCTTGGAACCTTGATTGTATCCGAGAAACTCACCGTTTACCCATACATAATAAAACGATATCACTCCTTCACAGCAGAGTACCACACGACGTCCTTCCCATCCGGCAGGCACTTTAAAAGTCCGCCGATAAGAACCGACCTCGTTCTCTTTGTAAGGTACCAAAGGAGGATTCTTTTTGAAATTAAACATCTTATCATCAAACTCGTACGTCTCATTCACATAAATAGCCGTACCATATCCCTGACGTTCCCAGTTTCCCGGCACCTTTATATCTGCCCATCCACCTGTATAGTACGACGGCTTATAAAAATCTTTTGGACGAGTGTCCGGATTCTTCACCCAATGGAACTTCCACTGCCCGTTCAGACTCATATAATAAGGTGACTGCTCGAATGTGCCTTTCTCCACCTCCGAAGCATCTGCATAAGGCCATACATAAGTATGAGGATCGAGCTTGTTCAATCCTACGGCATACTGGCTCTGCCATTCAGGCTGTTGCTGTTGTGCCGTAGTGGAAATGATAGCGGGCGCCGCCAGCATCATTAAGAAAAATGGTTTCAACAAATTATTCATTTTTATCATTCTATCATCACTTCATCAAAATGCACTCTTGCCTCCTGCCCGGGACGGACATGGTTATCAGGACATTTTCCTATCCCTTTTGCCGTTACCCTTATATAGCGGGTTTCAACGCCTCCCAAACTTATCGATATATCCTCAATATAATTACCTTCACGGAAAATCTCTTCCGGAGTAAAGGTCCGTTCTCCTGCCTTATCGAAAGTTTTATTATCACCGGATACCGCAATCTCTATCAAGCGCGGTTTATGTACAGCCATACCATAACTGGTTATGCAACCAATAGTGAAGGTATTCACCTTCTCCATCTTCTCCATATCTATAGTAAAAGAGATAGAATCATTATTCGTCCAAGAACACCATTCAAAGTCCGAATACTTCAGGCTTCCACGTATCCCGTTAGTCAGAAGTTTCTCATTCGGATTACATCCCGACACAGGTTTGGCGGTTGCCAGATTCCAACGAACAGGAAGCGTCAGTGTCTTTCCCATTTGTCTGCCTTTCACAAAAGTAGCACTTTTAAGATTCAATGTCTCTTTTACGGCCAATTTTTCTTTATAAAGAGGTGAAGTAGCTATAGGTTCACTGCCATCTGTCGTATAATGTATTTCTGCATCCGGCCGGATACATTCCAGTTTCACTTTCAGTGCTCCATCTTCGGGAGTCACCGTGTGCTGAATATTATACATCGAACGGGCATAGACAATTCCTTTTGCCGTCAGATGTTCATTATAAATATCCATTGCTTTCAGAAATGAAGTCCAATCCTTTTTCTCCGGCTGTGTCCATGCTATCTCCGCCAATGCAGCCAGACGGGGAAATACTAAATAATCCACGTCTTCAGGTTTATTGCAGAACTCTGTCCACATGGATGCCTGCACGCCCATGAGTAAAGAAGCGTACTCCGGCTTCCAGTCTGCCTGCACCGGTTCATAATCATAAATATCCTTCAACGTATTATTACCAAAGTAGGTTTGAGGTTCAAACCATTGCGGTCCCTGATAACGAATCAGATACATGATACGTGCGGGTGTCATGATGAACGGATGCCCTTGCTCCGCTGCTTTCAGAGCAGCCGTTCCCAGTCCTCTCCATCCCTGGATGATAACGCCTTCGGGCAGGAAACTACTGTTGGTCAGTTCGTCCCAGCCAATCACTTTTCGTCCTTTGCTGCACACGTAGTCACTCATCCGTTTCATAAAGTAACCTTGCAAGTCTTCTTCATTGTCCAGATGTTCATTTTTCATCCGTGCCTGACAAAGCGGGCACTTTTCCCAATATCCTTTTTGCGCTTCATCACCTCCCAGATGGATATAGCGGGAAGGAAACAAAGCCATCACTTCATCCAGAACATTCTGCAAAAAAGTAAAGGCACTATCTTTTCCCGCACAGTAGATCACTCCTGAATTGCCTCCACCCAAACCCGGGATCACCCCGATATAACTCTTTACTATCGGACAGGTCAATTCCGGATAAGCAGCCAATGCAGCATTACTATGGGCAGGCATATCAATCTCGGGAATAATTTCTATCTGCCGTTCGGCAGCGTAAGCCACCATCTCCTTTACATCCTCCTGTGTATAGAATCCTCCGATAGGCGTAGGTTCTCCCGGTTCCGGATTGCGCCGGAAATAGAAAGGAACATCCATACGGTTGACCCGCCAGGCTCCTGTTTCCGTCAGACGGGGATATTTCTTGATTTCCAGCCTCCAGCCGTTGTCATCCGTCAGATGAAAATGGAGAGTATTGATTTTGAGCATCGCCATACAATCGATGATACGCAAAACGTTCTCTTTAGGAATAAAGAATCGGGCGACATCCAACATCAGTGCCCGATAACCAAAGCGTGGTTCATCCTGAATAGTCACTGTGGGAATATTCCAGTCAAGGCACTTTGCCCGTTGATTGCCTTCGATAGCAGGTGGCAGCAGTAAACGGATCGTCTGCAATGCGTAGAAAAATCCTTTCGTATCGGAAGCTTTCACCAAAATCTGCTGCGGGGTAACTTCCAGCAGGTATGCTTCACTTTTTAGAGAAGAGTCAGTCGTAAAACGAACATGACTCTTCTCACTGCTACCCATTGTCAACTGAGGAATTATCCCTGAGCTTTTTTTAAATAAGTCTATAAAGTTACGGGCGATAACCGCCTGTTCATGGTTTTCTACGGAAAAGACTGTCTTGTCGGAAAAGGTAAAGTTACCCTTGCCCGGTACTACACGTACCGGACAAGGAACTATTGAAATAGGGGATGGTGTTAAGTTATCAGCGCTTGCCCCCGCTATAGGTGCCAGTAGCATGAGAATGATTAAGATGTATTTCGTCATGATAGTCAGTTTTATTATTATTCCTTGTCTCTCTCAGGGGAGAAACGGACCGGATCATTATACTGTTCCTGCAGTTTTTCCATTTCTACTTTCAGTTCTTCGGCGATGGATTCATATTCGGGTTGACCGTAAAGGTTGTGCATCTCCGTAGGATCAGCCTGCAGGTCGTAAAGTTCCCACCAGTTGATGTTATTATAAAAATGAATCAGTTTATAGCGTTCGGTACGTATGCCGTAATGGCGTTTCACCATGTGTTCGGCAGGATATTCATAGAAATGATAATATAAGGCTGTCCGCCAGTCCTGAGGATGTTCGCCTTTCAGCAACGGAACAAGTGACACTCCGTGGATGTCTTCGGGCACAGGAGCTCCGGCAAGTTCGAGGAAGGTAGGGGCATAGTCGATGTTCTGCACCATTTCCGTGATCTTTCCCCTGCGGTCAAAGCCTTTCGGCAGGCGCATGATAAGAGGAGTACGCATGGACTCTTCGTACATGAAACGTTTGTCAAACCAACCATGCTCACCCATGTAGAAGCCTTGATCGGAAGTATAAACTACCAGTGTATTGTCCAGTAATCCCTTCTTTTTCAGATAGTCGAATACTCTACCGACATTGTCATCCAATGATTTCACCGTCTTCATATAGTCGCGCATATAACGCTGGAATTTCCAGTTGGCAAGTTCTTTCCCCTGCAGGTTCTGCCGGTAGAAATCGGCTATGATCGGATCATAAAACTTATCCCATGCGGCACGCTGTGCTTTGTCCATCCGTCCGATATACTTTTCATACAAGGCTTTCAGGCGGGAGTCTTTATCAAGACGCAGCATTTTAAGATCGTAGATCATATCCATATCTTTGGCAATGCTCATTTCCTGTGAGGCGGCAGCCGGACGTCCCTCATAATCGTCGAAGAAATTATCCGGTAACGGGAAGGTCTTATCTTCATACAAAGCCAGATTACACGTATCTGCCAACCAGTTGCGATGAATCGCTTTGTGATGAATCAACAGGCAAAAAGGTTTATCAAGATCACGTTTGTGTTCCATCCAGTCAATGGCATCATCGGTAATCAGATTTGTGATATATCCGTGCTTCCGGATGGTGTCGTTGTTCTGTGTAATGAAATCCGGATTGTAGTAATCGCCCTGACCGGGAACTATTTCCCAGTAGTTAAATCCGGAAGGAAGGCTTTCAAGATGCCATTTGCCTACCAATGCGGTCTGATATCCGGCTTTTTGCAACAATTTGGGGAATGTCTGTTGAGCACTATCGAATACACAAGTGGTGTTATCATAGAATTTGTTGGCACAACTGTGCTTGCCCGTTATCATGCAGGCACGGCTGGGTCCGCTCAGAGAATTAGCCACAAAGCTGTTGGTAAAGAGTACTCCTTCTTCCGCTATGCGGTCAAGATTGGGAGTTTCCATATATCGGGTATCATAGCAACTCATCATTTGTGCTGTATGATCATCGGTCATGATATAGACGATGTTCAGTGGCTTCTGTGCAGCCTCTTTTTTTACCGAAGTACAACTACAAGCTGCAGCAGCCAATCCGGTGACAGGAATTATATAAGTATACTTCATTTTATTTATTCATTGATTTAAAAGAAATCATCCGGAGAATACTTGCGGGATTCCCCGGATGATTGATAATACGGATTATTGATTAATAGAACTTAGTACCATTTTTAGCTTTACCCAGTTCATAATCTGCTACCGTAGCTTTATTGATGTATGTACGAACCCAATCAATCTCCAGACGAGGGATAGCGTCGTTTTCCTTATCTCGCTCATAATTATTGTAACTTGCGAATCCGGAATCCCAGCCGGCATCAGGAGACCATACTCCGCCTGTTTCTGTTCCACCGCCAAGTCCCCATTTATTAGGTGCACCCATAGTGAGGATGAACTTAAGTCCCTTCTCATTCTTTGCATTCGTAAAGGTCCACTCCTCTTCGGTACATTCGCTCTTCTTCAAGGTTACGGTTTCTTCTCCGTTGATACCTATTGCAACTTCCGTATCCGAACGCCACTCTACCCAATAAATATTCCATTCAGTCATATTGATTGTATTATTAGCAGTTTTGGTTTTATTATCAGTTGTAGTAGGACCGGTATGGAATGTCTGATGTGCTCTGTCTCCGGTTACAGGACCGACAGGATTTTCAAGAATATCTATTTCCGAATAAGATTTCTGACCGGCAGATTCATCAGAAACCAGCCAGATACCCATATTAAAGCCATTCTTCTGCCCACGAAGACGGGCACGGATTTCCATTCTGCAACCTTCTGATATCAACTGACTGTTGGACTTCCACGGAGAACCCGTTCCACAACCATAGAAAGCTGCTGTACCATAATCTCTTTGCCCTGATGCAGGAGCCGTAGCATTTGACGGTACTTTCATTTCTATCATTCGCAGATAGCCGTCGTCCGTAATCTTTGAGAACTGTTCGTTTATACAAGCAGCATGGTTCTGAACGATCACGGTATTACGTGCCGCCAGGAACAGAGGTACTTTATTACCAAAAGAGTTGCCATTGTTCCACATGTCGCCCGAATTTCCCACACTATGGAATTCCCACGCATTATAGAATTTCCAGCCTGCTGCAGCCAAGTCCGCATTAGGATGCGCATCCAACTCCTTCATTAAAACAGCATCGCCATATTGCTCAACCACAGCCGTCTGCCTTCCACTGGAAGCAAACGGGATCCCCGGATGATCATATACCCAGCGTTCGTCAAGAAGTTTACTACCCTTTCCTGCTTCGAGGTCTTTCATGATGATTTCCATTTTATCATTATCCAGCGGATACATAACAGAAATAGTTGTAAAATTCAGTACCAACGTTTCGTGCTGTGTAGGACTGAGGTTATGTTTCGTCTTCACTTTTGCCTCTGCCAAAGTTTCACCTGCGTTTACTGTCAATGTAACAGGAGGCAACGTTTCATAGAGACTCTTTTGATCATCAGGAATAGTGATGTTAATATCCATATCGTCTTTCACCGGAACAGGAGTCTGCACCTGAATAGTAAACTCATCACCTTCATTAATTATATTATCCGAATTGTTCTTCAGTGACACTACTGTATAATAGTGGTCGGAGACCACCACCGTTTGAGTAGGATTAGTCATGGCATAGCCACGCACGAAGGCAGTCACGTTCACAGTTAATTTCTGTTTCGGTTCAAGACCACTTTCCACAATCGGCAATTTAATATCGAAGCTACTCACCCCTTTGGGGACCGTAACCATCGAAGGAAAATCTTTAAATGCGATTTTCGATACATCCATTTCCCCGTCTTTAGCGGTCAGATACACATCAAAATCTTCATTAGTCGTCAATTGCGGATTCTTTTCATCATTAACTTTGACGGTAAGAGTCAGTTCTTCTCCCATCACAAAGCTTTTTCCACTTGCTTCTATAATCAACGGTACAGTCTCCGGCAATGGTTCTACCGCATCGTCATCACAACCTGCAAATCCTGTTGCAAGCAGGCAAACGGGTAAAAATGTATATAATATTCTTTTTATCATAATAGTATAGTTTATAAAATGAGGTATTTATTCACTTACATTCTCCCAACCCGGATTTTGACGTAACTGGCGATTTAATTGTAGTTCATCCTGTGGAATCGGCAATAAATAGTCCCGTTTCAGATCGAAAAGGTATCCATTAGGCAAGTATTGCTGCAATGGGTCCATCCAACCCTCATTATCCTTCAATACGAGCTTTAGTGACTCTTGTCCCTCGGGTGAAAAACTCCGGTACAGAATCCCCTCTTTACCCAGATAGGCACCTCTGCCGCGGCCATCTATTCCTTTCAGAGTTCCGGCACCTGCCCAACGCATCAAATCATCCAGACGGAACCCTTGAAGAGCCAGTTCCGAACGCCGCTCACGGCGAATCTCCTGAATAACAGGACTAATTCCCGTAAATGGGAAATTGGGATCGGTTGTCGGAGTAATATATTTCACACCTGCTCTTTCACGCAACGCTTTTATCGTTTTTGCGGCTACATTATCATCATATTTATTGAGTTCTGCTGCTGCTTCCGCATAGCAGAGCAATCCTTCCGCATAGCGGAACATAATAATGGCTGTTTCACTGTTACCGTCTACATAAGTTGTATCGATGCCCATCCGAATATGAAATCCTGTAACGTTTTTACTGTTCCCGTTGCCATTCAAACTCGGAGATACGATATCATCATTCTTCAGTTTTATTTCTTCCTTAGTACCTGTAGGATCATAAGCTCTGACGTTCATTGGCTTAGAAGCAGTAGCTCCTGCATTCGAGCGATATTTACAGCCTGTATGCATCACTGTAGCAAGAAGCCGCGCATCCCGATCTTTAAACATTTGATTGAAATCCTTAAATTTCAGTTCAGCAGGATCAATAAAAGTACCATCGGTATACAAATAATTATCAACCAAAGATTTTGATAATCCTGCCGGGCCGTCGGTATTGACCACACCACTGGAAAGTAGGCCTCCCAAAGCATTGAAGATACCATCATTCAAAGAGTACTTTTTCCAGAAAACAGCCTCTTGAATCCCAGAGAGATCTTTCTTATTAAACAAATGTGCAAAAGCGTCTTCCGCACTGATAGCTTCCTTATCAGAATCCTTTGTATTCAAGGTCAGACCGGCAGGGAAAAGTTGCTGATCACCCCAGTTCAATACTTCCTGATAAAATTCTGCGGAATTATCCTCTTTGGCGAACTCTGTTCCTTTGTGATATTTTTCCCATGAACCTTCGTAAAGCGCTACCCGCATAGCGAGAATAATAGCCGCCTCCTTGTTAATACGCAATCCTTGATATTTACTACGGGAAAACAGACTTGCCCGAGTTTCGGGAAGCTCGCCTATAGCAGCCTTCAGATCGCTCAGAATGAACCGTGCCACATCCGAACGCTTAGTAGCCGGAATTTGTAAACCGGCAACTGTGGCATTCCCATCCCAAAAATCATCCATAATAGGTATATCCCCAAAGCGGGTTAGCAAATAAAAGTGCCAGTAAGCCCGTAAGAAATAAGCTTCTCCTCGCAAAGATTGTATCTCGGCTGTTTCCTCTATTTCAGGAACACAATAATAGTAGAAGAAATAGTTGACATCACGCAGGTTCTCATACCCCTTCTTCCAGTCGGACGAGCCGCTGAACAAATTATTTTCACCATTCAGGCGCATATCATACTTTTCCGCCAGAATATTGTCGCTGTTCACCTCTTCTCCCCTGACACCCATTCCATACTGTGCCGGAGCGGGCAATGCCGGGTATAAAGCATTGATATAGTTCTCTACCTGTTCCCGTCCTGACAGGAAGGTAGTGTTATCTGGCTGCGTCAATGGTTTCCGGTCCAGAAAGTCGGAACAAGCAGACAGCATCAGTCCCATAAAAGCAGTTAGAATAATTATCTTCTTTTTCATAATAGTTCCTCTCTAATTAAAATGTGACATCAATTCCAAATACAAAGTTCCGGTTCATAGGATATACACGTCCGTTACCATTGGCATTCAATGGTGAAGTAAGTGCCGGGGCAGTGTCATTACTGCCGCCTACCCATCCGTTCACCTGATTCAGTGTTTCCGGATCAAACTGTTTCGGCAATTTAGAAACAGTAAACAGGTTATCACAAGTGACGTATACTCTCAAATTACTCAGTCCGATATGTTGCACCAGCTGAGGCTTGAACGAATAAGACACCGTCAGATTCTTTAGGCGCATATAAGCTGCATTCAGCAAGTAACGGGTGGTATTGTAGCCTGTATTGGCTGCCAGAGTCTGTTTATCATCCGTCAGACGTGGTAAATATCCTTCAGGATTCTGAGCATTGAAATGGTCCAGATGTTCCTTGAAATAGCTATTTCCACCAAAGAAATAAGCCGCACCGGAGATGGGGAATTGCCGTTTGGCCACCCCTTGGAAAAGAGCAGATACTTCAAATCCTTTATAGCCTGCATTCAGGTTGAAGCCAAAAGAATATTTGGGAGTAGCGTTACCGATCACTTTCAGGTCACCGTGATCTGCCAGTGTACCCTTGCCCGAATCGACTTTTCCGTCGTGATTTGAATCTATATATTTCACATCGCCTCGTTGCCACTTATCACCCGGCTTAAAGAAACTAAGGTCTACCGTTTTGAGGTATTCATCCACTTCACGGTTGGTTCGGAAGAGGTCATCGGCCTGGAATCCCCAGATTTCGCCGATATCCATTCCCTCATAGTAACCTTTGTTACGTGCCAGACCGGTATGATTATTGTAAAGCAGGCCTTCGGGATTATTATATTTCGTAACTACAGCCTTATAATCGGAAATATTGAACCCGATACCGTAGCTAAAGCCACATTTCAGTCTATCCTGCCAGTTGACCGATAATTCCCAGCCACGATTGCGCAAAGTTGCATTATTTATTTTCGAACGGTCTTCAGTATTAATACCGCTGATAGAAGGTATTGCCTCAGCCGGACCGATCATATCGCGGGTTGTACGCTGATAAATATCGGCAGTTACAGAAAGTCGGTTTCTGAACAGCATCAGGTCAATACCAAGATTGGCATTATCCACTTTCTCCCATGTGATATAAGGACTGATCATTTTAGGTGTTCTGGCAAGTACTCCTTTGGACGGAGTATCACTTACTCCCGGCAGTAACCAAGAGTCGGTAGAATCAGGAACCAGATTCATAAATCCAAGATAGTCATACAATCCGGCACCATTCTGATTACCCAGACGTCCATAAGACACACGTAGCTTCAACTGGGAGAACGGAAGGTTCCATCCCTTGAAATAATCGGTACGTGCCATATCATAACCGGCGGAGAAAGAAGGGAAGAATCCCCAACGATGTCCCGGAGCAAAACGGGAAGAACCGTCATAGCGTCCGCTAAATTCCAGGAAATATACCTCCTGATAGTTCCAGTTCAACTTGGCATACATACCCATCGTGGCCCAGTGAGTACGGTCTTCATTGCCGGAAAGGTTACCATTGGCATTGGCAAACGAGAAAATGTCACTGGTCAGCAGACCGTCTTTATAGGTATAACCGTCAGAGTTTTCCTGCAGTTCCATCTGAAAACCTGCCATTGCCCTAAAGGTATGGTCGCCCCAGCCAAAAATATAAGAAGAGAGTATATTCGGAGAAAGATAATAGTCGAAGGCATTCCCACGGGTGTAAGATCCCCAGCGGGAATTTTTCCAGTTCATACCCGGATATACGTATCCCTGCTTGGTCGACTTATCTATCGATAACTCTCCGTCGGGTTTTTCGTAAGTAGGATAACCACGTTTGAAGCTATTATCTTCCACATCGAAACGGACTTTCATTTCTCCTACAATATCCCATCCTTGGAGCGGAGTGATGGTAGCGGAGAAAGACATAGCATCGGAAATACGGTTTTCTACATAATGTGATTCTTTCAGATAACGGAACTCTGAAGCATCATTATATTTCGACTCAATGGGATAATGAGTCGGAGCATTCGGTATAGTCTGACCAATGGTTCCATAAAAGATGGTTTGGTTCGCCATCGGACGCTTCAGAATATTCAATGTCAGGTTGTTGTTGAAGTTGAACTTCAACCATTTATTAGCATTAATCTGAAATTTCGTATTCACATTGTATTTACTCAGGTTATCATCTACCTTATCCATCAGACCTTCCTGATAAATATAGCCTAAACCTACATAATAGCTGACCTTATCAGAACCGCCGGATATACTCAGATTGTGGGAATGACGAATGGAAGCATCCTTAAAATAATAATCAAACCAGTCGGTATTGGCATATACCGCATCCTTTGATGATGCCCAGTTGGTCTTATTCTGATTAGGTTCGATACCCGGAAATTCCGTGGAATAAGGATTCTTCATAAACCCTTCCATCTTTTCTATGAGTGCGTCAGAAATCTCGTGTTTCTTGCCATCATTATCATTGCGTTCGTTTATATAATGAGCAAACTCCAGAGAGTTCATCATTTTGGGCATATTGATAGGTGAACTGAAGCCGACTGTTCCATTGTAAGAGACACGTGTTTTATCCTTTCCACCGCTTTTGGTAGTAACAATAATCACACCATAGGCAGCACGGGCACCATAAACAGCAGCTGCAGAAGCATCTTTCAATATACTGATCGTTTCAATATCGTTAGGATTCACATTCTGAAGGCTCTGCTCAACTCCGTCGATCAGCACATAAGGTTCTCCTTTATTAATAGAACCCGTACCACGAATATTGAACTTGATTTCAGCACCCATTTCACCGCCGACACCATCAGCGACTGCATCTGTTGAAAAATTCAAGCCTGCGACATTACCCTGAAGGGCACTGGTCAAGTCCGTTACCGGACGACTGGCGATTGCTTCCGAACTTACCGTAGCAACGGCAGCCGTAATAGTGCTGCGCTTCTGCTTGTCCATACCTACAACCACTACCTCATCGAGCACCTTTGCATCTTCTCTTAATACGAAACGGTTACCTTCAAGTTTCTTCACTTTCACTTCAAGAGGAGAATAACCTACATAAGAAATGGACAATGTCGTGCCGACTTTACCTTTCAGAGAGAAATTTCCGTCAAAATCGGTCAAAGTCCCTTCTTTGGCCCCTTTCACCATGATTGTGGCTCCGATAATAGATTCACCACTATCATCCACCACTTGTCCTTTAATCATTTGTTGCTGTGCAAACGCTCCTAAAGGGAATAATAGGAGGAGCATCAGAAGACTAACAAAACAACTTTGTTTTTTCATCTGTTTCCTTTTTTTCATAATACTACATTTAATAATAAAGATTCATACTTTCACTAGCTAACAATAAGTTTCAATCTTCGACAAAAATACAACCACAGCATAAAAGGAAACATTCAAAAATCATCAATTAAAATTCAATAATGATCAAAAGAACCCTGTGCAATCCGCTAAATGATCATTATTGATAGAGAAGTGATCAAAAACAAATGCCAATAGATGGTGATTCACTTCCCGTGCAGTGACAAACAAACTGTTTTTTAGGCAAAAACCCGCATTTTTTAGAAACAGGACGTTTTGCAGCCAATCAATTGCAGGCATAAGACAGAACGTTATCAATCATTATCAAGTTAATAGACAGCACAATACAGGTTACTATATTCTCAAAGTATTCTCATCGTGATGAGAAAAAATTCTCACCACAGTGAGAAAAAATACTCATGCCTATGAGAATATTTTCTCATTGCAGTGAGAATTTTTTCTCATTTCGGTGAGAATCGAAGTGTCTGTACTAACCTGCTAATGGTCAACTACTCATTTACTACACAATTTTATTCATTTCCGAGTCAAGAAGGAGCTAACAAGGCATTTTTATCGATTTTTGAAAGCCTATTGAACAAAATTGAAAAAGAGTCAGAACATGGATAAGGAAGAAAAGGAGTACTTTTGCACGTACTCCTTTAAATTAATTTATTATGAAGAAACTTTATTCTTTTTTTATCTGCACACTTTTCTCCCTTTCCGCATCATCAATAGGAACTGTTGATTATACCAAAGGACTCTCTGTCTGGTTCGATACTCCCAACAATCTCGACGGGCAAGCTATCTGGCTACGTGCTTCCGGTTCAGGAGCCAATCCTGACAAAACGTGGGAAAGTCGTTCACTTCCTATCGGAAACGGTAGTCTGGGAGCGAACATCTTAGGGTCGGTGGCTGCCGAACGCATCACTCTCAATGAGAAAACTCTCTGGAAAGGAGGACCGAATACTTCGAAAGGAGCGGAATATTACTGGGACGTAAACAAACAATCGGCAGGAGTATTAAAAGAAATCCGCCAGGCATTTCTGGATGAAGACAAAGAAAAAGCCGCCCAACTCACCCGGAACAACTTCAATGGTTTAGCAGCTTACGAAGAGAAAGATGAAACTCCATTCCGTTTCGGTTCGTTCACCACGATGGGAGAACTTTATGTGGAAACCGGACTCAATGAACTCAGAATGAGTAACTATCGCCGTATCTTGTCATTAGATTCTGCCATGGTTGTGGTGCAGTTCGATAAAGATGGAGTGCAATATCAACGGAAATATTTCATTTCCTATCCGGACAGTGCTATGGTAATGAAGTTCACCGCCAACCAATCCGGAAAACAGAACCTTATATTGAGCTATTGCCCCAACAGCGAAGCAAAAAGTAACCTCAGGGCAGACGGAAAAGACGGACTGGTATATACCGGAGTACTCGATAACAACGGTATGAAGTTTGCCTTCCGAATCAAAGCTATCCACAAAGGAGGAACTCTGGAAGCTGAAAACGACCGCCTTATCGTAAAAGGCGCTGACGAAGTGGTATTTCTGCTCACAGCGGACACCGATTATAAAATGAACTTCAATCCCGATTTCAAAGACCCGAAAACGTATGTAGGCAACGATCCGGAACAAACCACCCGAATCATGATGGACCAAGCCGTACAAAAAGGATATGATGAACTGTACCGTAATCATGAAGCCGACTATACGGCGCTATTCAACCGGGTACGGCTGCAACTCAATCCGGATATAAGCACTCCCAACCTCCCCACCTACCAACGTCTGGCTAATTATAAAAAAGGAACCCCGGATTATCAACTGGAACAGTTGTACTATCAATTCGGGCGTTACCTGCTGATAGCCAGTTCGCGCCCCGGCAATATGCCCGCCAATCTGCAAGGTATGTGGCACAACAATCTGGACGGTCCCTGGAGAGTGGATTATCACAATAACATTAATATCCAGATGAACTACTGGCCTGCCTGCTCCGCCAACCTTTCGGAATGCACATGGCCTTTGATAGACTTTATACGCAGCCTGGTGAAACCCGGTGAACAAACGGCACAAGCCTACTTCAACGCACGCGGATGGACGGCATCCATCTCTGCCAATATCTTCGGATTTACAGCGCCTTTATCCAGCAATATGATGTCATGGAACCTGAATCCCACCGCAGGCCCGTGGCTTGCCACACACATCTGGGAATATTATGACTATACCCGCGATAAGAAATTCCTGAAAGAGATCGGGTATGACCTTATCAAAAGCAGTGCACAATTTGCAGTGGACCATTTATGGCATAAACCCGACGGCACTTATACCGCTGCTCCTTCCACCTCTCCCGAACACGGACCGATAGACGAGGGAGTAACCTTTGCACATGCCGTAGTGCGTGAAATACTATTGGACGCTATCCAAGCCAGCAAAGAACTGGGGATCGACTCCAAAGAACGCAAACAATGGGAAAAGGTACTGGATAAATTAGTTCCCTACCGCATCGGACGTTACGGGCAGTTAATGGAATGGTCGACCGACATAGACGACCCTGAAGACGAACACCGCCATGTGAACCATCTCTTCGGATTGCACCCGGGACATACCATTTCGCCCATCACGACTCCCAAACTTGCAGAAGCCGCAAAAGTGGTATTGGAACACCGCGGAGACGGAGCCACCGGATGGAGCATGGGATGGAAACTTAACCAGTGGGCACGCCTTCAGGACGGAAACCATGCTTATAAGTTATACGGCAATCTGTTGAAAAACGGAACACTGGACAATTTATGGGATACCCACGCGCCTTTCCAGATTGACGGAAACTTTGGAGGTACGGCAGGAATAACCGAAATGCTGTTGCAAAGCCACATGGGATTTATCCAATTGTTGCCAGCCTTGCCGGATGCCTGGAAGAACGGTTCGATAACCGGCATCTGTGCCAAAGGCAATTTCGAAATTTCCATTTCATGGAAAGAAGGGCAACTGGACAAAGCAACCATTCTTTCCGGGTCAGGAACTCCCTGCAATGTAAGATACGGAGATAAAACTCTCTCATTCAGCACCGTGAAAGGGAAGAAATATGAGATCACTTTAGTAGGAAGTCTGTTAAAACTGCTGTAAACGGCACCTATTTCATCATATATTCAGCAAAAACCGGCTGAATATATGATGAAAGTATTATCTTTGGTAAACCAAACCAAGGATCAATGTGCCAATCTCAGACGATCCGCTAACCTACTTTTACATGAAAACAAGATTGCTTACTTTACCAGGGATTATAGCTATTATACTATTGATAACTACCCTCCCTCTCCGCGCAGAACATTACTACTATAAGCAAATCTCCCTCAAAGAAGGACTGCCGTCCAATGTACGCTGCATCCTCAGAGACGAACAGGGTTTCATCTGGATAGGCACCAAAGCAGGACTGGGAAAGTTCGACGGACATCAGCTGAAGAGATACAAACACCAGGCAAATGATCCGCACTCGCTTCTTCACAACCTGATCTACCAAATAGCGGAAGACAAACAACATAACATCTGGATACTGACCGAAAAAGGAATTGCACGCTATCAGCAACAGAGCAACAACTTCACTTTCCCTACGGACGAAGAAGGGAATTACATTACTGCCTATTCCTTCTGCCTCGTTCCGGATGGAATCCTGTTCGGTGGCAAAGACAGAATCTATAAGTACAGCTATAAGGACTCTTCGCTGAGACTCCTTCAATATTTCAATGCCAACTCTTTTAAAATCACCGCTCTCAGTGTATGGGACTCAAAGACGCTGCTCTGTTGCAGCCGATGGACCGGCTTATATCTCGTGGACCTGCAAACCGGAGAGCACAGACGCCCGCCCTTTGACTGCGGACCGGAAATCACAAGTATGATAACCGATTCTAAAAATAGAATCTGGATTGCCCCCTACAGCGGTGGACTGCGCTGCTACTCACGCGACGGCAAACTATCGGCTTCGTACACTACCCATAACTCCTCACTCAGCAACGACATCGTATTGAGCCTCGCCGAAAGAGAAGAACAACTGTGGATAGGAACAGACGGGGGAGGCATCAATATCCTCCATCCCGAAACCGGAGAAATCTCCCAACTGGAGTATATTCCGGGCCGTGAGAACTATTCTCTGCCTGCCAACTCCATTCTCTGCCTTCACAACGATTACAACAACAATGTATGGGCAGGAAGCACCTGCAACGGATTGATCAGCATCCGGGAAGTATCAATGAAAACCTATACGGACGTAGTGCCGGGCAACGACCGCGGATTGAGCAACGGCACTGTACGGAGCCTTTACCGGCAATCGCCGGATAGCATCTGGATTGGCACCGATGGGGGAGGCATCAACCTTTTCAGCCCGCACACCGAAAAGTTTACCCATTATTCGTCTACTTGGGGAGATAAGGTGGCATTCATCAGTGGCTTTACACCCGGAAAACTACTGATCTCGCTTTTCTCCAAAGGAGTCTTTGTCTTCAACCCCGCCACAGGAGAGAAGCAACCTTTCACCATCATCGACAAAGAAACGACTACACGGCTCTGCAACCGTGGAAAGTCCGTCAACTTATATCAAAATACGCCCAACACCGTGTTATTCCTGGGAGACCACATCTACCAGTATCACCTCAAAGAGAAGAAATTCAGCACCATCACCGAAGAGGAAGGGAAAGATATTGTGGGTACCCTTGTCCCGTTCGATCATCAAGAGAACCTGACCTATATCAATGATATCAAACATATCTATGAACTGGACGACCAGACCTCCCGGCTGAAAACCGTTTTCGAATGCTACACGGATACAGTGATCAGTTCCGTATCCCATGATGAACAGGGACATTTCTGGATCGGAAGCAATTTCGGACTTATCCACTACGACCCTGTCTTAAAAAGCCGGACTCTTGTCCCTACCAATCTGTTCACCGAAATTAATATGGTACTGTGCGACCAGAAAGGCAAAGTATGGATAGGCGTTGACAATATGCTTTTCGCCTACTTCATCAAAGAACAGAAGTTTGTACTTTTCGGAGAATCGAACGGAGCCATACAAAACGAATATCTCCCCAATGCACGGTTGGTGAACGAACAAGGGGATGCCTACATAGGCGGTGTGAAGGGTATGCTGCGCATCGACGGGCAACTTCTTCTGAACACATCGGAAATGCCGGAACTTCAATTGCTGGATATTACCATCAATGGCGAATCGGCGAATCATGAATGGTACAACCATCCGGCAAAAATCTCGGTACCCTGGAACAGCAATATATCCATCCGCATCATGTCGAGGGAAGAAGACATCTTCCGGCAAAAGATTTACAGGTATCAGATAGAAGGATTGAACAACGAATATACCGAATCATACAATCCGGAACTGGTGATCCGATCACTGCTTCCGGGAAGTTATAGAATCATGGCTTCGTGCACTGCAAAAGACGGTAGCTGGATTCCCGACCAACAAGTACTGGAACTAACCGTACTTCCGCCCTGGTACCGGACATGGTGGTTTAGCCTGACTTGTGCCGTACTCGTTTCTATAGCAATCATCGAAACTTTCCGAAGAACGGTGAAGCGCAACGAAGAGAAATTGAAATGGGCAATGAAGGAACACGAGAAACAAACGTATGAAGAAAAAGTACGTTTCCTTATCAATATCAGCCATGAACTCCGCACTCCGTTGACACTTATTCATGCGCCGCTCAACCGGATACTGAAATCTTTGTCTTCCGAAGATCCCCAATATCTGCCGCTAAAAGCTATTTATCGTCAGGCCCAACGAATGAAGAACCTGATAAACATGGTGCTCGACGTACGCAAAATGGAGGTCGGTGAGAGCAAACTGCTTATTCAACCGCATCCCCTCAACCACTGGATTGAGCACGTATCACAAGATTTCATCAGTGAAGGAGAAGCAAAGAACGTACGCATCCGTTACCAGCTCGATCCGCAGATTGAAACAGTAAGTTTCGATAAGGACAAATGCGAAATCATCTTAAGCAATCTGCTGATCAATGCGCTCAAACATAGTCCTCAGGATACGGAAATAACCATTGCCTCGGAATTGCTTCCCGAAACAGGAAGAGTACGTATCTCCATCATCGATCAGGGATGCGGATTGAAACAGGTAGATACACATAAACTCTTTACCCGCTTCTATCAGGGAACAGGAGAACAAAGTGGAACCGGAATCGGATTGTCTTACTCAAAAATTCTGGTCGAACAGCATGGCGGCTCTATCGGTGCACAAGATAACCCCGAAGCGGGGGCTATCTTCTTTTTCGAGCTACCGTTGAAGCAAGAATCAGAAGAGATTATCTGCCAGCCGAAAGCGTATCTGAACGAACTGATACTTAGTGATAATCTGAAGCAGGCAACCGATAAAGAAACTTTCGATACAACTCCATACACCATCCTGGTGGTGGATGACAATCCGGATATGACAGACTTTCTAAAAAAGACACTGGAAGAGTCTTTCAAACGGGTAATCATTGCCGCTGATGGGGTGGAGGCTCTCCAGCTTATCAAAAGTCACATTCCGGATATCATTGTCAGCGATGTGATGATGCCGCGGATGAACGGATACGAGCTGTGCATAAACATCAAAGAAGATATTACGATCAGCCATATTCCCATTATCTTGCTCACGGCACGAGATGATAAACAAAGTCTCATCAGCGGTTATAAGAATGGAGCAGATGCCTACCTGACAAAACCTTTTGAAGTAGAAATGCTGATGGAGATAATCAGTAACCGTCTGAAAAACAGGGAATACATTAAGAAAAGGTATTTGCATACGGGCATAATACCTGTCCCGAAAGAGACCACTTTCAGCCAGGTAGACGAGAGCTTCTTACTTAAAGTGAACAAAACAATCCAGGAGAATCTGAGTAATACCAATCTGGACATTCAGTTCATTTGCAAGGAAATAGGTTTAAGCCGTACTTCGCTTTACACTAAACTGAAAGCACTTACCGGGATAGGAGCAAATGATTACATCAATAAATTCCGAATAGAAAAAGCACTTACGTTAATTGCCAATACCGAAATGACATTTACGGAAATTTCAGAAGAGGTCGGATTTACATCTCCCAGTTATTTCAGCACTGCTTTCAAGCAGTACACAGGGGAGACACCGACTCAATACAAAGAAAAAACAAGTAAAATATAATATCATCATAATCTGAAGACAATATTTATCAAAAAACAAAAGGAGAAAGCGAAGTTAGAGTAAATCGACCAAAATCTGTCAGAGAATGACTAAATAGTATTATTCCATATTTAAATTAGGTTGTAATTTTGCCCTATACCTAAGTGAAGTATTTGTCAAATCCTAATTAATAAAACAATAGTATGAAAAAACATTTTCTGATTTTTACAATCTCGCTTCTATTTTTCTCGCTTGCACAAGGCAAAGTAAAGCTCCCTGCCATGATGGGAGATCATATGGTACTCCAACAAAACAGTTCCGTTAAGCTGTGGGGATGGGCAGACGGCAAAAAGGTGACTGTCACCACCTCTTGGAATAACCGTACTTATAAGGTATCGACAGACGATGAGGGAGCCTGGCTGGTCAAAGTGGATACTCCTGCCGGGAGTTTTACTCCTTATTCTATTACCATCAGTGACGGGATCCGGGTCACGCTATCGGATATATTAATAGGAGAGGTATGGATATGCTCCGGTCAGTCTAACATGGAAATGACCATGAAAGGAAACATGGGACAACCCATCGACCATTCGCTGGAAACTCTTCTGAACGCAGGCAACTACCGCGACCGTATCCGTTTTATCACTGTCCCCCGAACCAAAGGAGTGAAAGAACGGACAGACTTTGAAGGAGCGAAATGGGAAGTTTCTTCGCCCGAAACCACTATGGATTGCAGTGCCGCAGGTTACTTCTTTGCCCGACAACTGACGGAAACGCTTCATCTCCCCGTAGGACTGGTCATCAACAGTTGGGGAGGTTCACGAATCGAGGCATGGATGACAGAAGAAACGCTCGCCTCCGTGAAAGGCGCAAATATAGAAGCCGCCAAAAATCCAAAGTTAGATACGAACAGCCGGCTGCAATGTCTGTATAATATCATGTTACTGCCTGTGAAAAACTATACGGCACGCGGATTTCTATGGTATCAGGGAGAGTCGAATCTATTCAACTATCAGATCTATGCTCCGATGATGACTGCGATGGTGCAGCTCTGGAGAAATGTATGGGAAACACCGGATATGCCTTTTTATTATGTCCAGATTGCTCCGCACAAATACGGAAACAGCCGGAATATAAATTCCGCCTTATTGCAGGAAGCACAAATGAAAGCATTACAGACAATCCCCAACTCCGGAATGATTCCTACGATAGATGTCGGCGACGAGTTCTGCATTCATCCCCCTCAGAAAAATGTAGTAGGACTCCGGCTGGCCAATCTCGCACTGACTAAAACATACGGTCTCCATAAATTCCCATCTACCGGACCGATGATGACAAAGGTGGAATATTCAAAGAACAAAGCGATCGTCACACTCGACAATGCCCCTTCCGGACTGGCACCGGGCAACTGTGAATTGGAAGGTTTCGAAATAGCAGGAGCCGACAAGAAGTTCTATCCGGCAAAAGCACGGATTGCAGGTCGCACAAGAAATGTGGAAGTATGGAGCGATCAGGTCGCCCAACCGGTAGCCGTACGGTATGCTTTCCGTAATTATGTAGGAAACATCACTTTACGCAATACATTAGGGATTGCTGCTTTCCCGTTCCGGACAGATACATGGGATGATGTAAAGTAAGAGCTGATTAGCCTCTGTGCAGGGTATATATGCCCTGTGTACAGGAGCTATATATCCAACGCGCAGGAGCTATATATCCAATATGTTGGGCATATAGCTCCTGTATATTGAATAATAGTCCTTTTTCAATACACTATATTTTATTCATTCCTGCACAGTTTTGAACTAATAGAATAAAGATTACTATCTAATAGAATGATTCTCACTTCATAAAAAGAGTATTCAAATGAAGAAATCCCTAACCAGATTAAATATGGAGGTAGCAGACTGAAGGACTGCTTGTGAAAGTAATCCTTCCCGTCTGTCTCCCAAAGAGGATGCCAATAGTTCCCCACAGGCATCCTCTTTTATTATATATCAATGATTTACACGAAACACATTCTAGAATGAATGCATCCTCAGTTGCTTATCAACCAATATTCCGTCTTTCAGATTCAGATCAAACTTCACTTTACGTTTCGCTTTCAATTTCAGAATAAAGAGTTCTTCCGAACCTTCCAAAGCCTCCTGTTTTCCCATATTGACGAAAGTAGGATAGAGAGATTTCACACCATTCGTATGCAGGCGGTCATAAGTCAGATTTTCCATTGCTTTCATATTCAGCGGTTCCACACCTACAAATTCATAGTCGCTCTGATCATAAGGCAAAGCAAAGCTAAGTGCATTAACCGAACGCAGATCATTACCTTTCACACGGATTTCAACGATTTCGTCCTTCTGGTACTGCTTCTTCGGAGTGCTGATAGACAGAGAGCCGGATACTTTCTCCGTAGCTTTCCTGTCGACACCGCCGTCGAGCTGAGTGGCTACGACAGAAATATCATAAGCATCTATCAAGTCATTCATGTTGATATCGCCTTTGCTGATATAACCTTCAAAGTCTGAATCACCACGACGCAATCCGGTATAGTTCATATAAGAAGTCAGGTCATTGCGGTCGATCTTGCCATCATTGTTGATGTCGCCTTGCAGGTAACTTGCCGTTCCCGGTACTTTGAATACGTAGATTTCACGACCTGAACCATAGTTTCCTACACCTGCCGTAACGTTCAGTTTGATGTAACGTGCATTTGGACGCTCTGTGAAAGTGAATACTTTTACATCACCGTCCCGCTGCCATTCGAATGCTCCGGCTTCCGTCCAGTTTTCTTTGTCCATACTGTAGGATACTGTTCCTTTCAGCAGTGTACCGTTGCCGACATCCGCACGGGGTAGATAATGGAACTTATCCAGTTGGTTAACTGTTTTGAGGTCGATAATCAAATCTAATGGTATGGAGTTAACGTTATACTTCGTGTGCCATGTATCTCCCGATTCGGAGAAGTTGAACAATCGGTCTACACCGAATCCTCCCTGCGATGCGGCAGTCGATTCGCCTTCAATGCCACGAATAGCAAATTCCAGCGGATTAGTCTTCGTTTTCACCTGAATCTCTGCCCATTCGGACACACCGTCTTTGTTGACAGCACGCACTTTGAATGCGTAAGGAGTATCCGCTTTCAGATCTTCAAACAGTAAGTGAGTATCCCGGATAGTCGTATAAAGCATTCCGTCAAATTCAATCTCATAGTAATCGGCATTGGGTACTTTGTCCCAAGTCGGTTGCAGGGTATATGCTTCTCTGTTCTGCTCGCTTACCTGAGCGTTTTGCGGTGCAGACAGGGTTCCGTTGCTTACCAAGTTCCGGTCGGCCGGCTCAAAGCGGAAACCTTCCACGTCCAGCTCGATACGATTGGCGGTGATGTCGGTGCTGCCCAGTTTGATGTGCAACAGCGGATTCTTTGTGATAACCACTTTCTCAAATTCACTTCCTTTGGTTGCAAACTTATTCAGATTGGGGGTTTCTTCGTACCAGAATACGTTTTCTCCATTCAGAAGTTCCGCTGCCGTGCTTACTTCCGTCAGTTTTACTTTCTTGTTGTTGATTCTTGCAGTCAGTTTCTTCGGTTTCTCCGTGACGTTGATGCGCAGTTCCGTCTTTTTATCTTTTACAAAACCGTCGAAACTTCCGGCTGTGGGATGAATGGTGATAGTCACACGGTTCTTTGCGTCTACGTTCGATTCGATCAGGGTAGATACCGATTTCTCCTGACGGTAGGCTTCCGTCACACCGTCATCGTCATATTCTACGGTTGCAGTATGGCGGTTCGGATAAAATTCATAGATGCGAAGTGAGGGGTCTATTTCGCTGACATTATTGTTAGGTTGTGTCATCGGAATAATAGCGCCGTTCTTTACGAATACGGGTAACTTCCAGACCGGAGTATCGAAGTTGCTGAGAATACGGTTGCCTTCGTATTTCTCTCCGCTGAAATAATCTATCCAAGTGCCTTCGGGCAGATAAATTCCATTGCGGATATCATTGCCTTCTTTATCAGCTTTCGTATTCTGATAGACAGGGGCTACGAGAAAGTCGGTACCATACATATATTGGTAGCGGGTAGCCGTTCCGTAGGTATATTCATTCGGATAGTCGAGGAACATGGCACGGATGAGAGGCATACCATCCACCGCTTCACGGGCAAAGCTATACGTGTAAGGCATCAGTTCCGATTTCAGTTTGAGATACATACGGTTAATGGATGTAGCTGGTTCGCCTAAAGCATGGGGGTACTTTTCGTTGGCGCCCCAGCCATCCATATTCAACTGCATGGGGGTAAATGTTTTCCATTGGAAATCACGTATATTGACTGCCGCATTTTTTCCACCGAAGATACCGTCCATATCCGAGCAGATATTCGGCTGGCCGGACAGACCGGAACCTATATAAGTAGGGATGTGAAAACGGATATATTCCCATTCGCCTCCGGTCTGGTCGCCCGACCAGATGCCGGCATAACGCTGTGTGCCTGCCCAGCCGTCCAGTGAAATGATAAAGGGACGGGCATCATTGCCATAATAAGGCATAATATGTCCTACGTCCGCCACTCCGTTCAATCCGAAGGAATAGCCGGCTCCTACCCATGCCACGTCGGTTTTGAGTACACGCACACCGGCATCACGGACTTCTTTCACGATGTCACGTTGCAACAAGGCGCTTATACCTTCCTTCGGGTGCAGGTCCGACTGTGTCCAGAGGCCTATTTCCACTCCGTTCTTACGGGCGTAGTCTCCCAGGCTTTTCAGATTGGCGATGTTGCCGTCCAGTGTTTCCGTCTGTCCGTATCCGGCTCCGTAACCGTCGTTCGGAAGTAACCATCCGAGAGGCATATCATGATTCTTGTAACGGTCGATAACGGCACGTGCCGAGAACTGATAATTGTTCTTTTCACCATTCAGAGACTCCTTGATGCCGCCATTGTCTTTCTGGCTTTCTTTATAACGCTTTCCGTCTTCAAAGAGGATTCCTTTCTCGTCTTCCTTCCAGTAGTCACGGTTGTAGGCATTGAGATGTCCTTCGTAAAAACCGAATTTGGGCAACAAAACGGGGTTTCCCGTCAACTGATAAAAATCATTCAACAGGGAAACGACTCCGTCGTTGACCATATAGAAAATATCAAGGTAAGAAGAATTGTGAGACAGTTTCACTATGTTTTTCTCTGTTGCTCCAAAGTCGTATTCACCTTTCCGGAAAGTGTACCACATCATTCCGTAACCATTGGTAGACCAGTAGAAAGGAGCAGGGGAGGCTACTCCGCCATCCGTCCAGCTATTCTGATTTTCGATGGCAATAACCTTGCCTTTATGAGAGAAACGTCCGTTTTGCACACCGCCTCCGTAGAAGTATTCTTCGGGATTCTCCTTTAAGGTTACAATCACTTCTTTAGGACCGAATACCACCGGAGCGACTTCTTCGATCACACATTTGCCGGTCAATGGATTAAAGACTTTCATCAGTCCGGTCTGCTTATTCAGTTCAATCCGTACTTGGGCAGTGGTGAGGGTGATATATCCATCTTTCTCATCCACCGACAGTCCGGAAACCTTGCGTCGGGGCTGGTCTACAAGTATCTGCGCTTCAGGTTTCGCTTCGGGGTCACGGATGATACCTCCGGAATTGTCCTGAAAGACACGGAAAATATTCTCTCCGTAAAAGTCGATAGTCATCCGTTGCTGGTTCGTGAACAATACATCAACCGTCGTCGGGTTTATTTTTTCTGCACGAAGGATTCCCGAAGTCTGTTCCTGGCAGACGGATGCCGAAGAAACGTCACTCTGATCCGATGCTGCGGATGCCTGTATGGAAGAAAGGGAAATCGGACATAAGAATAAAATGGCGGTAATACGCCTGAGATGTCGTAAAGAGATGGGGGTTTCTTTTTTCATGTTTTTATTTATTTAGTATTAGACATTAAGTGCCTTTGTATATTCTTTTAAAAATGATATTAACTAATTCAGATGACATACTATAAGATTATTAGTGTCAGATTGTAAAATTACTCGTTTGGTAATAAATACACTTCATCTTTGGGTTACCCTAAATCAGAAGCTGTTTTATTATTATTTATTCACAAATCCCATAGGGATAAGCGGAGGTCAATAGTGTGTCACCTTATTCGTAGTCGCTTTCAGATACTCAAAGCGGTTGATCAATTCGCCCAGCTTCTTCGGGTATTTGGTTGCTACATTTTCCTGCTGCCCGATATCTTTTTTCAGATTATAGAGCTTATATCCATATCCCAAACCGATAAAGTCTCCGTCTTCCTTGCTATACGGATTATAATAAGGAGGAATCAGTGCCCAGTCACCCTGACGGTAGGCGTAATTGAACATTCCTTCAATGACAAGTTCTTCACGTCCTTTCTTGCTCTTGCCCAAAAAGGTGTCCAAGGTATTTTCACTGTCCAGCTTGTCCGGATAAGACTGCCCTAACAAGGCTGCAAAGGATGCCAGCAAATCCATCTGGCAGACGAATGCATCGGAAACCTGTGGTTTAACTGCTGCCGGCCAGCGAAGCATAAAAGGTATACGTGTACCACCATCGAACATACTTGTCTTTCCTCCACGAAGCGGACCGGCTATCTTATGATCTCCTACCAGCTCCACTGCATCGTCTTTGTATCCGTCATCCAGTACCGGACCATTATCACTGGTCAGCACGACGATTGTATTTTCAGCCAATCCCAGTTTATCCAGTTCTTTCAGAAATTCGGATACACACCAGTCGGCTTCCAAGATAACATCCCCACGGGATCCCATCCCCGACTGACCTACAAAACGTTCGTTGGGAACACGGGGTACGTGTGGCTGATGCAACCCGTAGTAGAGAAAGAAAGGGGCATCTTTATGGTCATTGACAAATTGCTTCGCCTTGTTCAAAAACAATTCTGCCATTTCCTCGTCTTTCCATTGTGCCGCCTTACCACCTTTCTGAAATCCGATACGGGGCACCCCGTTGACTATCGAACCGGCATGTCCCACACTCGGGTGCATCCGGAGCAGTTCGGGATTATTCTTTCCGGTAGGTTCTCCCGGAAAATTCTGCCGGTAATCCACATACAACGGATCATTGGGGTCTAGCCCCACTACACGTCCGTTTTCGAGAAATACACATGGGACACGGTCGTTCGTTGCTGCCTGAATAAAGGAATAATCGTATCCTATTTCGGCAGCTCCCGGATGAACCTCTTTATTCCAGTCTACTTTGCCGTCTCCCAATCCGATATGCCATTTACCTACAGAACCGGTAGCATATCCGGCTTGTTTCATCAACTTGGGTAAAGTAATCTTCTGGGTGTCGATGATTAATGCCGCATTACCGGGCAGAATTTTTGCATCGGTATTTGTCCAGGGATAAAGACCGGTCATTACGGAATAGCGGCTTGGAGTAGAGGTTGCCGCTGTGCAAAAACCTTGTGTGAAACGGATTCCTTCATTCGCCACACGGTCCATGCCCGGTGTAGAAATACGATGAGCACCATAGCAACTCAAGTCACCGTATCCCAAATCATCGGCGACGATCAGGATTACATTCGGTTGCTGCTTGTCAGCCGGTCGTTCCTTCGGATGAGCTTGTCCGGCTGTCAGCGTAGCAGGCATTGAAGAAATGCCTGCCAAAGCATAAAAGGCTAAATTCGTGTTTTTCATAATATGGGGGTTTTATGTGTTTAAAATGATCTCAGGTAAGCGATCAATAGGATGCTGTTGCCGGAATTCCCGTTCGCTTTATCAATTCTACAATCCGGTCCAGTTCTTCATGAGTGGCTTTCTGCAAATCATGATCGGGAGTCTCCCTGTCAATCGTATAGATCATTACCTGACTGGGAGCTATCTCCTTGACTGCTTCCAGCCAGGGGAGCACAAACTCATCGGATGTATTATCCATATCTTTCCCAAGGTAGCTACCTTTCAGAAACATAGTCTGAATAATACAATTTCCTTTGAATTCTTTCATCTTTTCGATGATCTTCCTTACGGAATATTTCCCGTTGGGACGATCCAGGAGATGAATGTATTCTTCGTTCACCGTATCCAGTTTGAGGATATTATTATCTATCTTGTTCAATGCATCGGATACCGCAGGGCGGTCGATGAAGGTAGAATTGCTCAATACACTTACTTTTGCATTCGGGAAATAGTGGTCACGAAGTGCCAGTGTATCTTCTATAATTTCCGGAAAATGAGGGTGGGCAGTCGGTTCACCGTTTCCGGCAAATGTGAGTACATCGGGGGCGGGACCGTTCTTCTGCATATCTTTCAGCTTTTCTTCCAGGGCGATGCGCACTTCTTCACGAGTGGGCAGATGCTTCTTCGGACGATGGTCGGCATTGAAGCCGCATTCACAATAAATGCAGTCGAACGAGCAGACTTTTCCGTCTTCCGGCAATAGGTTGATTCCCAAAGATACACCCAAGCGGCGGGAATGAACAGGGCCGAAGATGGGTGAAGGAAAAATAATAGTCATCTTTTTATTAATTGTTTTAATGTGAGTTCAATATATCAATACGGACGTTTATCACATCAAGCTCACATTATTTTATCATTTACTATTTCATAATATCCAGAGGCAAAGATACTTTAAAACTTAATACGGAGTTGCATTTGTACGTCAGCTTTTTTATTTCCAAAGATTAAATCATTGCCGGAACCTATTTCATTCCGGTCGAGATAAACGGTTTCTCCGAACTTAGTTATAAACATCCAATGTTCATTCGGTTCATATCTCAGACGAACGGCACAGCGAAATCCACGACCTTGAAAGGAGGGAGTGTAAAATGTATAAAGCAATCCCTTCTCTGATACATATACCCGCGAATCATAATCGTCTGTAGAAAAATAACTGCCTTGAACGTCAGCAAACAGCCTGGTCCAAGGCAGTTGGGAGGACATCATTTGTGTAACTTGATATCCTTTACTAGCAGCCCTGTCTTGAGAATGAAAATGGTTGTAATCTAAAGTTGTACGACAGCTAAACACATCTCCATAAAAATAGTTCAAACGATATCGAAGTTGGTGATGAAAAATAGGAAGCGTTAGGTTTTCTTTGCTACCTGTCAAGTCACGCTCTTTCTGTTTATAACGATATTTCAAGTACATTGTCAGATTATTGTGCGGAGTAAACGTAGCCTGAAGCAATCCGTCCATACCTCGGGAAGGTTTGCTGATCCGGTATTTCTTCCACGGGAAAGAAAACAGATCGAAAGAAGCAAGGATGTGCCAATGGCGGAAAGGGGAAGTTTCCACCCCCAGATAATATCCCTGTTCGTTTTGAACCGCACTTCCTTCTCCAAAAGAATGGGCGAACATGGCCCAATAATTATATGAATAGTATCGTTGTACGATCATCAACTGAGTTCCTTCTACCGGTGAATATTGGAAGCGGTTCAAAGTAGCACTGCCTTGTTTTCCCATAGCTGTCTCTCCTTGGAAAGAAAAACGATGCCAGCGGTAGGCATAGTCTATTCCTAAATTGTAGAACTGATTTCCATGAATGTTGTATTGAGAATAACCTGTTAATTGCGGTTCATAAGGTCGGTTGAAAACATAGTAAATACCGGTGACACCCAGCCGGATACGGTTCTGTTGATAACTCATGTTTCCACCAGTCAGTTGCATGGTGAACAGGTTCTTTTTATCGGCTTCTTTCTGACTGCGGTGTAGTCCGGTTTTGTAGATAGAAGTTATTTCTCCATCGGTCAGCACACCGTCCAGCGAACGGTGTGAGTAAAAGCCGGACATACTCCATTGTTTTGTAATGCTTACAGTTGCCGCCACTCCCCGAAAATAATTAGTCTCGTCAGTAGAAGAATGTTTCCTGATTCCTCCGCTGCGGGTGTTGAAAGAAGAAGCATATACGGTCTTTCCCAGTATGTAATCCGTGCTGATCACCAGCCCCTGTCCGAAACTTAACCGATAGTTACCAACAGCCAATGTTTTTAATCGCCCACAATCTTTGAGTAAGAGATAAAAAGAATAATAATCATACCCTTGACGATTGTGCAGAGCAAGGAAGGGTTCACCGGCATCCTTCTCCGCAACGAGACCTGCATAGAGCTGATCGCGATAACGGAAAGCGTATTTAACAGAGTTATAAACAGAAGGTCCCAAATAGGTATGTTCATAACCTTTCCGCTTGTAAAGCGGTATATCTATGCGAGTTAGCACTTCATTCTTTCCATACTTCATAGCGCTTTTCAACATAGTTTTCCACCGAAAAGACGACTCATTGTTAATAGCTTTGATACATACGAAAGGCAATAGATACTGAATAGTCTGCCTGTCCATATCCTCTATTAACTGAAGTTCATAAAGTGTTTCCATCTGCCCATGCACGTATATATAGGCCAGCAGATGTTCAATCTGAATATCACTGAGAAAAGGAAATTGTTCCAGTTGTTGACGGGTAGCCCGGTTTAAATCTACAGGTTCGTGAAGACGAACGGACAATTCTTCCAGTTCATTCTCCCAGTTGGGTTCATTAACAGCATTATCAACACTATTATTAACAGATAAATCTTCAAAAATATCTTCTATAAGACTTTGAGAAGGGTTTTGAGCACTACAAGCAGGAATAATGAACAGGCTGTTTATAATACTTATCAACCGAAATAGTTGAGTAGTTTTCATCAATAAATTATTTGTTTGCACCTTGCGTTTTTACAGACAAGGCCGCAAAGATACTTTAAATAGGTTAACGTCTAAAAGAAATGTCTGAATAATAAAATTTTAATTCTATTTTTGTAACGTGAAAAGGAGGCTTAACATAGTAATAATGATGGCGTTTGCTATGGTCTGTTCATTGAAGATGCAGGCACAGGACAAGCAAAGCATCAACGGATACTTGGTTCCGATGTGTATCTACAACGGAGATACCATTCCATGTGTCCAGTTAAGGACTGTTTATATCTTCCGCCCGCTAAAATTCAAAAACGAAAAAGAACGGCTGGAATACTACCGGCTGGTACGTAACGTAAAAAAGGTATATCCTATCTCCAAAGAAATTAACCAGGCTATTATCGAAACTTACGAGTATCTTCAAACATTACCCAACGAGAAGGCTCGCCAAAAACATCTCAAACGGGTGGAAAAAGGACTGAAGGAACAATATACCGCACGGATGAAGAAACTCTCTTTTACACAAGGCAAACTCTTGATTAAATTGATAGACCGCCAAAGTAATTCCACCAGTTATGAACTAGTGAAAGCTTTTATGGGACCTTTTAAAGCAGGATTCTATCAGACATTTGCCGCACTGTTCGGTGCCAGTCTGAAAAAGGAATATGATCCGTTGGGAGAAGATAAACTAACGGAAAGAGTCGTGCTGCTGGTGGAGAACGGACAAATCTGATTCACCTTGTCATAAGGTTATCAACGTCGTTATTAACCATCATATTTCTATTAAATCTAATTCCACAATCACCATAGGAAAATTCCCCCGCTTTATCTGACTTCTAGGGTATTAACAGTTGAGAAGTCAGCTATTAATAGCTGTGATGCCATCTGATAACAGCTTGAAACAGGATGGTTAATAAACACTGAATCAATCAGACTCATCCAAGAGTAAATTGCTACAATACTCTCTTATTATCCCACACAATTATGAACAGAAAAAGAATATTGATTAATAGCAAGTTAACTATGATATCAACCACTTATTAACTAATTATTAACCGACTGATTTTACACCGTCAACGTAGCTTTTTGAACAAATCCCAGATGACAATGCCCGTTGTTACAGACACGTTCAGAGAATGCTTGGTACCATATTGGGGAATCTCGATACAACCATCCGAATGATCAATCACTTCCTGTTGCACCCCTTTCACTTCATTTCCCATTACGATAGCGTACTTCTTCGTCTTGTCCAGTTCGAGTCGATCCAGCATAATGCTGCCTTCCGCCTGTTCTATCGAATAAACAATATATCCTTCTTTGCGGAGGTTATCAACAGCATCAACAGCGTTATTAACATACTTCCAGTCAACAGTGAACTCTGCGCCCAAAGCTGTCTTATGCATTTCAGGGTGGGGAGGGGTAGCCGTTATTCCACACAGATAGATACACTCGATACGGAAAGCATCCGATGTGCGGAATACCGAACCTATATTATGCAGGCTACGAATATCATCCAGCACTACCACCAAAGGTAGTTTTTCTGCCTGTTTAAACTCTTCGGCACTGATACGGTTCAGCTCTGTTATTTTCAGTTTTCGCATACGTTGTTCATTTATTACGTTTCGGTTGCAAAGGTAGTTCTTTTCTGTTAACAGAGGTGTTGATAACGGTTTAAAACCTGTCAAAACAATCGGGAAAGAATTTGAAAAATAATTCTTGCATTATTCAAAAGAAGGTATAAGGGGCCTTCATTATGAACATTCCAAAAAACAAAGACGAAACTTTCTATGCAGACATCAACATATTTTTCAGCACTTATCTGCCTGTTTATATCCATAAAGTTTTTAACTTTGCACTTTATCAACAGGGAGTTAATAGTATTCTCCCATTTGATAGGGCTTGCATTGATAATGAAGATAATAAATAGTCAATCTTCCACCTTTCCTTCCGTTCATAACGGACTCATAAAGCAGAAGTATGGACTAATAACTTATCCGGCAAGAAAAATCGTATTTATTTGCTAACACTATTAACAGGCTATCATCACTAACAAAGTTTTTTTTTAAAAGGAAGAAATAAAAGAATATTATTATGAATAATCTCATAAAGGCTATTAACGAGCTGAAGAAAGAAAAGAATGCAATCATTCTGGGCCACTACTACCAGAAGGGTGAAATACAAGATATCGCCGATTATGTTGGCGACAGTCTGGCGTTGGCTCAACTGGCTGCCAAAACGGAGGCGGATATCATTGTGATGTGCGGCGTTCATTTTATGGGTGAGACGGCGAAGGTGCTTTGTCCGGATAAGAAAGTGCTGGTGCCCGACATGGAAGCGGGTTGTTCACTGGCGGACAGTTGTCCGGCGGATCAGTTTGCGCAGTTTGTCAAAGAGCATCCGGGGCACACCGTTATTTCGTACGTGAACACGACAGCTGCCGTGAAGGCAGTAACGGATGTGGTGGTGACTTCCACCAATGCCCGGCAGATCGTGGAAAGTTTTCCCAAAGATGAGAAAATAATCTTTGGTCCGGACCGGAATCTGGGAAATTATATCAACTCAGTTACGAACAGGAATATGCTGCTTTGGGACGGAGCCTGCCATGTGCACGAACAGTTCTCGGTGGAAAAGATCGTGGAGCTGAAAGCGCAGCATCCGGAAGCACTGGTGCTGGCACATCCCGAATGCAAAAGCACGGTGCTGAAACTGGCAGATGTGGTAGGGTCTACAGCTGCACTACTGAAGTATGCGGTGAACCACCCGGAGAATACGTACATTGTGGCTACCGAATCGGGTATCTTGCATGAGATGCAGAAGAAGTGTCCGCAGACAACGTTTATCCCTGCTCCTCCGAACGATAGTACCTGTGGATGTAACGAGTGTAGCTTTATGCGGTTGAATACGTTAGAGAAGCTCTATGAGTGTCTGAAGAATGAGTCACCGGAGATTACCGTAGATCCCGAAATAGCGGAGAAGGCAGTGAGGCCTATTCAGCGGATGCTGGAGATTTCGGCGAAGCTGGGATTATGATAGGATATACAAACGGTACCTTCCAACATACTGGATGGTACCGTTTAATGTATTGGAAGGTACCATTCCGTGCGTCAGATGGTACCGTTCTTTGAGATGTAATTATCTCATTTAAATTTCATTCATAGCGATATTAGTTTTCTGCTTCCAGATGGATAACGAATCCACCGCCTTTTGCCATATCTATATTCAATATAGTTTTATTATCCACTGTTCTTTTCTCTACCATGTATTCTTTAGGTTGCTCGTAGGAATTCGGAGCGTCTTTAAAGATAGTTGCCTGATAGGAGACATTGTCTTTCAGGAAGCTGAGGTTCACTTCTGTAGAACGGGCATTCCAGTTGGTCATTCCGCCCACATACCAGTCATTGCCTTTTTGTTTCGCTGTTACGATATATTCGCTTAACTTTGCTTCTAATGGCAAGGTCTTATCCCATACTGCGGGAACTTTGGAAAGGAAGTCGAGTACATCCGGATATTTATTGTATTCGGTGGGTGAGTCACATAAATAAGCCATCCATTGGTCGTAAATGACAAACATGGACAATTCATGCGAACGTGTTCCCATGCTCATAGGCGGAGTATTATCTATATCCATCGGTCTGAATTCATCCTGAGTGACACTTCTCATGGATCCCGGAGTATAATCTGCCGGTCCTGCCAACAGGCGGATGAAAGGAAAACGAGTGTGATATTCGGGAGTTAACGTCTTTTCCCAGAAGTTACATTCCGCTCCTCTTACTGCTTCATAGTTCAGTATATTAGGGTACGTGCGATGCAATCCGGTAGGAACCGGGCAACCGTGGAAAATAGCTACCATTTGCTTTTCGGCCAGACGTTCTGCAAATTCTTTTCCCCATCGCATGGCTATCTGGTCATTCCGTTCGAAAAAGTCGATCTTTGCTCCGGATACACCATAGCTGTGCATTTTAGCGATCCAGTCACTTGGATTCTCTCTGGCACAACTAGCCCATGTCCAGACGATAATCTTCACATTCCTTTCTTTGGCGTATGAGCATAGTTCTTTAATGTAATCTTCGGACCATCCGGCATCCAAGGTCATATATTCGATATGATTTTTTGAAGCCCAGTCTACGTAGTATTTATATAACTGGAGAGAAAGCTGCTTGTTTCCACTGGGGAAGTCAACACCTTCCAAAACGGCTTTGTGCCACCATTCCCATGCACTCTTTCCCGGTTGGATCCAGGAAGTATCGGTCAGACGGCAAGGATCGGCCAGTTTGTATACCAGTTCGTTGTTCAATAATGATTTATCATCTTCCGAAACGATGATGACACGCCACGGAAAACTACGCTTTCCATCAGTCTTTGCGATGTAATTCTCTCTGGTAACAACCAAATGATTGGAATACCAGTAGTAAGGATTGGACGGATCGGAGTCTATTGTTTCTTTCGGGTAATTAGCCCATTTTCCGCGCATGGAGTTGTAGCCGTTGGATTCCATATACAGAGCCGGATAATCATAGGTATTTGATTCCGTTACGACCACTTTATAGGGAGAATCAGGATATTCGTATAATACCGGAGAAACGGCAAAACGTTCGTAAGGAATTTCCAACGGACCTTTGTAGACTTTATAGAGTCTTTCAAAGTTTCTATATCCTTGATGCACCTGATGAGTACGTCCGGATTGATCCGTTTCGCCGGAATAATTAGCATCGCATTCCGGATAATAGATGGTTGGGGTGGAAGCAAAGTTGAAAATAGCATCTTCACTGATGATTGTAATTTCTCCGTTGAGACGGGTGACGAAATGATAGGCCACTCCTTCATCATAAGCACGTACTACAAGGTCGCAGCTGTCGTTGAAAGAAACGGTGAGTTCATTATAAGCATCCTGTAATTCTTTGTTTTTACCAACAAGGACGTCGATAGTCTGATTCACCTTTCTTTTCTTTGCCGACTTTACACTTCCGTTGCCGATTACTTTGCCGTCCGCCAGATGTAATCCGATGGGAGAAGGAAGTATAAGTTGTGTATTATCGTACCATACTTCGTATTGGGTACCTTTGTCTATTTTCAGTTTAATCTTCAGTTTTCCGTTAGGAGAAACCGTTTCATATTTCTCTGCCTGTAGCGTGCAGCTTAAAGAGAATAAACAAAGGAGTATTAAATAACTGATTTTTTTCTTATCCATATAATTGGGGTTTATTGAGAATTAAAGATGTTATTAATTTAATTGTGCCAACCTTTTTTTCTTAAATAATCGAGCAAATAAGCAGGTTGATCTGTTTGTAAAATCCGGGCTCCTAGCTGTTCGATCAGATAACCGTAGCTTTTTTCCGGATCGGTCAGTGCAAGATTATCATCATGATTTCCTGCAAGTGATCCCCATAATGTGTTATACCAAATCAAACTTTTCTTAAAAAGGAATTGTTTTATTTTTGGAGGAAGCGGATTTTTGGGGTCTGAATAAATAATTTCGAAAGCAGCAGGACGTAATTCTTTCAAATAGTCTGTGATTATTTTCTCAGCTTCTTTGTTACCTAAATCTATTACTGGCATATATAAAACTTTATCCAAATAAGAACCAAATTCTCGTTTGACAGTTTCTATAGGCTGTCCTCCTTTCATGATTACTTGATTTTGGGTTTCGGTTTTTTCCAATATAGCATATACATCGTCAAAAATGTCATATGCTTTGTCCAAATTAACCATGATTTTTCCTTTTGCTGTTAACAAAGCTTCTTCTAAAGTGGGCACAACATAATTTGTTACTTTTCCATCCTTATCTTTCAATTTTAACTTTTTTATATCTGCCAGAGTCCAGTTTTTAATTTCTCCTTTTCCAGTGGTAGTACGATCTAGTGTATTATCATGCATTAGAATCAGTTGTCCATCTTTTGTTTTTTGAATGTCAATTTCTACAATATCTACTTTCATAGCAATGGCGCTGTCAATAGCAGCAGTTGAATTTTCCGGTGCGCTACGCCAATTTCCCCGATGAGCAACAACTAACACTTTGTTTGATTTTGGATTTAAGAAAGTATTTTTAATTGTTTCTACGTGTTGTTGTGCCGTTACTATGCAGGTTGATAAACAACAGATAATTAATAATAGAGTTGATTTTTGATTTTTCATTATTGCCATATTAAAATAGAATGAATAAGGTTTAATGTACTAATACATTCTTTATAACTTTGATCACTTGATTTGCTAAAGCTGAATACCCTGCGTCGATCGGATGTGTCCCGTCTCCGCCTGCATAATATTCGGGATGGTCGATGACTACTTTCCATAAGTCGTTCACTTCTATGCCAGCATAATTGATATGTTTCAAGGCAATCTGATTACGTATTTTCAACCGTTCGGTGATAGGGGCAAACTCTTTCATTCCTTCTCCGGTACGGACGGGAGTGGTGGTTGCCCAAATCAACTTGGCTTTAGGGGCGTATTTACGAATGATTTTGATTAATTTTGTGAAACTTTTATCATACTCTTCTTCTGTATAATCGAATCCGTGCAAACCATTATTGAAATGGATAACGTCGAACTTAGTATTTTTGAGTACTACAGTCAATTCTTCGATTAAAGCCGGATCACCTACACTTTTCGAATTAGAGAGTCGCCCTACATATGCTTTTTCTTTCAATGCTGCTTCTACTTTTCCATAATATCCGCGTGTGATGGAATTACCGATGAGCAATACATGTGGAAGATCTGTTTTATTAGCTCCGGGAATCCAAATATCAGACCATTCGATATATTCACGTGCAATCTTTTTCTGTGCATAAGTGAAAATACAAAGTGACAGTAGAATAAATGTAATAAAAGTGTGTTTCATTATTTTCTTTTTTTAATGGGTTATGTTATATAGGTTCGGATACAAAATTAGGTAATAGCAGAAAGATTATATGTGTACAAAGCAATCAAAAAATGAAATATTTGCAGCAAACATTCTATTTTTTGATTGCTTTATGTTTATAATAAGGTATAGATAATTTCTATCTTTGTGAAAAAAGTAAAATTTAAAGATCAATATCATGAAAAAGTACATTTTGTTTATGATGAGCGTTTGGTTCATCCAGTTGGCTATTTTTGCCCAGTCTAGGATAATAGAGGTTTTTCCGGAGCAGGGAAAAGATATTGAAAATATAGCGTTAGCTTTAAAAAAAGCTGCTGACTGTAAAGGGAGGCCAGTTACTGTAAAGTTTTCACCGGGAATTTATCAGTTAGACCGTGCGAAATCATCACAAATGTTATATTATATATCAAATACGACTTCTGAGTTGGATGATCCTGATCCGACTAAACATATCGGATTGTATCTTAATACATTAAAGAATATCACTATTGATGGTTGTGGGTCAACTTTATTGATGAATGGTGAAATGACAAGTTTCGTACTTGATAAATGTGAAGGTATTGTTTTGAAAAATTTTAATATAGATTATAAACATCCTACTCAAACGGAGGTTGAAGTATTGGAAGAGGGGAATGATTATTTGATTGTTCAGGTACATCCCACATCCCAATATCGGATTGTAGACGCACAGTTGGAGTGGTATGGTGATGGTTGGTCTTTTAAGAACGGAATAGCGCAGTCGTATGACCGTATAAGTGAAATGACTTGGCGTTCGTGGAGTCCGATGGAGAATTTGCTTCGTACAGTAGAACTTCGTCCAAATGTGTTATATCTGCAATATAAAGCAAAACCACAAGTAGGACTACATACTATTTTTCAGATGCGCGACTCTTTCCGTGACGAAGTGAGTGGATTTGTAAACAGGAGTAAGGGAATACTGTTGGAGAATATCAACTTCTATTATTTAGGAAATTTCGGGGTAGTCTGTCAATACAGTGAGAATATTACTGTTGATCGTTGTAACTTTGCTCCTCGTCCAGGTTCAGGACGTACTAATGCGGGATTTGCTGATTTTATTCAGGTTTCTGGTTGCCGTGGTATGATTGATATTAAGAATTCCCGTTTTGTAGGTGCACACGATGATCCTATCAATATACATGGTACACATTTGCGAGTAATAGAATTTTTGTCGGACAATCGTTTAAAACTTCGTTTTATGCATGATCAGACTTTTGGATTTGAAGCCTTTTTTAAAGGAGACGATATAGAACTTGTTGATTCACGTTCTTTGTTGGTAGTAGGGAAATGTAAAGTAAAAGAGGCAAAATTAGTAACACCAAGAGAAATGGAACTCACTCTGTCAAGTCCATTCTCTTCGGAGGTAATGCAACAGAAAGACCTGGTTGTTGAGAACGTGACGTGGACACCGGAAGTGCGGATTACAAACAATTACTTTGCAAGAGTACCAACCAGAGGGATTCTTATCACAACACGACGTAAGTCTCTGATAGAAGGAAATACATTCTACGGCATGCAGATGAGTGGAATATTTGTAGCCAATGATGGATTAAGTTGGTATGAGTCAGGACCGGTACACGACTTGACTATTCGTCAAAATACGTTTTTAAACTGTGGAGAACCGATTATTAGCATTGATCCGGAGAATAGAGAATATAAAGGGGCGGTTCATAAAAATATTACTATTGAAGAAAATTATTTTTATATGAGAAAAAATAGCTCATGTGCCATTCGAGCGAAAGCTGTTGATGGCTTGATGATACGTCATAATTTGATTTATTCTCTAGATACTGAAAAAAATAAAGAGTCTGATTTTATTCAGATGTATAATTGTAATGAAGTTACAATAAAAGAAAATCGGGTACAGTTGCACCACCTATTTAAATGAATTCTATTTCAATTTTAAAAGAAATAGATAAATATATAGTAAAAGATTTGATTATAGTAAACCCTGGAAATTTATAATACAAACTTCCAGGGTTTATTTTTATAAGAATAACATTTGATGAATAGTTTAATAAAATGGAGAACTTTATTCAGCTACACTCCACAATCTTACTGACTTAAATTCTATATTTCTACAGATATCTGAGAAAGATACTACCCAGCCTACGGTAATAGTTTTTTCTTCTGTTAGTTCAAATATAGGTAAGGCAGATGTTTTATTAGTATGTTCTGACTCAAATTTGAGGTAAGAGAGGATAATGTCTGACTTTTCCAATTCTTCATTGTCAGGTAGTGATTCGCCTTGAGCTACAGCAAAATGGATATTGGTACTGCCAGAACCTATATTTGCGGCGTTTTTTACTTCGATACGCATTTCATACTTTCCTTCTGGTAAAGTAAATGTTTGCCAGATCTTTCCGTTGTCATAATATCCCTGACTCCATTGTGTTGTTTCGAACTGAATTGTTCCATCGTTATATTCTGTGAAGCCGGCACCTCCATTGGCATTTTTAGTTTCCATAACTTCATTCCATTTCCAATCGTAAGGTTTTCCCCATTTATTGCTTACATCATATCCTCTAAATGGATATCCGGCATTCTTAATATAAAGACTGGTTAGGTCTTTTGTAATGCCAATGTAACTTTGGGAAGGCAATGTAACTTCTTTATATTCTGTAACAAATTCGTCCAAGGAAGTTGTTGTCGGTTTATATATACTATTGTACCGGAGTATTCCATCAGCTTTAAAATTGTCGAGTTCTGTTGTAGTCTCGTCAACTGAAATATATTTCGAGCCTAAAGTTCCGTCCTGACGTTCATATTCAAGGTTACAGCCTACTAAACCGTCTCCTCTTGATATATTCCAATTCAGTTTGGCTGCCCATATTCTTTCTGATTGTCCACTTTCATTTACAATTTCTTTTTGTTCAGGAGAGATACTATGTAAAATCCGGTTGGTTAATGCTTGTTGGTATAGTTCGCCATATGCATAAGCAGATACCTCTGTCGGGATAGATGTGTTGTTTTTGGGATCATAGGTGACTATCGAGAAGTCATATTGTCCTTCTGTTAAATTCTCTAACATAAATTCGAAGGTTTCTCGTGGTTCCGTACGTTCTATTGGAAACTCTTTAAACTTTTCTTCCAATGTAATAGGATCTTTGTAACTAATAACACATTTTACCTGATTTACACCGTACATCATTTTCCCTTCTATTTTGATTCTATTTTTTCCAGTAAAAGCTTTGAGTGAATCAAGTTTTCCTACATAGATTTTTTCTCCCTCGTCTAGATAAGGCTGAATACCATCCAGCATGCCATTACACGAATAGAAAAAGCACAGGATACTACAGAGAATCAATATATTTATTTTTTTCATACTTTTGCTTTGTTAAAAGGTTATTGTATCGGGGTTCCGTAGAACCAAAGTTGCTGCATAACTACCAATCCGGCACCGTCATGAGTAGAAAGTATTTTAAATCGAATGTATCTTACTGGAGGAATATCTGCCGGAAATTCAAATTCTTCTCCTTTACTAGCATATGTTATATCTTCTTCTGAATTTGAACCGGCGGGCCATCCGGAAGGTTTTATACTTTCACAATCTGCCAGTTTGGTCCATCCGTCCCAACTTCCGTCCGAAGATGGTAAATCAGAACGTCCCCATACTTCCCATTCTTTGATAGCACCTGCACGATAGTAATAACTACCTCCCATGGAGCGTTGCCATGAGGTGAAGCGGCTTAATTGAGCGGTTTGACCCATATCGAATGTAAACCATACAGGAAACTCGGAAGGATTAAAGTCATAACCGTGAGCATAATTCCAACTGTTTAATCCATGATCTCCATTGAATAAAGACTCCAAAGTATGACCTGCGTTGTCCATCTTTATATCATTGGCTAGATAGAAAGTTTTGAATTTGGTCAAATCCAATTTTTCTTCATATAGTGGTGTCAAGGTTGTTAAGTATTCCTCTGACTGGTTATCATATAGATCGCGGACACGGACTTTAAAATCATGTGGTTCGGCAGAGAACCCTCGGAGTGTAAAGCCGATGTTTTTTACAGAAGTATATTCTGTATGTTCTACATTCCAATTACCTTTTGAATCTTTTGTAGAGACATCAAAGATGAGATAGTTTCTGCCTCTATTTGTAGTATGTATATAAATACCTCCGAATGTAGGATTTACTTCTATTTCTTCAATGGCAGTAAGGTATGCCGGTTTTCCAGGTACTATTTCGGTGATGATAGCTTCTCCTTCTTTCTCCATTTTGTTAACGGCTGAGATTACTAGTTTTTTCGGGTTCGTATTACCGAAACCTTCTATTGTCGTTTCATCAGTATAGAGAGAAGCACGTGCTTCCATTTCTTTTCCATTGTCAAGTGTATATTTTATTTTGATATACAATAGATCTTCGTCTGTTGGAGCAGTGAATTTCAATGTCACTCCACCAGGAATTTGTTCATAGGAAGTCACTTGTACTGTACCAGGAGCATGTCCACTGTCATCCCCATAAGGTTTATGAGTTTCTACATCTTCGCAACTGTGTAGCAATACTGCCGCACATGCCATCCATATATAATATAAGATTCTTTTTTTCATTGTTTTTCGATGTTTATAATTACCATCCATACGTTTGAATTAATTTGTCGTCTACTTGTAAGTCTTGTTTTTTTATAGGCCACAAATAGTCTTTAGTTGTAAATGCGCGAGGAACAAAAAGAGTTGTGACTTTATAAAAGTCTTCTTCTATTTCTCCTTGTACGTTCCATCCTTTAATGGATTTACTCAGTTCTTTTGAAGCGTCTTTCCATCGTCTGAGATCATTGTATTGATGTCCTTCCAACGCAAGTTCAATTTTACGTTCCTGTTTGATGATACTTCTTATCCCATCTTTAGTTTTAGGTTTGGTAGGATCATTGCTGTACTTTTCCCATGCTACTCTGACATCTCCTATATCTTCGGTCTGTCCAAGTACACCTTTTTTCAATCCGGAACGTTCACGTACCTTCCGTAGGTATGTATAAACTTCTTCCGGTACATTATTATCACCTTCTGCAGCTTCATTAAGTGATTCTGCATACATTAGATACAAGTCGCCTAATCTGATAATAGGGAATGGGTATTCGTAGACTACTTGTGAAGATTGAGTTATAGCATTTTGATAATATACTACTTTTTTAGCGAAATAACCTGTAATGGAGTAGTTAAATCCCCATTTGTTTCCAGAGTTTCTTCCATATTTACCATCTACATAATTCAAGTCATTGACATCTGTACGTCCGTTACCATACCAAGTGGAACCATCGAAACCGAGAGACCCGTAGAAGCGGGGTTCTCTGTTGAAGTGAAGTACGGCAGTGGTCCAGCCTGTTCGCATGTTATATTTATCAGCACTAGTCACTTGTCGGGTTGTGTAACGATTATCATAGTTTCCGCTTGTTAACCATTCTTTGTCTTCGTCAATGGGCACTCCATTTTTACTGTAAAATTGTTCCGCTGTTTCCAGTGTAGGAGCATATACACCTGCTGCCCTGCTTTGCAAAATACTGCCTGTTACTTGACCGTTTCCACTTCCTTGTTGCAAAGAAGGAACAATACAAGCCATCGATAGGTTTTGCAGTTCATTGGTACCCTGTTTGCCTACGCTCCATATCAATTCGGAGTTAAAACGTTCTGTTACTGTTTGACGGATATTCATGCTGTAAAATATTTCTTCTGGTAGGTCCTGGCTATAAGACATGTCCATGCTGCAGTCATAAAGTTGACATCCATTGGTTTCTGCAGATTCTATGGCCTCTTTGCATGCTTCAGCTGTTTTCACCCATTTTTCACGGCTGAATTCTTGGTTGATGAATGGTTCTCCTTCTTCGTTTCTGAAATTTGCATAATCTTTGTTTCCATTGAAGAGAGGACTAGCTGCCCACAGCAGTATTTTGGCTTTAAGGGCTAATGCTGCAGGTTGTGTCAAACGTCCCATTTCTGTAGCTTCCATAGTGATGACTGGTGGCAAGTCTTTGTACGAGTCGTCTATAAGCTTTACCATGTAATCAACTATTTGATCTACTGGCATGCGAGTAACTTTTACTCCTTCTGGATCAGTCGATACAGGAAGAGCTTTGTCTACAATAGGAATAGGACCATAGTGTTCAAATAGAAAAAAATGGTAATAGGCTTTTAGTACGTTTACTTCAGCGATCCATCTTTTTCGTTCAGAATCTGTCAAGTCGTTCACTTTATGCTGATCTCTTACATAATCAAGAAAGATATTACACTCTCTAATGGCACGGAACATGGGAAGATTACTGCCTCCTTCTCCGTCCCAATAATTGGCATAAGGAGCATCAATATTCTGTAATCCACGGGCTATATAAAAGCTGACTTCATTGTCAAAGTGAGAGTCATTAGTAGTATAGAACCAACATTCGTGTCCGGCTCCCATGCCGGGAATTCGTTTGACAGATCCATGGTCTGGAACAAAATGGTAGCAGTTGGCCAAATAGCGTTCGGCTGTATTTCTGTTGTTGAATACAATGTCCAATGTTGTCACATTATCGGGAACTATATCCAAATAATCTGAACAAGAACAAAGCAACGTCAAAATGATAGTCGGAATATATTTCATAATTTTTTTCATATCATTGCTTTTTAGAAGTTAATGTTAATGCCGAGGTTATATACTCGCTGAATAGGATATCCTAGGCCATTATTACCCATTTCTGCATCCCATAGTTTAAATTTGCTGAAGGTTAGTAGGTTACTTCCTGTTAAGTATAGGCGCAAAGATTGTACACCTATTTTTTTCAGAGCTTTTTGCGAGAATGTATAGCCTAATTCTACAGTTTTCAGACGAATAAATGATCCGTCATGCATCCACCAGGTACTTGTTTGCATATTATTTTCAACAAGTGTGGGAGATAAACGTGGCCAAAATGCGTATATATTACGATTGTCTTCAGACCAATGATCTTTGGCTATAACATCCAAACATTGTTGAACACCCGTCTTTCCACCTGCATCGTAGTTTACAAAGGGAGATGTGTTTCTAGGGTCGATGAAAAAAGATACTCTTGCATTTCCTTGAAAAAACATAGAGAGGTCGAATCCTTTGTAGCCGGTAGAGAAACCAAACCCGTAAGTAATTTCAGGTTGATTAGGATAACCGAGAAAAATTTGGTCTTCACTAGTAATTTTTCCATCATTATTTAAATCTTTATATTTAATATCTCCCGGCATGGCTCCACCATTGAAACTTGTTTGTGAGGGAGAGTTGGCAACATCATTTTCATCAATAAATAGGCGTTCGGTGATATATCCGTAATTAAAGTTGATTGGTTGCCCTATTCTAGAACGATACCCTTGTCCGTAACTAGCATAATCTGGTTCTTCATAGACTTCATACCTTCCTTTGGCAAGCGTGAAATTACCCATTCCTTTTATCCAGAAATCTTTATTGGCAATATAAGAATAGTTGACTGATAAATCAACTCCTCGGGAAGATGCTTCACCTATATTAGCACTTACTCCGGCAGAAAGTCCCATTGTAGAAGGAATGTAGGCGCGGTTTTGGTAAATTTGAGTACGACGTTCATAGAAGAAGTCAGCTTGAACTTCTAATGCACTGTTGAACATACCTAATTCAATACCAAAGTTCCCTTTCTTTGATTTCTCCCATGTAATATTAGTGTTGGGATAACGAGAAATAGATACACCATTCATTTGGTTGCCGTAATTTGTTCCAAAATATTGGCCACGTCCACCATCATTTGGATTTACTTCCGATAAATAATAGAAACGATCATCTGAACTTCCAATGGCATCATTACCTACCAGACCATAGGTCATTTTGAATTTCAGTTTATCCATTGTGTTTAATAATGGCTCCCAAAAGCTTTCGTTCGAAATGATATACCCTAAACCGAAGGAAGGGAAGAAACCGTATCGTTCGTGAGCAGCAAACCGTTCAGAACCGTTATATCCAAAGTTGAATTCTGCAAAATATCTGGAATCGTAAGCATAGGTAAAGCGACCTGCTAGCCCTTGGTTTCTGCGTGGTAGTGATTTCTGTAGAGTGTCTTCACTTGATCTTTTTTCTTCTCGGCGAGTATATACTAACATTCCGCTAGTGGCATGCACACCGAATGTTCGGTTATAGCTGATGGCAGCTTCTACATAGTTGGTAGTGTTGATATTTCTGCTTCCTTGATTGTATGACAAATACTCTTCCCCTTCTACAATGTTAGTCAATGTATAACTATTGGTTTCTTTGTCATAGTCGGCCTGATAATAATAAGGATTGATAGCTCGAGTAAGGTCGGAATAAGAAGAGCGAGTGGTACTAACTAAGATTCGGGCATCCAATCCTTTGGTTACGAAGTCGAACTTTTGTTTTAATTCTGCTTGTGCAGCTACCAATAAATTATTGGATTCTTTGTATCCTCTAACCATATCTGCATATGGATTAATGTAGACTCCTTTATCGGCATTACCAAATAGCACATGCGTAGCATTGACATATTCGCCTGTTGCAGGATAACTTTTAGGATACATAACAGGGCTTGTCTTCATTACCTTCTTATAAAGTCCTTCACCACTGTCCAACGGACCGGTATAGTCATCAAAATTTCCATTGACGCGAATAGAGAATTCTGTAGTCTTGCTAAGATCCATATTGATATTAGACCGAACAGAATAACGTTGCCAGTTAATGTTACTGTTGTAGTTGTTGAGTTTATCATTTTTGATCACTCCTCCGTCTTTGGTATATGAAGCTGCTACATAATAACGTACTGCACTGCCTCCTCCACTTAGATTAGCATTTACTCTTGTAGAAAGAGCGTAGTTATTGAATAGTTCATCATACCAATTTACTGCCGGATAACAATATGGGTTGGTACCAGCAATTGTATTTTCTATTTTTTCTTGACTATAAACTGTGTAATTAGCGCTGGCGGCAGGATTGTTAGGATCACGCCGAGAGTTTACAGCTTCATTATTTAATCGCATAAAGGTGATAGGATCTGTTAATTCCACCTTCTTTCGAGGAGTGGATACTGATTGTTCTACACGGACGGATACTTTCGGCTTTCCGGCGACTCCTTGTTTAGTGGTCACAAGGATTACTCCATTTGCTCCACGCGCGCCGTACAAAGCAGTGGCTGTAGCGTCTTTCATAATAGAAAATTGAGCAATGTCATCCACATTCAAGCGGGCAAGATCATCTGTACTCAATTCAATGTTGTCAATCAAAATAAGAGGATCTTTTTTATAACCAAATGTTGTGGCACCACGCACAAAGAACTGAGCATTGTCCTTACCGGGTTCACCTGTTGTTTGGAAAGCAATTAGTCCGGACATTCTTCCGGCAAGAGCGGTTGTCAGATTGCTACTCGGTACTTTCAGTTCCTGTGGATTTACTGTAGAGATGGCACTAATTACGCTCTCTTTCTTTTGCTTGGCAAAAGCAACTACCGTTACTTCGTCAAACTCATTAGCTTCAGGAAATAATTTAATAGAGTAAAAGTCGTTACTATCTACTTTTATTTCTTGCTTTTTCATGCCAAGAAACGAAATTTCTAATATATCTCCGGTTTTTACTCGCATAGTGAATTTTCCGTCAATATCTGCAATTGCACCACCTTGACTGTTTTTTATTTTGATGGTAGCTCCTGCCATAGGTTCATTATCGTCACCTGTCACTATACCCTTCACTTCTCTATTTTGCGCATATATACTTGTCGCAAAGAAAAGACAGAGTATGACTGGAATCAGTCGATTCATTTTAAAGAATGAAAAGAGTCTTTCTTTCATATTTTTCATGGATAATTTAAAATTAATATTAGGTTAATACATTTCAGGCAACTAGATCGTTGTCTTGTCAGTGGTGGGGAAATCTCGAATTCGTTTCATATATTATTAGATTTAATGTGATAATTTTCTAAATTCAACGAGTCAAAATTAGGTAAATGTGTTATTTTAATAGTGTATAAACGCAGCAAAAAATAACGCATTTACTGCAAAATTGTTATTAAGGGATGATTATGGTAAGATTATCTCCTTTATTCATGGATATATAAATTAGTCCATCATCCTTTATTTTAGGAATGAATGTTTTTTTGTTCAGCTTCCAACAGTATAGTTTTGCATTTGATAGACAAAGAGTAAATTCTATTGGAGCGGTAGCTTTTAGTACTGCATTTACTATTTGGCTATTTTTCCAACTCGCATCTATTTCAATACCTCCCCGAGCACAAAGTCCTTTAAAATTTCCGTTTTTCCATTCTTTAGGTAAGCACGGTAATAATTCAATGCAATTATCGTGACTTTGTAATAACATTTCTGCAATACCTGCTGCTCCGGCTGTATTCCCGTCAAAAGCGAAGATGTCTTCACCTGCTCCGGCAATACCAGCGGGAGAAACTGTAAACATGTTTTCACGTGATAGTTTTCCAAGTAATTGTTTTACACTATTATAAGCATTTTCAGAGTCTTTTAATCGGGCATAAAAGCAAATCATGTTAGCACGACTCCATTCTGTATCTTCCCAATCTTTGGCTGCTAAACGTCTTTCAATAGTTTTTCGGGCAGCTTTTGCTAATTCGGGTGTTTTATTTAAGGTAATCTGAGAATAAGGATAGAGGGATAATAAGTGTGTGGTGTGACGGTGATTGGGATGTGCTTCTTCGTAATCTTCAAACCATTCCTGTACTCCTCCGTTTGTGCTGATACGGAAAGGAGGGAGTTTGCTGATAGCGGTACGGAGGCTGTCGGCAAATGAGGCATCGACATTTAATATTTCCGTAGATTGCAGGCATGCCGAGAATATCTCATAAGCCAGTACACGGTCGCAAGTCGGCATCATAGATGCGCAAAATTCTTGTCCTTGATGGCGAAAACTGTTTTCCGGCGAGATACTAGGACCTGTTACCAAATAGTTATTTCGTGGGTCTATTACCATATAATCTAATAGAAATTCAGCATTACTTTTTAATAATGGATATGCGGTATTCTTTAAAAAATCTTTATCTTGTGTGTAATCATATTGTGTCCATAAATGAGAGGCAAGCCAAGAAGATGCAGTCGGGAATAATCCCCAAAGAATACTACCTGATACAGCTGTATATCCCCATGGATTGGCTGTAGTATGTGCAGTCCATCCTTTACAACCATATAAATCTTTTGCTGTTTTTGCACCATGAATTGATAGATCTTTAATATAGTCAAAAAGAGGGAGATGACATTCTGCTAAATTACCTACATTAGCAATCCAATAATTTTGTTCAGTATTGATATCCAAATGATAATCGTTAGTCCATCCCATATGGCAAGCGAGATTATCGTTAAAAAAACCTTGTAAAGCTACAGGTAGAGGAGAATTAGGACGTGAAGAAGCGATCAACAGATAGCGGGCATATTGGAAAAATAATGCATCTAATCCAGGATCAGATTCTCCTTTCTTTACCCGTGCCCAACGTTCATCGTTTGGTAGGTGATCAAACTTTGCGTGATGCTCAAACGAAAGTCCTACCCGGGAGAAAAGTGGAGAATAGTCTTCTATATGTTTTTTCATCAGAGTCTTAAAATCTTTCTTTGATGCTAATTCAATTGTTTTCTCACATTTTATTTTGTAGTTGTAACCAGAGAACGTATTGTTTTTAAAATTGGTACGTACATCAGATAATAAAGTGACTTCAGTAGCTTTCTCAATATAAAGTTTTTTCCCTTCAGCCTTTATTGTTCCTCCTTTTATTTGTACAGCAATACGTCCTTCAAAATGTACTCCTCCTTTACCATGTTTTTCAAATTCTGCATTACCGGTATAAATAAGTTGGTTACCGGATGCTACTACATTTGCCTGTCTGAGTAATTTCAATTCAAGTTCTATCGTTATTGCTTTTGGACGACTAGCTTTTATATGCATGGCAACTACGTCATCTGGATTAGAAGCGATACATTGGCGTATATATTCAGTATTACCTACTTTATAGCTAACTGTGTTTATAGCAGTATGTAAATCCAGTTCATGGCGATAATCTGATATTTCTCCTTGAGGATATGAAAAATTTATTTTCAAGTCACCTATGGGAAGATGTGTTCCTACTGAATGTGGGCTACCTGCCATCATATTTCCTGCGACGTGATTACCTTCTGACAAGTTATTTTCAAAAAATAGCTTTCTTACTTGATTGAGTTTTTCTCTTCCGAATGGACGTTGCTGATGTTCATCATATTCCCCTGACCACATTGTTGATTCGTTTAGAGCGAGTGTTTCTGTTTCTATGCCACCATAGATCATTACACCAAGACGACCGTTCCCCAAAGGAAGAGACTTCATCCATTCATCTGCAGGTTTATCATACCATAATTTCATTTTATTCTCGGTTGCCTTCAGTGACAGACTACCACTAACTAGAAGTGCGGCCCCTATTATCAGGCCTAATGTTACGTTTCTCATGTTATAAAATAGTTTATTTCAAAATGATATTGCAAAGGTATAGGAGAAGGGAAAAGTAAAAATGAACAAATGCGGCTATTACTGAAACAAATGCGTCAACTCCTTTTTATATACTGTTTTTTAGTGTATATTTGCGCGCACAGCCAAATATAACCACTATATAATTTATGAAGAAACACCTACTACGATTAGCTTTCATAAATGGATTGCTATTCTTATCTATTTGTATTTTTGCTCAGGAATATTCTGATTTTTATTTCACCCGTGTTAATGGAGAAAATGGTTTATCAGAGAGTAATGTAAAAGCAATCTTGCAGGATAGCTATGGATTTATGTGGTTTGGGACAAAAAATGGGCTCAACCGCTATGATGGAACTTCTATTCTCCAATTCGATTGCGATGATTTGGAGGAGGGTACAGGTAATCATAATATTGGTGCTCTTTTTGAGGATAAAGAAAGGAATTTATGGGTTGGAACAGACAGGGGTGTTTATATATATAATCCGGCGGTTGATGTATTTAAACGTTTCAAAATAGCTTCATCAGAAGGAATAACTCTTGATAACTGGGTAGCGGAAATTCTGTCTGATTCACTAGATAATATTTGGGTGTTGATTCCTGATCAGGGACTTTTTCGTTATAAAGACGGAAAGGTACATCATTATTCATTGATAGATAAAGACAATTTAAAAAATAATAATCCGGAATGTATTTGTATCAATGAGCAGGGCGAAGTATGGGTAGGTACATCAGGAATAGGTTTATTCAAGTACAATTATCGGGATGATAATTTTGAACAATATTTGACAGACCGAATGGGACGTTCGTTAATTGACAAAACAATTATAAGTATTTGTTTTCAGAAAGAAAATGCTATTTTGGGAATACATGAAGGAGATTTGCTGAAATATAATACTCGAACAGATGAGTTGAGTGAAGTTTCGTTCCTTGGTGAGAAAAAAACATTTTTGCGAGATGTAATGTGTTTTGGAGATGAAATTTGGGTAGGTTCTCTTCATGGAATTTTCATTATTAATGAGAAAGAAAATAATGTTATTCATTTGAAAGAAGACCTGATGCGTTCATTTAGTTTATCGGATAATAGTATTTATTCTATTTATAAAGATTATGAAGGAGGAATTTGGATTGGAACAATGTTTGGAGGTGTCAACTATCTGCCTAATCGTATCTTGACTTTTGCTAAATATGTACCGGGAAGCGATCCATATTCTTTAAATACCAAACGTATCCGTGGATTGGCAGAAGATAATAATGGGTGTATTTGGATAGGTACTGAAGATAATGGTGTTAATGTATTGGATCCTCGAACAGGTAAAGTACATCAGATATATGATAATGTTCCAGGTCGTCTCATTACACTATCAGTAAAACATTATGAAAATCATATATATGTTGGATTATTTAAACAAGGAATGAATGATATTAGTATACCTGGTGAACATCTTAAATACGTCAGTGATAAGGATTTGGGTATTGAAGAAGGAAGTGTATATAGTTTTTTAAAAGATAGTAAAGGTCGTACTTGGATAGGACCTGGGTGGGGATTATATGTATCACAACCTAAGGAAAGGAAATTTCACCGTGTGGAAGAAGTAGGATATAACTGGGTTTTCGATATAATGGAGGCTAGAGATGGTACAATTTGGCTTGCTACTATGGGAAATGGTGTTTGGAAATGTGATCCTAAGAATAATTCTTATAAGAATTATTCTTATAAGGAAGGAGTTGACAACTCTCTAAGCTCCAACTCCGTCAGCTCCATCATGCAGGACAGTAAAGGGAATATATGGTTCTCTACCGACCGTGGCGGTATATGCAGATATAATGAAGCGCAGGACAACTTTACCACTTTCAGTATTGAAGACGGACTACCGGATGACGTAGCTTACAACATATTGGAAGATGATGCCGGAAATCTGTGGTTTGGCACCAATAAAGGATTGGTCAAGTTCAATCCCGAGAGTGGAGATGTACGTGTCTTTACCAATAAGGACGGATTGCTGGGTAATCAGTTCAATTATCAATCGGCATTGAAAGCTCAGGATGGAAGGTTCTATTTCGGCGGGGTGGACGGATTGATCGCGTTCGATCCTACTGTTCAGGAGGAGGAAAAGCCGCTTCCGCCTGTTTACATTTCCAAGTTCAGTATATATAATAAGGAGGTGACGGTGCATACTCCCGAATCACCCCTGAAACAATGTATCGTACATACGGATGAAATCGTCCTGCCTTACGACCAGGCCAATATCAGCTTTGATGTGGCATTGCTCAGCTACTCTACGGCCGAGTCCAACCAATACTATTATCGTATGGAACCTCTTGACAGGGATTGGGTACGGGCTGCCAGCAACCAGAACATCTCGTATGCCAAACTTCCGCCGGGAAAATACACCTTCCGTGTGCAAGCTACTCACGGCAGCAAGTCCGAGTCGTCCACACGCTCTCTGTCTATTATCATTCTTCCTCCGTGGTGGCAGTCTATCATTGCTTACATTGTATATACAGTATGTATTATCCTGATCGTGGTTGGCACCATCTTATGGTACAAACACCGCAAGGAGAAACAACTGGAAGAACGGCAAAAGCTGTTTGAGATCGAAAAGGAGAAGGAACTGTACGAATCCAAAGTGGACTTCTTCACAGAGATAGCGCACGAAGTGCGTACCCCTTTGACACTGATCAACGGTCCTCTCGAAGCCATTGAGGAAATGGAGATACAGGAACCCAAGATGAAGAAGTATATCAGTGTGATGGTTCAGAACACCAAACGCCTGCTGGAACTTACCGGACAACTGCTGGACTTCCAGAAGATCGGTGCCAACAAGCTGACCATGAAATTTGAGAGCGTGGACATTACCGAACTTCTTGCCGGAATCGTGGCACGCTTTGAAGTGACGTTCAGCCTGAACCGGAAAGAATTGCAGTTAAAATCGACAGAAGAGCAGGTATGGGCAGCCGTAGATAAAGAAGCAATCACCAAGATACTGAGCAACCTGCTCAATAATGCGCTGAAATACGCCAGCCAGAATGTACTGGTAGAACTGGAAAAGGGAGAAGACAGCTTTACGATTCGCGTCACCAGTGACGGAAACAAGATTCCGGCGGAAGTCAGCCAATATATATTCGAACCGTTCTATCAGGTGGACAGAAAGGAGAAGCCCCGTAATGGAGTAGGCATCGGCTTGTCTCTGGCACGTTCGCTGGCATCCCTGCACAAAGGCACGATCTATCTGGATACCCGTCAGGAAAACAATATGTTTGTACTGACCATTCCTTTAAATATGGAGGGCATTAAACAGGAGAACAACAAAGCCATACAGAAAGACATTGTTGAGCTGGACGAACATACGCCCGTCACGGCCGATATGTATGGATATACCCTCCTGCTGGTAGAAGACAATGAAAGTATGCTGACCTTTATTCTCGAACGCTTGCAGGAAAACTTCACCGTAGAGACAGCGATGAACGGGGTAGAAGCACTGGAAATATTGAGAAGCAGCCATATCGACTTGATCATCAGTGATATCATGATGCCTGTAATGGACGGATACCAACTCTGCAAGGAAGTAAAATCGGATATGGAACTTTCTCATATTCCTATTATCTTCCTGACAGCCAAGAATGACATCGACAGCAAAATCAACGGTCTGAAATATGGTGCGGAAGCATATGTTGAGAAACCTTTCTCTTTCAATTATCTGAAAGAACAAGTCCTGTCCTTGCTTGACAACAGGCGCAGGGAAAGAGAAGCCTTTGCAAAACGCCCCTTCTTCTCTGTCAACAATATGCAGATGAACAAGGCGGACGAAGAATTTATGAATAAGGTGATCAAGGTCATTGAAGATAACATAACCGATGATAATTTCGGTGTAGAACGAATGGCGGATATACTCTGCATGAGCCGTTCCAGTTTGTTAAGGAAAATCAAGACACTGTTCAACTTGTCTCCGCTCGATTTTATCCGGTTGATCAAGCTGAAGAAGGCAGCCGAGTTTATTCAGGAAGGTAAATACCGGATCGGAGATATCTGCTATATGGTCGGCATCAATTCGCCGTCTTATTTCAGCAAGTTATTCCTGAAACAATTCGGCATGACACCCAAAGATTTTGAGAAACAATATCAATCCGGCAAGCAGATCATTATCACGCAGGAGATAAAGAATGTCGAGGCAGGAGAGGGCACAAAATAGATAAAATACCTCTCTTAGCCCCCATTGGAGCTTATTTGCCGTATTTTTATCATTTTTTGAATCGTTTGTATATAGTAAAGGAGATGCCAATCCTTACCTTTGTGGCATACCTCAATAAGAGAAAAAGGTTTCTTATTCGGGTATGCTTTATTTTTTTACATAAGAACATTGTACCATATGAAAAACCAAAAGCTACTACTAAAAAAAATGTCGGGAGTATCCCTGATGCTTCTTCTGTTTCTTTTCATTTCCAACTGTGCCAGTGGAGACAAGATTTTCTCTACCGATGTATGGAATATAACTTACGATGATCAGCAAGGGGGAATAGCACTCACTTATAAGTCAAAAAATATTTGTAACGGAATGTATGCTTCCTATCAATGGGAAGGGAAGGAGATCAAGACGACTGACTATGCCCGCCATAAAATCAGTACGGACAAAGTTTCCGATTCTTTCGGGAAAGGACATATATATAAGGTAGAGTATACGGATAAGGAACTTCCGAAGCTGACTCAGTATTTCTATCTTTATCCGGGTAAGGAATATATACTGACCGATTTTACGGTCGAAGCGAAAGAGGAAATCAGTTCCGGCAGAATGGCTCCTGTCAATGTCGATTCTATATCCGGATTCTTGCAGGCAGGTGATAACCGTGCCCTTTTTGTTCCGTTCGACAATGACAAATGGATCAGATATCAGTCTCATCCGCTTGGTTTCGATACATTGGTGAGTTATGAAGTGACAGCCATATTCAATAATGAAAGCCGGAACGGTCTGGTGATCGGCTCCGTAGAACATGATAACTGGAAAACAGGTATTTCAATAGGTAAGGGGGATTGTGATAACATTGGTTCGCTGGTATGTTATGGGGGCATAGCAGATGAGCAGACTCGTGACGTAAAGGCTCACGGTGCATTAGCAGGTAAAAAGATTAAATCCCCTAAAGTCTTTTTGGGTTTCTTTGAAGATTGGTGCGATGGACTTGAAGCGTATGCAAAAGCCAACGCTGTAATTGCCCCTCCCAAAGCATGGGAGAAAGCTGTTCCATTTGGTTGGAACAGCTGGGGGGCATTACAATTCAATCTGACTTATGAGAAAGCGATGGAAGTCTCCGATTATTTTAAGGAGAATCTGCAGAATAATCATTTTGTAAACCCTGATCAGACTGTCTATATCGGTCTGGACTCCGGTTGGGACTGTATGAATGAGGAACAACTGAAATCATTTATAGAAAAGTGTAAGTCGAACGGACAGATCGGTGGTATCTACTGGACTCCGTTCACCGACTGGGCACGCGATCCGGAACGGACGGTAGATGCCGCACCAGAATATAAATACAAAGATATCTATCTCTATGCCAACGGAAAGCCGCAGGAACTGGACGGCGCTTATGCAGTCGATCCAACGCATCCGGCAGTGGAAGCTATGATGAAGAAGACTTCCGGTTTGTTCCACCGTGCAGGATTCGAGTATGTGAAGATGGACTTCATGACACACGGTGCGATGGAAGCGGACAAATGGTATAATCCTGAGATTACCACAGGTATACAGGGATATAATTATGGCATGAAACTTCTCAATCAATATTTTGGAGATATGTATATCAATCTCTCCATTTCTCCTGTTTTCCCTGCCCAGTATGCGCAGTCACGCAGAATAGCCTGTGATGCGTGGAATCAGATCAAGGATACCGAATATACATTGAATGCTCTTTCATACGGCTGGTGGCAGAAGTATATCTATCAATATAACGATGCCGATCATATTGTACTGAGAGATGCTACCGACGGAGAAAACCGTGCCCGTATTACTTCGGGTGTCATTACGGGTATTTACATTACAGGAGACGATTTCAGTGCGGGAGGAGGAAAAGACGCCAAAGAAAAGTCACAGAAATATCTGACCAATGCGGCAGTGAATGCAGTGGCAACAGGAGAAGTGTTCCGTCCCGTGGAAGGAAACGGAGAGAAGTCGGAACATATCTTTGTAAGGAAGACACCCGATGGTCGTTTCCATTGTGCGGTATTCAACTACTCGGACCAGGAACAGACAACTGTGCTTTCGTTGGAAAGAATAGGATTGGACAAGGCACGCAACTATCAGGTGAAGGAGTTGTGGAGCGGCAACGAGACTTCTGCCACAGGACAGCTTGAAGTGACCGTACCCTCCAAAGACGTGCAATTACTTGAATTTAAATAACCGAAGAAATGAAAAAATATCAATTAACACTCTTATCGTTATGTGTGGCAGCCTTTGCGCAAGCGAAGGTCACATTGCCGTCATTCTTTACCGATAATATGGTTATTCAGCAAAACAGTCAGCTGACGTTACCGGGAAAAGCGAAAGCCGGTAAACAAGTGACTGTGAAGGTGAGCTGGAATCATGAGAAATATACGGCTAAAGCGTCAGCTGATGGTCATTTTAGCATAGAAGTCCCGACTCCGCCTGCCGGAGGACCTTATCAGATCATTGTTTCGGATGGTGAGAAACTAGTGTTGAACAACGTCTTATCGGGCGAAGTCTGGATATGTTCCGGTCAGTCGAATATGGAAATGCCCGTTGCCGGATGGGGAAAAGTGATGAATTACGAACAGGAGGTTGCCGATGCCGATTATCCTTCCATCCGTCTGTTGCAGGTAAAGAAGACCGTTGCTTTCTCTCCGCAGGATAACGTAGAAATGAATATGAACGGCTGGCAGGAATGTAGTTCCGCTACTGTACCGGAGTTTTCTTCCGTTGCTTATTTCTATGCCCGTAAGTTGTGGAAAGAACTGAATGTGCCCGTTGGGGTGATTGACTGCACTTGGGGCGGCACACCTGCCGAATCATGGACAAGCCATCAGACATTGAAGCAAGTCATGGGATTCCAGAAAAGGATGGCCGAAATGGAAAGCGCAGGCTTCCAAAGAGAGAAACTTGTCGAACTTTACCATCAGGAAATGGACGAGTGGCTTCAGCAGTTTGATGCCAGGGATGCCGGATTCAAAGACGGAGTTCCCCAATGGATATCAGCTCTTCAGACAGGGAATGGATGGAAACCGATGGAACTGCCCGCCTACTGGGAAACCCGCGGACTGAATTTTGACGGTACTGTCTGGTTCCAGAAAGAAGTGGAAATACCTGCTGACTGGAGCGGTAAGGAAATCTCTTTCCATCTGGCTATGATCGACGACGACGATATCACTTACTTTAACGGAAAAGAGATAGGAAGAACTTCGGGATGTAATACGATGCGTACTTATAAGATTCCCGCAGTCTTGGCAAAGGCAGGTAAAGGGGTTATCACCATCCGTGCCATAGATTATGGAGGTGAAGGTGGTATCCACGGAGAACCTCAGCAGATGTATATGGAAGCGAACGGCAAGAAGATTTCTTTGGCGGGCAACTGGAACTATCACACCGGAGTATCGATGACCGGCGCACCTTCCAGACCATTGTCTCCCGAAGGGACCGGCTGGCCGACATCCTGTTACCCGACCGTACTTTACAATGCAATGATACATCCTTTTACTGTCTTTCCTATCAAGGGTGCTATCTGGTATCAGGGAGAAAATAATGTAGGATTCGACGAGCAGTACAGGGTACTTTTCCAGTCAATGATTACAGATTGGAGAAGGGCATGGAAACAGGATTTTCCTTTCTACTTTGTGCAGTTGGCCAATTATCTGAAACCGGAAGAAGTGCAGCCGGATTCCAAATGGGCGGCTCTCCGTGATGCACAGGCACATGCGCTGCACCTGCCTAATACAGGTATGGCATGTGCCATCGACCTCGGCGAAGCTTATGATATCCACCCGAAAAACAAACAGGAAGTAGGAAAGCGGCTGGCGCAAGCGGCATTGGCGAAGACCTATAACAAAGGTACATACGAAGTGCCCGCATTCCTTGGATACCGCATTTCGGGACGTACGCTGATTCTTAGTTTCGATCAGGAAGTAGTAGCCAAAGAAGGTGCTCCGAAAGGCTTTATACTGGCGGGACCGGACGGGAAATACGTTCCGGCACAGGCTACCATCCGGGGAAAAGAAGTCATTCTGCAATCCGACCGGATAGAAATACCGACGGCGGCTTGCTATGCGTGGGCAGACAATCCTGTTTGTAATCTATATGGCAAGAGCGGGCTTCCCGTACCCCCGTTCCGCACCAGAGAATAAATATCAACCATAACAATGTAAACCATGAAATTAAAAGCATTCTTACTTTTTTTTCTATTGAGTTCTTTTTCTCTTTTGCAGGCTGCCGACAAGCCTCTGATCAAAATAGAAACCGAACGGACCAGCCTTATCTATCAAGTAGCTGACAACGGACGTCTGTATCAGAAATACTTGGGCAAAAAGCTTAACCATGATTCCGATATCCAGTATCTGCCACAAGGGACTGAAGCTTATCTGACTCATGGTATGGAGGACTACTTTGAACCGGCTATTCACATACGTCATAATGACAATAACTCTTCATTGCTGCTGAAATATGTAGATCATTCGAGCAATGCCATCAGTAACGGGGTCAACGAAACCGTAATTACCCTTAAGGATGATAAATACCCTGTGACTGTGAAGTTGCATTATGTAGCTTACGGCAAAGAGAACATTATCCGTGCGTTTAGTGAAATCAGCCATGAAGAGAAGAAGCCTGTGATACTTTGCAAGTATGCTTCATCAATGCTTCACTTGAACAGCAGCAAGTATTTCCTGACTGAATTTTCCGGTGACTGGGCACACGAAGCCAACGTGACTGAAAGAGAACTGGCTTTCGGCAAAAAGGTGATCGATACGAAGTTGGGTGCACGTGCCAATATGTTTGTATCTCCTTTCTTCCAGCTGGCTCTTGACAATTCTTCGCAGGAGAATGCAGGCGAAGTGCTAGTAGGAACCATCGGGTGGACGGGTAACTTTCGCTTTACTTTCGAAGTGGACAACAAAAACGAACTGCGTATAATCAGCGGTATCAACCCGTACGACTCCGAATACAGCCTGCCCGCCAAAGAAGTGTTCCGTACTCCGGACTTCTATTTCACTTACAGCACGCAGGGGAAAGGTGAGGCCAGCCGTAACTTCCATGACTGGGCGCGCAATCATCAGGTGAAAAACGGTAATGATACCCGCATGACTTTGCTCAACAACTGGGAATCTACCTATTTTGACTTTGATGAAAATAAACTGATCGGCTTGATGGATGAGGCTACCAAGCTGGGCGTAGATATGTTCCTGCTGGACGATGGTTGGTTTGCCAACAAATATCCTCGTAGCAGTGACCATCAGGGGTTGGGCGACTGGGAAGAGACTGCCGACAAACTTCCGAACGGAGTAGGGCGTCTTGTTGAAGAAGCACAAAAGAAAGGTATCAAGTTCGGTATATGGATAGAGCCGGAAATGGTGAATCCCAAAATCGAGCTTTACGAAAAGCATAAGGACTGGGTGATTCATCTGCCTAACCGTGATGAATACTACTTCCGCAACCAGATGGTGCTCGACCTTAGCAATCCGAAAGTACAGGATCATGTATTCGGCGTGGTGGACAACCTGATGACCAAATATCCCGGCATCGCTTTCTTCAAATGGGACTGCAACAGCCCGATTACGAATATCTATTCGGTGTATCTGAAAGATAAACAGTCTCATCTGTACGTTGATTATGTGCGCGGACTTTACAAGGTGCTGGATAGAATCAAAGCCAAGTATCCTGATCTTCCGATGATGCTGTGTGCCGGTGGCGGCGGACGCTCCGACTATGAAGCATTGAAGTACTTCACAGAGTTCTGGCCAAGCGACAATACCGATCCTATCGAACGCCTGTTTATTCAATGGGGCTATTCGCAGATCTTCCCAAGTAAGACACTGTGTGCCCACGTCACTACTTGGAATCGTGGAACCAGTATCAAGTTCCGTACCGATGTGGCCATGATGTGCAAATTAGGATTCGACATCAAACTGGAAGACATGAATCAGAATGAGCACCTTTACTGTGATCAGGCAGTCAAGAACTACAACCGTCTGAAACCTGTCATCCTTGAAGGTGATTTGTATCGCCTCGTTTCTCCTTACGGAAGCAACCATACTTCTTCCATGTTTGTAGGCAAGGACAAGAAAACGGCTGCGGTATTTGCCTTCGATATCCATCCGCGCTATGCGGAAAAGACATTGCCTGTCCGCCTGCAAGGGTTGAATGCCGACAAGAAGTACCGTGTGAAGGAAATCAATATGATGCCCGGTAGCGGTTCCTCATTGAAGGGTAACAACCAGGTTTTCTCCGGAGAATATCTAATGAACGTCGGACTGGATCTTTTCACAACGCAGCAGCTCAACAGCCGTCTCATTGAAATAACAGAAGAATAAAAAGCCATAGACATAAGAAACATATCTTATAAAAACACCACGAACCATGAAGAAATTACTTTTAAGTGTATGTGCATTTTCATTGACTCTCGCTACGTTGCAGGCAGGGGAAATCACTAAATATGTAAATCCGTTTATTGGAACGGGGGCCATCGATGGGGGACTTTCGGGTAATAATTACCCGGGGGCGACCTCACCGTTCGGTATGATACAGCTTTCTCCGGACACCAGTGAAGCTCCCAATTGGGGGGACGCTTCCGGCTACGACTATAACCGGAATACGATCTTCGGTTTCAGCCATACCCGCCTGAGTGGGACAGGAGCCTCGGACCTGATCGACATTACATTGATGCCGACCAGTAGCGGACGCACTTCTTCCGCATTCACGCATGACGAAGAGAAGGCCCGTCCCGGCTATTATCAGGTAATGCTGAAAGATGAGAATATTAATGCAGAGCTTACCACTACTCAGAGAAACGGTATCCACCGCTATCAATATCCCGCCGGCAAAGATGCGGAGATTATATTGGATATGGACCACTCGGCAGATAAGGGCAGTTGGGGACGCCGGATCATTAACTCTCAGATCCGCATTCTGAATGATCATGCAGTGGAAGGTTACCGTATCATCACCGGATGGGCGAAACTGCGCAAGATTTATTTCTACATGGAGTTTTCCAGTCCTATCCTTACTTCTACGCTGAGAGACGGCGGGCGTGTTCATGAAAACACAGCCGTGATCAACGGTACGAATCTTCATGGCTGTTTCCGTTTCGGCCAACTGAATGGCAAACCACTGACGTGTAAGGTAGCCCTTTCATCCGTCTCTATGGAGAATGCCCGTCAGAACATGGAACAGGAAGCACCGCACTGGGATTTCGACCGCTATGTGGCTGCTGCGGACGCTGATTGGGAAAAACAACTAGGAAAGATCGAAGTGAAAGGTACGGAAGTGCAGAAAGAGATATTCTATACGGCTCTTTACCACACCATGATACAGCCTAACACCATGTCCGACGTGAACGGCGAATACATGGCTGCCGACTATACGACCCGCAAGGTGGCGAACAATGAAACTCATTACACCACATTCTCCCTGTGGGATACTTTCCGCGCTTCTCATCCTCTCTACACATTGCTGGAACCCGAACGGGTGACTGACTTCGTGAAGAGCATGATACGCCAGTATGAATATTACGGCTACCTACCTATCTGGCAATTATGGGGACAGGACAATTACTGTATGATCGGTAACCACTCCATCCCTGTGATCACTGATGCCATCCTGAAAGGTATTCCCGGAATTGATATGGAGAAGGCCTATGAAGCAGTCTATAACAGTTCGGTAACCTCACACCCCAACTCTCCTTTTGAGGTATGGGAGAAATACGGCTTTATGCCCGAAAACATTCAGACTCAATCTGTCTCCATCACTCTGGAGCAGGCTTTTGATGACTGGTGTGTTGCCCAACTGGCTGCAAAATTGAACAAGGATGCCGATTATCAGCGATTCCACAAACGCTCCGAATATTACCGGAACCTTTTCCATCCGAAAACGAAGTTCTTTCAGTCCAAGAATGACAAGGGAGAATGGGTCGAACCTTTCGACCCGTATCAATACGGTGGAAACGGCGGGCATCCGTTTACCGAAGGAAATGCATGGCAATACTTTTGGTATGTTCCGCATAACATCCAGGCCTTGATGGAACTGACAGGAGGAACGAAAGCCTTTGAACAAAAGCTGGATACCTTTTTTACCTCTACCTATAAGAGTGAGCAGATGAATCATAACGCTTCGGGATTTGTGGGACAGTATGCACATGGTAATGAACCCAGCCATCACGTAGCTTATCTCTATAATTTTGCAGGTCAGCCGTGGAAGACGCAAAAGTATGTCAGTCATATTCTGAACACGCTGTATAACAACACTTCTTCGGGATATGCCGGAAATGATGACTGCGGTCAGATGTCTGCCTGGTATGTATTCAGTGCGATGGGATTCTATCCGGTCAATCCTGCCGACGGCCGGTATATCATCGGTTCCCCGCTTTTGGATGAGTGTACTTTGAAACTGGCAGGTAATAAGGAGTTCCGTATCCGGACCATCCGCAAGTCTCCCGAAGATATCTACATTCAGTCGGTGACTTTGAACGGGAAGAAACACAAAGATTTCTTCATCACTCATCAGGACATCATGAACGGTGGTACGATGGTATTCAAGATGGGTAAGAAACCATCCGGATGGGGAAAGTAAACAGTATGAATTCAGATATTGTATCTAATAGAAACATGGATGAGTTATATCATATAGGGCAATAAATATTATAGCCTTGTTTCTATATAATAAGAGACTGTCTACCTCCTGACAGTCTCTTATTATTATTTTCTTATTTAACCTCTTCGGAAGTCTGTAACATCTGGAACAACTTGTCCAGCTTTGGAGCCATGATAATCTCCGTACGGCGGTTCTTGCTTCTGCCTTCCGCTATTTCATTGTCGTCAACAGGCATATATTCGCCGCGACCGCTGGGCTGTATCTGCAAAGGATTTACACCGTAGTTCTTAATCAGGATACGTACGACGGAGGTAGCACGAATCACGCTCAAATCCCAGTTGTCTTTGAACTGTACGGTGTTGATCGGTTTATTGTCGGTGTGACCTTCGATAAATACGTCGATGTCGGTCTGCTTGTTCAGGACTTCCGCCAATTTGCCGAGAGCTTCCTCTCCGCGTTTATCCAGACGGGCGCTTCCTGACTGGAACAGCAATTTGTCCGACATTGCCACATACACCTTTCCATCCTTTTCACGAACCGTCAGTTCGTCTGTGCTAAAGCCCAGTAACGCGTCTTTCACACTGTTCAGCAGTTGTTTCACTTTCTCGTTCTGAGCGTTGATCATGTCCTGCAACTCGTTGATGGTGCGTTCTCTTTCGCTAAGTTCGTTTTTCTTCTGACTCAACAAGGCATTCAGTTTTTCCTGTTCCGTCATGTTAGTACTAAGCATGCTCTGATACTGACGGATACTGTTTCCCATCTGGGTGGTATCACGCAGGAGCTTCTTGATTTGTGCTGACAGCTGGTCGCCCGTGTTGCGGCAATCAGTCAATAAACTTTGCAAGCTGTCGATACTTGCAATACGTGCGGCTTCTGTCATCATGAACTTCTTTTTCGTTACACATGAAGTACATAATAACAATGTAAGGAAAGTAAATAATGCAATTTTCTTCATTACGCTTTATTTTTTTTGCAAAGAAATAATTTTCTTCTGAAGATTACAAAAATTCTTTTATTAAACTCTGTGTCATATAGTTAAGAAATGACCTGAGAGAATTTTACTGCTGGCACTTCGTTGATGTCAAGACAGGCTGTTGTGCGGAATATGCTAAAGAATCAGCGTTGCAGAAACTCGCAAAGTTTCTGTACAGCCAGTGCACGGTGACTGATCTTGTTCTTTGTTTCGTTTCCCAGTTCGGCAAAAGTCTGTTCGTACCCTTCGGGCTTGAATATCGGGTCATAACCGAAGCCGGAATCTCCGCGCTTCTCTTTGATGATTTCCCCTTTGATCACACCTTCAAAGAGATATTCCTTTCCGTCGAGAATCAGCGAAATGGCAGTGCGGAATTGCGCTTTCCGATTCTCTTTTCCTTCCAGTTCGTGGAGCAGCTTGCGCATATTCGCCTGAGCGTCGTGTCCTTCGCCTTCGGCATAACGGGCGGAGTACACTCCGGGCGCTCCGTTCAGAGCTTCCACTTCCAGTCCGGTGTCATCGGCAAAGCAGTCCAGCTGATAGTTCCGGTAGATAAAAGAAGATTTCAGCAAGGCATTTCCTTCCAGCGTTTCGGCTGTTTCGGGAATGTCCGTGTGGCAGTCAATGTCATTCAGACTGAGCAGTTCTACCTTATCCCCGAGGATGGCAGCTATTTCTTCGAGTTTATGAGCATTGTTGGTGGCAAATACAAGTTTGCGTTTCATGGTCTTATTCTTGTTTTTTAGCGGAATTATCCGGATTCATTCACCTGTTTATTTCACTTTCAACTGATCGAACCCTTCGCCATACACCCCGATGACGGAACTTTGCGAGATGAAAGCGTTCGGATCGATACGTTTTACCAGTCGGAAGATATCCAGCGACTGACGCCTTTTGGCCAGTACGACCAATACTTTTACATCGTTTTTGCTGTACCATCCGGTGCCGTTGAGCACGGTCACCCCACGGTCAGTATCTTTGATGATGCGGTCGGCTATCTCATCATACTTCTTGGAGAAGATGAAGAACTGTACGGACTGACGGGCGCTGTTGATAATCCAGTCGAGCACGACACCAATGATGAACAGGGTGACGAAACCGAAGATTACCCGACGCCAGTCGTGAAACACAAAGTAACAGGAACTGATGATGAACACATCACAAATCATGATCATCCTTCCAAGTGATACGTCTTTGTATTTGTTGACAATAGCAGCGATGATGTCCGTTCCTCCGGTACTGCCGTTATAATTGAAAGTAATGCCCAGACCTACACCGCACATAGCCGCACCGATGATACAAGCCATAAAGTCCTGTCCGCTGCCGAGCAGCAGAGGCTTTCCGTCGGCCGACATATCGGGCGTTTGTATGTAGTTGTTTACCAACACTTGGAATATCCATAGCAGGAAAGTCAGCATGAAAATTGCATAAGTAGTCTTTATGCTGAATCGCGGACCTAATATCTTGATGGCAAATGTCATCAGAACCGCATTGATGATGAAGTACGACCACTGGATAGGAAATCCCGTTGCGTAATAAATGATAGCCCCGATACCGGTAGTACCCCCTGTCGTTATCTGGTAAGGCAGCAGAAATGCCGCCCATCCCAAAGCATAACTGATCAATCCGAGAGTGATGTAGATATAATCCTTCACTTCTCTCATTATTTCCGCTTTTGCTGGTTTGCGCATTTAATTAATAGGTAATAAGTATTAAGTAATAGGTAATAAGTCGTAGTCGATAGGTACAGGTAATAAGTATTAAGTATTAGGTATTAACCTTGCGGATATGCTCGGAAAGCAGCTACGGTTATTACCTATTACTTATTACCTGTTACTTATTTTAAACTACCACATTTACAATCTTCTTCGGCACCACGATGATCTTCTTCGGTGTTTTGCCTTCGATCCACTTCTGCGAACGTTCGTCGGCTAATACGGCAGCCTGGATGGCATCCGAAGCGGCATCAGCGTCAAACTCCATGTTGAAGCGTGCTTTTCCGTTGAAGGAGATGGTATAGTTGATCGTATCTTCTTTCAGATATTCTTCGTTGTATGCGGGCCATGCGGCGTCACATACGGAAGTTTCGTGTCCCAGTGTATCCCACAGTTCTTCGCAAACGTGCGGAGCGAAAGGAGCGAGGGTGATAACGAGCTGTTCCAGTATCTCTTTCTTGTTGCATTTCAAGTTGGAGAGTTCGTTGACACAGATCATGAATGCGCTGACAGACGTATTGTAAGAGAACTGTTCGATATCTCCCGTTACTTTCTTGATCAGTTTGTGCAGGCTCTTCAACTCTTCCTTCGTTGCAGGCTCGTCTTTCACCAGATATTCGTCGGTACGGTTGTAGAACAATGACCAGAACTTACGGATAAAGCGGTGTACACCGTCGATACCGTTCGTATCCCAAGGCTTGGACTGCTCAACCGGACCGAGGAACATTTCGTACATACGAAGGGTGTCTGCACCGTATTTTTCCACAATCATATCCGGATTGACTACGTTGAACATTGATTTACTCATCTTCTCAACCGCCCATCCGCAGATGTATTTTCCGTCTTCGAGGATAAACTCTGCTTCCGCATATTCGGGACGCCATGCCTTGAATGCTTCCAGGTCGAGGATATCATTGGATACGATGTTTACATCCACATGAAGTGGAGTCACTTCGTATTGGTCTTTCAGGTTCAGTGAAACGAAGGTGTGAGTATCTTTGATGCGATATACAAAGTTGCTGCGGCCTTGAATCATGCCTTGGTTTACTAACTTCTGGAACGGTTCTTCTACTACCGATGCACCTACATCGTGCAGGAACTTATTCCAGAAACGGGAGTAGATCAAGTGTCCGGTAGCGTGTTCCGTTCCTCCTACATAAAGGTCTACGTTTTTCCAGTATTCGTCCACTTTCGGGTCCACCAATGCTTTGTTGTTGTGCGGGTCCATGTAGCGCAGATAGTATGCGGAAGAACCGGCGAATCCCGGCATGGTGTTCAGTTCCAGCGGGAAGATGGTAACGTTGTCGATCTTTTCGTTTTCTACTGTGCACTTGTTTACCGTGTCCCACGCCCATTCCTTGGCGTGTCCCAATGGAGGTTCGCCTGTTTCGGTGGGGAGGAACTTGTCTACTTCCGGAAGTTCCAGCGGCAGACAGTCTTCGTCGATCATGTACGGCATTCCGTCTTTGTAGTATACAGGGAACGGTTCCCCCCAGTAGCGCTGGCGTGAGAAAATGGCGTCGCGAAGACGGTAGTTCACTTTCACACGTCCCAGATTATGTTCTTTCACATATTGCTTGGTCTTTTCGATGGCTTCCTTGATGGTCAGTCCGTTCAGAGACAGGTCACAGTACGGAGTTACATCCGGACGCGGAGAGTTGCAGACGATACCTTCTTTGGCATCGAAGCTTTCTTCGCTTACGTCACAACCTTCTACCAACGGGCGGATTTCGAGTCCGAAATGCTTGGCGAAAGCATAGTCGCGGCTATCGTGGGCGGGTACGGCCATGATGGCTCCTGTTCCGTATCCTGCCAATACGTAATCGCTGATCCAGATGGGCACTGCTTCACCTGTAAACGGATTGATAGCATACGAACCGCTGAAAACACCGGTCACGCTGCGGTCGGCGATGCGTTCGCGTTCCGTACGTTTCTTGGTGCGGTCAAGGTAGGCGTCTACTTCTGCTTTCTGGGCGGGAGTGGTCAGCTGGGCTACCAGATCACTTTCCGGAGCCAGAACCATGAAGGTCACACCGAACATGGTATCTGCACGGGTAGTAAAGATGGTAAATTCGAGATCGCTGTCTTTTACCTTGAACTGTACTTCGGCACCTTCGGAGCGTCCGATCCAGTTCTTTTGAGTTTCTTTCAGTGATTCGGTCCAGTCGATGGTATCCAGTCCGTCGAGCAGACGCTGAGCGTAAGCGGATACACGCAGACACCACTGGCGCATCTTCTTCTGGACTACGGGGAAGCCGCCGCGTTCGCTGACGCCGTCTATGACTTCGTCATTTGCCAATACGGTTCCCAGTGCCTGGCACCAGTTCACCATCGTTTCGCCGAGGTAGGCGATGCGGTAGTTCATCAGGATTTCCTGCTGTTCCTTTTCGCTTTTGGCTTTCCATTCTTTGGCGGTAAAGCTGAGTTCTTCGCTGCAGGCAGCGTTGAGTCCTTCGTTTCCGTAGATTGCGAATGCATCGATCAGTTCCTGGATAGGGCGTGCCTGCTGTTCGTCGTTGCAGTAGTAGCTGTTGAACATCTTTTGGAAAGCCCATTGGGTCCAGTGATAATATTCGGGTTCGCACGTACGGATTTCGCGGCTCCAGTCGAAAGAGAAGCCTATTTTGTCGAGTTGCTCGCGATAGCGGTCGATATTAGCTTTAGTAGTGATTGCGGGATGCTGTCCGGTCTGAATAGCGTATTGTTCCGCTGGCAAACCATATGCGTCATATCCCATCGGATTGAGTACATTGAAGCCACGCAGTCGTTTGTAACGGGCGTAAATATCCGAAGCGATGTATCCCAGCGGATGCCCTACATGCAGTCCGGCCCCTGACGGGTAAGGGAACATATTCAATACATAGAATTTCTGCTTCGATTCGTCTTCCGTAACCTGGTAGGTTTTCTCTTCCACCCACCTTTGCTGCCACTTCTTTTCAATCTCCCTGAAATTGTACTCCATAGTGATAAAGTTTTTATTTATAGTGATTTATACTGTTATTTCAATTTGAGCCAGCAAATTTACGTGTTTATTTTCAGATAACCACGTAGTGAGTGAAAAAAACCTTTCTTTTATAATAAGGTATTGCCCGAATAACAAGGTAATACCTGATAAATGAAGAAATATCACGGCAAATACCGTCCGGCTATTGACTTTCTTGTTTTTATTTCGTATATTTGGAGGAATATAAAACGGAATAGTAATGATAGGATATATAAAAATTATAACATAAGTTCAATAGGTGGATGTGCAGAATTGCATAGCCAGGATAACGAATGGGCAAGAAACTGCGAAGGTTCTTGCCCATTTTTGTTATAATAATTCTATTGAGGCCGCTGGAAACGCCTAAAAATAGTTTATAATAAACTTGGGGACCGTTTATAATAAACTCTCTCGTTATTTATTAAAAACGATGAAGGAGTTTATTCGATTCCGGGGGTGTAGTGTAAGAAAGGGAGAAAACTTTTTTTTGAGTAAAGTTCTCTTCCTTTCTTTATGCGGTAAAAATGTGATATATTAATAGGACTGTTTTGATAGTGGTGATTTGTTTACAAACGGGCGCTTCTATCTGTAAGACTCTCTTTTTCGTTAGACTTTTGGATAATATGTTTCTTTCATTTGGTATTATTATATACGTATTAATGTGAGTATATTTGGGGAGGATTGTTTGATCGTTTATAATACAAAGAATATGGATAAAATGTGAGTGTATACTGGTTATAGTTGAAGTCCTGTCGGGATAATCTTTTTAGAGTGTTAGCTGAAAAAGCCTTTAAATAAACGTTAAACTAGCCTGGATACCGACTAAAAAGTATTTTTTCCAACCTATATCCTTTATTTTCTCCTCGAATTAATTGCAAATTAATTACTAAATTAACTAGCGGGACTTACATTTGTGCCAGTTATCATAAAATTCTAATAAATGAAAAAGTTGCTGGTACTATTAACAATGCTTCTTACATCCTTCTTTGCTGAAGCGCAAAAAAGCAGAGACTATTGGAATAACAAGCTAAAGCTTATCTCATTCCGACTACCTCTTCCGGTAGGATATATTCCGAAGATTGGTCAATCCTGTTGTAACTAACCGAATAAATAAATTAAATATATATGAAATATCTTATCAGCTTTTTATTCTTAGCTCTTGCTTTTTCAATGAAAAGTGAGGCTAAAGTGACATTACCTTCCATACTTGGAGATAATATGGTATTACAGCAGCAAGCAGAAGTCAAACTATGGGGAAAAGCCCGTCCCAATGCTACTGTAACGGTGAAGACTTCGTGGAACGGGCAGACATATAAATCCTCATCGGATGGCAAGGGAGGCTGGTCGTTAACAGTATCTACCCCTGTTGCGGGAGGCCCTTACAAGATCATCTTCAATGACGGCGAATTACTGACGTTGCAGAATGTACTGATCGGTGAAGTCTGGTTCTGTTCGGGACAATCGAATATGGAGATGCCGATGGGCGGTTTCGACCGGCAACCGGTCAGAGGGACGAACGATATTATTGCCAAAGCCAAGCCATCCACACCTATCCGAATGTATACTACAGATTCAAAGGATGGGAGATGGGTACGCCAGTTTAGTAAAACGCCTCAGGAGGACTGCCAGGGCGAATGGCTGGAAAATACGCCGGTAAACGTTTCCCATATCAGCGCCGTATCATATTACTTTGCGCGTTACATACAGGAAGTGCTGGAAGTTCCGGTCGGCATCGTCGTTTCTACGTGGGGAGGATCAAAAGTAGAGGCATGGATGAGCAGAGAATCCATAAAGCCTTTTAGTAGTATCGATCTTTCCATTCTCGATAATGATGCTGAAGTAAAGAATCCTACCGCCACTCCGTGCGTACTCTACAATGGTAAGATAGCTCCTTTGACTAATTTTGCAGTGAGAGGCTTCTTGTGGTATCAGGGCGAAAGTAATTGTGACAATGCCGATCTTTATCAGAGCCTTATGCCCGCCTTTGTGGCTGACTTGCGTACGAAATGGGGCAGGGGCGAACTTCCTTTCTATTTTGTGCAGATAGCGCCTTTCAATTACGAAGGAGCCGACGGTACATCGGCTGCCTGCCTGCGTGAAGTCCAGTTGCAGAATATGAAGGATATACCGAATAGCGGCATGGTTACGACGATGGATATCGGCCACCCTGTTTTCATCCATCCCGTAGATAAGGAAACGGTAGGGAACCGACTGGCGTATTGGGCATTGGCGCAGACCTACGGCATGAAAGGATTCGGATACGCTCCTCCTGTTTATAAATCGATGGAGATACAGGAGAATAAAATCTATATAAACTTCGACAATGCCCAACGCGGCCTGAGTCCGATGTGGACATCTCTTAAAGGATTTGAGATTGCGGGCGAGGATAAAGTATTCTATCCGGCTTTTGCCGAAATAGAAACCAAAACTGCCCGACTGGCGGTTTCGAGTGACAAAGTCCCTCATCCCGTTGCCGTGCGGTATGCGTATAAGAATTATGTGGAAGCAAGTATTTTCAGTATTCATGGTATCCCTGCGGCACCCTTCCGGACGGATAACTGGTAAAAGCAGACGATTACCTGAATAGATACAGCCATTTTATCAGACATCCGGATATTCGCTTTCTTGTTATATCCGGATGTATAACCGGTTCTCTTTCGGCGAAATTTTGTTGAAAATATATCTGTAAAAGTCAGTGGGTATATCCATGAATCCCTGTATCTTTGCATTCTCATTAAAACCATAATTATGGAACTAAAGCATGGGTACTATCATCTGATTGCCATACTAACAGTAGCTATCTGGGGACTGACATTCATTTCGACTAAAGTATTGATAAATCACGGGCTGACACCTCAGGAAATCTTCTTTTACCGTTTTCTGATTGCATACCTTGGCATCTGGGTAATTTCTCCCAAACGTCTGTTCACCAATAACTGGCAAGATGAACTGTGGCTGGTAGCAGGCGGTATATTCGGTGGCTCCCTTTATTTCTTTACAGAGAATACCGCTTTAGGCATCACCCAGGCGTCGAATGTATCGTTTATCATCTGCACGGCTCCCTTGCTGACTACTATCCTTTCCCTACTTTTCTATAAAAGTGAAAAGGCATCGAAAGGACTGATATACGGTTCCCTGCTGGCATTGATGGGGGTAGGACTGATTGTCTTTAACGGCAGTTTTGTGCTCAAAATATCTCCGATAGGCGATCTGTTGACTTTGCTTGCCGCATTATCATGGGCATTCTATAGTCTGATTATTAAAAAGATGGCCGGGCGTTATCCTACCATATTTATCACCCGCAAGATTTTCTTTTACGGAGTACTGACGATTCTGCCTGCCTTCCTCCTGCATCCCCTGCATCCCGATACCGCTGTACTTCTTCAACCTGCCGTACTGTTCAACCTTCTGTTTCTGGCCGTATTGGCTTCGCTGATCTGCTATGTGCTCTGGAATGTGGTGTTAAAACAGCTGGGAACGGTACGGGCATCCAATTATATTTATCTCAATCCTCTGGTCACGATGATTGCATCGTTCCTTATTTTGGATGAGAAGATTACGCTAGTCGCTTTAGGCGGCGCAGCTTGTATTGTCTGCGGGGTATATTGGGCTGAAAAGAAATAGAGTAGATAAGAAATAGAGTAGATTATGAGAAAAATGATGAATGAGCAGCTTCCTATATCGAAGTCATCTCCTCTGAAAGCTCGTTTTTATGATTATCCTTATTTTACTTACCCGTGGCATTTCCATACGGAGTATGAGATTATCTATGTCAAGGAGGGCACGGGAATGCGTTTTGTAGGAAATAACGCGGAGAAATATGCCGATGGTGATATTCTTCTGCTAGGTTCCGACTTGCCTCATTATATGAAGAGCGATGAGGTGTATCAGCAAGAAGGCAGTACGCTTCGGACAACAGGGACCATCATTCAGTTTGAAAAGGACTTCATGCACCACGCTTTCAATTATTATCCCCATTTTATGAAGATAAAGAACCTGCTTGAAGAGGCGCAACGGGGGATTTACTTTCCCGCAGGATGCTCCCCGCGGCTGGTTGATTTGCTTGAATCGATTCCGGTGGAGACAGGAGTCGATCAGATTACTTCTTTCCTGCAACTTCTGAAAGAAATGGCAAACGTCGCTTCACGGTCTGTGCTATCGACTTCCGATTTTGAAAATGATATTATCTACGACGGATCGAGAATAGACAAAATCATAGTTTACCTGAATAAGAACTATACACGGCAGATTGACCTGAATGAAATATCTTCTCTGGCAGCTATGAATCCTGCTGCATTCTGCCGCTTCTTCAAGAGCAAAACGGGGAAATCATTCAAGAATTACATATTGGAGATGCGGATAGGATATGCGTGTAAACTCTTGCTCATGGGCGATATGAATATTTCGCAGATCAGTGTGGAGTGCGGATTTGATACGATTTCTCATTTTAATAAGTCGTTCAAGAAGCATACCGGATTCACTCCGTCTTACTATAAAAGGATGATGCTGGCTGAATAGAAATGAATGAAAGAAAGAGGCAAACGGGACGTATGGACATAAAAAAAGGGTCAACGCCTTGACCCAACCTTTGTTAACCTTAAATCTAATACTATGAAAAACACATTGCAAAGATACGGACTATTGGGAAATTAGCAAATTATCCAAGTAAAATAGTATGTTTTATAACACGTTTTAATAGTTTTCCTTTACTTGTTAAGAAATATACCCTTCTTTTTTAAAAGGATGCAACACTAATTGTGAAAATTGAAACGGGAAATTCCGTTGATTCTCTGCCGGAAAACTGTTATCTTTGCAAGGTTAATCTCATTATTCACTCAACAAAAAAGAAAAGGAGCGAACCGTGAACGAGGAAGAAATCGTGCTTACCCCCATGATGAAACAGTTTCTGGATTTGAAAGCCAAACATCCGGATGCAGTGATGCTGTTTCGTTGCGGTGACTTTTATGAAACATATTCTACCGATGCCATTGTTGCATCCGAAATCTTAGGAATCACACTGACAAAACGCGCCAATGGAAAAGGAAAGACTATCGAGATGGCAGGATTTCCCCATCATGCGCTTGATACATATCTTCCGAAACTGATTCGTGCCGGAAAGCGTGTAGCTATCTGTGACCAGCTGGAAGACCCGAAACTGACGAAGAAACTGGTGAAAAGAGGTATTACCGAGTTGGTTACCCCCGGTGTATCTATCAATGATAACGTTCTGAATTATAAGGAGAATAACTTCCTGGCTGCCGTCCATTTCGGAAAGGCTTCCTGTGGAGTTGCCTTTCTTGATATATCTACCGGTGAGTTCCTCACCGCCGAAGGTCCCTTTGACTATGTAGACAAATTGCTGAATAACTTCGGACCGAAAGAGATTCTTTTCGAACGGGGCAAACGCCTGATGTTTGAAGGTAACTTCGGCAGCAAGTTCTTCACATTCGAACTGGACGACTGGGTATTTACCGAATCCACTGCCCGTGAGAAACTACTGAAACACTTTGAGACAAAGAATCTGAAAGGATTCGGGGTAGAGCACCTGAAGAATGGTATCATTGCTTCCGGTGCTATCCTGCAATACCTGACGATGACACAGCATACGCAGATCGGTCACATTACTTCCCTTGCCCGTATCGAGGAGGATAAGTATGTGCGTCTGGATAAGTTTACAGTCCGCAGCCTGGAGCTGATCGGCAGCATGAATGACGGCGGCAGCAGTTTGCTGAATGTGATCGACCGGACCATCAGTCCGATGGGAGCCCGCCTGCTGAAACGCTGGATGGTTTTCCCGTTGAAAGATGAGAAGCCGATCAACGACCGACTGAATGTGGTGGAATACTTCTTCCGCCAGCCGGATTTTAAAGAGCTGATCGAGGAGCAGTTGCATCTGATAGGAGACTTGGAACGTATCATTTCTAAAGTAGCCGTAGGACGTGTGTCGCCACGTGAGGTGGTACAGTTGAAGGTTGCCTTGCAGGCCATTGAACCGATCAAGCAGGCTTGTCTTGAAGCGGATAACGCAAGTTTGAACCGGATAGGTGAACAGCTGAATCTTTGTATTTCTATTCGCGACCGGATTGCCAAAGAAATCAATAATGACCCTCCTTTATTGATCAACAAAGGGGGCGTGATTAAAGATGGTGTGAATGAGGAACTGGACGAATTACGCCGTATTTCATACTCCGGCAAAGACTATCTGTTGCAGATACAGCAGCGTGAAAGTGAGCAGACAGGCATTCCGAGTCTGAAGGTAGCTTACAATAATGTATTCGGTTATTATATTGAAGTCCGCAATATACATAAGGATAAAGTTCCGCAGGAATGGATTCGCAAGCAGACACTGGTCAATGCGGAACGTTATATTACGCAGGAACTGAAGGTTTACGAAGAAAAGATTCTGGGAGCCGAAGATAAGATTCTCGTGCTGGAGACTCAGTTATATACCGATTTGGTGCAGGCATTGACGGAGTTTATTCCGCAGATACAGATTAATGCGAATCAGATTGCCCGTTTGGACTGTCTGTTGTCTTTCGCTAATGTGGCACGTGAGAATAATTATATCCGTCCGGTTATTGAGGACAATGATGTACTGGATATCCGTCAGGGACGTCATCCTGTGATTGAAAAGCAGCTTCCGATTGGTGAGAAGTATATTGCCAATGACGTGATGCTGGACAGTACTACGCAGCAGATTATCATTATCACCGGTCCGAACATGGCGGGTAAGTCTGCGCTCTTGCGTCAGACGGCACTGATTACGCTGTTGGCGCAGATCGGTTCGTTTGTTCCTGCGGAGAGTGCCCACATCGGTCTGGTGGATAAGATTTTCACCCGTGTAGGTGCCAGCGATAATATCTCGGTGGGCGAATCTACTTTTATGGTGGAAATGAATGAGGCTGCGGATATTCTGAATAATGTCTCTTCCAGAAGTCTGGTGTTATTTGATGAGTTGGGACGTGGTACGTCTACCTATGACGGTATTTCCATAGCCTGGGCAATCGTCGAGTATATCCACGAACATCCGAAAGCGAAAGCCCGCACACTGTTTGCTACGCACTACCATGAACTGAATGAGATGGAGAAATCCTTCAAACGCATCAAGAACTATAACGTGTCTGTGAAGGAAGTGGACAATAAAGTGATTTTCCTCCGTAAGCTGGAGCGCGGGGGAAGCGAACACTCCTTCGGTATCCATGTAGCAAAGATGGCAGGTATGCCGAAGAGTATTGTGAAGCGTGCAAATACTATATTGAAGCAACTGGAATCAGACAACCGCCAGCAAGGTATTTCCGGCAAACCATTGGCGGAAGTCAGTGAAAACAGAAGCGGTATGCAGCTCAGCTTCTTCCAGTTGGACGACCCGATACTTTGCCAGATTCGGGATGAGATACTGAATCTGGATGTGAATAACCTTACTCCGATTGAGGCGCTGAATAAACTGAATGATATAAAGAAGATAGTCAGAGGCAAATAAAAACTGATATAACTTATGCGGGGGCTGACTAATAAGCCGGTACTATTTCCATTGAGGCTGACTAAAAAGTCGTTAGTAACTTTAAACTCTCCTCCTTCCGGAAGGAGGAGTACCCGTAGGGGGAGGTGGTAGGTGAATACATCACTCTATCATTTACAATAAAATAGGAATATGCATTATTCTTCCTACCACCTCGGTCTTCGACCACTCCTCCTTCCGGAAGGAGGAGAATGGAGATACTAACGACTTTTAGTCAGCCCCAACGAAGATACTATAGACTTCTTATGTTGTAAGTTATAGGGTTACTTGCCGTGCCAATGGTATGGCCTTATGCTTATACCTTCTTTGTATAGAAAGAGAGGCCGGTTGGCTTCCATGTGCCTTTGTTTCCGTAGGTATCCTTTTCTTCCGTGGTATAGGCAAAGTTTTTTCCGTCTGATATTTCGTAGATACAGTTTAAGTCATCGCTCTTCTTTTCATAGACATACCCTATGATTGTTCCGTCTCCGTTCGGTGCCGGTTCTAATGTCAAACGGTGATTCTTTCCGTCGGAAGACAGGTAAAGCGGTACTGTACCCGGTTCGTGTCTGACAAATACGCTTCCTATCACACCTTGACAGATATCGGCCTTTGCGGTTAACTCCTTATAAGAGGTATAGTAGCGGTGATAGTGCCCGTCACTTGCCTGAAAGATGGGAGCCGTTTGTTGTAAGGACAGTTGGTGCCTTTTGATATGGGCTATTACCGCTTCTTTTATTTGCTGTTTCTTTATGGGGTCGGCTATTACCTCATAGATGGGGATAAGGTCTTCACCGGTCAGAGTAGTTAAGGCGCGATTCTTTTCATTGGCAGATTGTATCCAGGGGCTGATATCCATCGGATCGCCTGTCAGCTGATCAAAGACTTTGTAATCAGCTCCTTGCAATGACACTACAATTGTTCCCCCATAGTTCTTTTTTACTGTTTCTTCGGGATAAGTGATGGAAACATTGGGATGCTTAATAATGCTGCTCTGATGTGCGCCCATCCCTGTATTTGCGGTTCTCAATAAGTTCTCTTCATCATCCGCTACGATGCTGCGATAGAGGGTTTTGCTTATATAACCTAAATGAGTGTTCACCAATATATGAGTACCAAATAGTTCTATGATTGTTTCAGGTGACGCATCTTCCAGCTCTTGCCGGAAATCATCGGCCAGCCAGTTGGACCAATCCGCATTCAGAGTGAGTAATCTTTGAATCACTCCGTTAGCTCCTGAACTGCCAAAGGCAAATGTGTATTGGGATGAATAATCATAAGGTTTCTGAAAATATTTATGACCGGTAATGGTAGCGGTAAACAGCAAATCATCTTTGTTTTCCGCCGGCACCACAAATTTCTTATATTTTGTGATTGACCGAAGAAACTCTTTCATATCACGACCAATGAAGCTGTCTCCTACTCCGCTCGAACCTACCAGATTGCTAATCCTTTCATTATCTATTTTGCTCAGATCAAGCACTGGTTCTTTTACCGAATTATTGTCTATGTAGCTGCCCATAATATCATATCCGGCACCCAGAAAAGGCTGTGTAAGTGACATGGAGGCTTCAGGCCAGCTATTACCTTGTGGTACGGCAGGGCTTATGTAACTGTCATTCGTTTCTTCCGGAGGAGTGTAAAGTAATTCTTCTTTGTCACTGCAACTTGCGAATACGGATGTGACGAAAGGCACCCATAGTAGTTTGAATAGTGTTTTTGTGCTCATATTTTTATCATTTAGTCGCGCTAAAGGTAGATAAAAGGAATGAGAAAATACTATTTGAACAGCACTATTATTTCAGAAAGTCTTCCACCTTTTTATAAAACAAGGAAAGATGATGCCCGTCAATAAATCCGTGATGAATCGTCATCGCGATAGGCATCACCAGTCTGCCTTCCCTTATGATGGCTTTTCCGGCATTCAGCAACGGGTAGTTATTGCCGCTTCTCTTCTCCTGTGTGCCGGTGATGGAAGTAAAATACAGGTCGGGAGTCGCACTTAACAGAATCAGTCCGTAATCTCCGTCGGCTACTTGTCCGTTTTCTGCCGCGTACGGATCACCGTCTTCGGGGATGGCGTCGATAATTAGCCTTGCTTCCTGATAGAAAGTGTCGAAATCGTCGTGGTAGGGGAAACGGGTGGTGAAGAACTTGCCGTTCTCTTTTATCTTGATGGGAGACAGCATATCTATGGTGTCATAGAGCACTACACGCCCGTCCGGATCGATGCGGTAACGAAACTCCGGTATTTCATTGGCTGCACGCAGCACTGCATAAAGATAATGGAGAAAGAAAGACTGTCCGGCCGCTTTGGCACGTTGCTTGGCTCCTCCGCACTCTACTTCGGAGGTAATGGATAATTGGGGATTCTGGAAGTGGCGGAAGAAGTTGAAATTCTCCTTCCGCTCCCAGTTTTCTATATCTATGATTTGTTTCATTTCTTTGCTACCTTCTTCCGGTCATAGAAGAACATAAAGTAGAAACCGATGATGATGAAAGGAACGCTCAGCCATTGTCCCATGTTGAACATCATGTTGTCTTCGAATGCTTCCTGGTTCTGCTTCACAAATTCGATAAAGAAACGGAAGGTAAAGATATAAGCCAGACAGAGTCCGAAGAAGAATCCGCGATGCAGTTTCTTGCTGTAATTCTTATAAAGATAGATCATGATGAAGAACAGGATCAGATAAGCTATCGCTTCATAGAGCTGTCCCGGATGGCGGGGGAGCATGTCTACCCGTTCGAATACGAACGCCCAGGGTACATTGGTCGGGTTACCGATAATTTCGGAGTTCATCAGATTCGCCAGACGGATGAAACAGGCAGTGATCGGAGTAGCGACGGCAATCATGTCCACCACATCCATATAATGAAGTTTCGTCTTGCGACAATACAGCCAAAGGGCGATCATCAATCCGAGCGTACCTCCGTGACTGGCAAGTCCTTCATAACCGGTGAATTTCCATCCGCCGCCTGCCAGGAACTTGATCGGCAGAAGCATTTCCACAAATCCCTTTCCGCTGGTCAGGTACTGTCCCGGATCGTAGAACAGGCAGTGCCCCAGACGTGCTCCAATCAGAATACCGAAGAAACAATAAAAGAAGAGGGGATCGAATTTCTTCTCGTCTATTTTTTTGTCGCGAAACTGGTAATGGACAATGATGTAAGCAAAGAAGATTCCTACTGCCCACAATAATCCATAATAACGGATAGAAATGCCGAACAGGTTGAATAGTTCGGGATTCGGATTCCAGTTGATTGATAATAAAAGGGTATTCATGTTGGATAACGGTTTACGGTTTGTAATTAGTGTTTTGTGAATTTTTCGGCAACCATCCGGTAAGTTGGTATGTCGATACCTTGCTCCTCGGCTGCTGCAATCATGTCAAACAGCAAACCTTGTATTTCCGATTCATGTCCCCGTGCCAAGTCCTTTTGCATGGATGCGGTACTGTCGGGATCGAGTTTATCAATGACTTTCAAATTGTAGCTGACGGGGTCTTCGGGAAATTCCACTCCCAACTTACGTCCCAGTGCGGCACTCTCAGTAGAAAGGCCGATGAACGTATCACGTACTTTCCCTGGCTTCTGAACTTCACCCATCGGTACATCATAGTAAGCACCAGTGACCGCCATTGCCGAGATGAACGACCATTTGACGAATGTATCCCGATTGATGTCCGGAGAAATCTCAGCTTTGATTCCACTTTCCTGAAGGTCTTTCTGAATAGCTTCCAGGATGGCGGGAGCCACCTGTGTCCCTTTGTGGGCGCCATACACCAGACGGAAGATTTTCCCCATCTGAGTGATCTCTCCCGTGCCGGAAACAAAGCCGACAATGTAGATGCAACCATCGAGCACCGTTACACCCGGAACGAGACGCTGAATGCGTGGTCCTGTCCCGTAAACATTCAGGATAGGGATGACGACTGTCTTCTCATGCGATGCTCTTTTGATGAGTTCGGTAATCGAATCGACGGAATATCCTTTCACGCAGACGAAGATCACATCCGCTTTTCCTTTGAACTCTTCGGCCGTCGTAGCCTTAATCTGAAGCGTATGTTCACCCTTCAGATCCGATTTCAATTTCAGACCATTGGTTTGTATTGACTGCAAATGAGCTCCACGGGCAATACAAGTTACATCTTTTCCTGCAAGCGACAGAAAGCCTGCTATACTGCCGCCTACTCCACCGGTTCCTGCTATGAGATATTTCATGTCATTGATGCTTATGTGATAATTAATAAGTCGTTAGTGATTACCGATAATCACACATTGAAGCGGAAGTGCATGATGTCGCCGTCCTGCACCACATATTCTTTTCCTTCCACACCGAGTTTTCCGGCTTCCTTGACAGCCGCTTCGGAGCCGTACTGGATATAATCATCGTATTTGATTACTTCCGCACGGATAAATCCTTTCTCAAAATCGGTATGGATGACGCCTGCGCATTGCGGAGCTTTCCATCCTTTCTCGTAAGTCCATGCACGTACTTCCTGTACGCCGGCTGTGAAGTAGGTTTCGAGGTTCAGCAGTTTGTAAGCTGACTTGATAAGACGTGCAACGCCCGATTCTTCCAGCCCTACTTCGGCAAGGAACATCTGACGGTCTTCGTATGTTTCCAGTTCGGCGATGTCTGCTTCGGTCTTTGCAGCGACAATGAGTATCTGTGCATTTTCATCTTTCACGGCGTCGCGCACCATGTCTACGTATTTGTTGCCGTTTACCGCACTTGCTTCGTCTACGTTGCAGACGTACATCACGGGTTTGCTGGTCAATAGGAAGAGTTCGTGAGCAATCTTTTGTTCGTCTTTCGTTTCGAAAGTGACGGTGCGGGCGGATTTGCCTTGTTCCAGTGCATCCTTGTATTGAACGAGTACGTCATAAGCCTGTTTTGCAGCCTTGTCGCCACCGGTCTGAGCCTGTTTCTGTACTTTCTGGATGCGGCTTTCGATGGTTTCCAGGTCTTTCAGCTGAAGTTCGTAGTCGATGATCTCTTTGTCTCGGACGGGGTTTACGCTTCCGTCTACATGAGTCACGTTGTCATCGTCGAAGCAGCGGAGTACATGGATGATTGCGTCTGTTTCGCGGATATTGGCGAGGAATTTGTTTCCCATCCCTTCGCCTTTGCTTGCACCTTTCACCAGTCCGGCGATGTCTACGATTTCTACAGTCGTGGGGACAATCCGTTGGGGATGTACCAGTTCTGCCAGTGCGTTCAGACGTTCGTCGGGAACGGTGATTACGCCTACATTCGGTTCGATTGTACAGAAGGGGAAGTTTGCCGCTTGCGCTTTTGCGTTTGACAAACAGTTGAAAAGTGTCGATTTACCTACGTTCGGAAGTCCGACAATACCACATTGCAATGCCATATTAATCTATTATTTCTTTTATTATCAATGAATCATATCATGTGAGCAGCGATTTGGCGCTAATCTCCCGATAAAAACAGTTTTGATTGCCAGCCTGCTCATTTTAGTTTGCAAAGATAATCATTTTTTGAGCTAATGAGGGAAACTTGGTGCACTTTCTGTCTTTTTCTGATAATTGTACAGGCTGGAAAAAGGTTTTGAGCAAATTGACAAAATGAATTTTTAGTCTCTTCAGAATGCCGTTTTCCTGCCCGACGGCGGGAATGGGAGAAAATATGCGAATGAAAATCTGTATTTTGTTCATAAATAGGGTGGTATCTGAATCTTTACAATGCTAATAATTAGAAAGTAATGTCCATCTTGTCAAATATGAAGGCTTGATGCGTTGGATAAGGCTGACTGATACGTTGGATATATATGACCAACACGTTGGATAAGGTTAGCTGACATGTCAGACATTAATGTTCTGCAGGTTGGGTATTAATGTTCTGCATGTTAAGTAGCGACCCTTTTGCATAATCTTCCAATATAATCGAAAGGATATGCAGATAGTCTGCATATTGATACATTGTTTTATTGCTTTGAGAGCTGGCTAGCATTCTTCTGAAAATGTATCTGTCAGCAGAAACGTCAATATGCTTTCATACTGAAAGGCAGTTCCCTGTTTGCTTTGTTTATTGCGTTATTCGTTCTTATAGGAGTTACTTTAGTATTTGGCTTGATACTTCTTATAAAAGATCAGGAATAGGATGAAGCCGATCAGTGCGAACGGAACACCCGTCAGGGCGGGATAACGGTAGCCGCTGCTGACTGCCAGCCCTCCTGCATAAGCTCCGATGGCATTTCCCAGATTGAACGCTACCTGTACACAGGCAGCTCCGAGCATTTCGCCTCCTTTGGCTACACGGATTATCAATATCTGTTCCGGACTGGATACGGCAAACAGTCCTGCGGTGCAGAGGCACATCAATAGCGCAGCCGCCCATTTGTAGGGAGAGAGGAAGAAGATAAGCAATAGCATCAGGCAGATCAGTGCTTGTGCGGCAGTTCCTACCTTTCCGGGAGTGTAACGGTCGGAGAGCCGCCCGCTGATCAGATTTCCCATGACCATACCGAATCCGGCAAGAATCATCAGCGGGGTGATACTTTCGGCAGAGAAACCGGAGACATGAGTGAGCATTGGATTGATATAGCTATACCAGCAGAATACACCGCCATTACCTAATGCCGTAGCACCCAGAATGAGCCAGGGAGCCGGAGTTTTGAGAAAGCGGAACTGTCCTTTGAAACCGGTATCTTTCAGCCCTTCTACCTGAGGAACCCAACGCCAGATGTAATACAGAATGACGATTCCCCAAAGTCCTACCAGCAGGAAGGTAGCCCGCCACGAAAGCATGGTGCTTAAAGAAGTTCCCAGCGGTACGCCGAACAGGTTGGCGATGGTCATTCCGGCTATCATGATGGAGACAGCCTCTGAACTTTTGCCTTTATCGGCAAGCCTTTCCGCAACGATAGAACCGACCCCGAAATAGGCTCCGTGAGGGAGTCCGGAGATGAAGCGGGAGATAAGCAGCATCCAGTAGTTAGGTGATAATGCCGCACAGATATTGCCTACCATAATCAGCGTGACTAATACCAGCAATATATGTTTTAATGGATATTTACGTGCTAATGTCAATACAGGGGCGCCGACACAAACGCCTAGTGCGTAGGCGGAAATGAAATGTCCGGCAGCAGGGATGCTAATCTTTAAATCTCTGGCTACATCGGGCAGTATACCCATCATCACGAACTCGGCGATACCCAATCCGAGGGTACCGAATGCCAATGCAATAAGACTTTTCTTCATACGAAACCTAACCTGATGCCTGTTACTTTTTACCTTCTTTATTTAGCGTATTTTTTACGGGGTGCAAAGGTAAAACAAAATCTCTCAGAATGAGTTCGTCAGGAACGATTTTGATTTAAATCAATTTGTACAATGTCTGTGTATGTTTAAAGTAATAGGTTTGATGTGGTTGCTTTATAGTTAGTTGCCTTTCTTTCCAATCCTTGCAAATATTTGAAGAATTTGCAAGAATTGGAAAGAGCTAAGTGATTGATTTAACAATTTCGTCGAACATTTCTCCTTTTACATACCCTTTCTTTACTTTATTAAGTGATATTTCATCTATCAGTTTTCTTTCTACAAGACCGTCAATATCATTTTTGGCGGTAGTATGAGTAACGGAAAATCTGTTTTGTAGTTCTTTTACGGTGAATAATATTTTAGGATTATCATTAATAAGCCTAAGAATATCTGCTTGACGTTCGTTGATATTATCTAACTTATAGAATACGGAAGCTTGATGTTTCTGCTCTAATTTACGTTTGATATAAGTTTGTAGTTCTTTGAAGGCAAGCTCCAGTACTCGCAGGTTGTAAGCTATGAAATATCCCATGTCTTTTTCATCAGCTTCCGTATATAAATAAGCATTCTCATAGGATTTTTTTGATTTGGCAATTACCCTTGAGATGGATAAATATTCAGTTAACCAATAACCGCTTTTGAGCATATACCAATAGAATAAAGCTCTTGCAGTACGTCCGTTCCCATCTACAAATGGGTGCATATAGGCAATCATAAAATGAATGATAATACCTTTGATAATCGGATGAATAAATACTTTGGTATTATTTTCATTGAAGAATATGCATAAGTCTTCAATAAATGGAAGAATATCTTTATATGAAGGTGGTGTATGTACCACCTCATGTGTGATAGCATCTTCCACTACTACTTCATCATTCGTCCTGTATGCCCCTGCATCGGCAGGGTTTTCTAACGTTTTTTCGGTCATTAAGACATGAATATGCCGTAATAGCTCAGATGATAGTGGGGTCTGTATATTTTGGGTTATAAAACGTATGGTTTGATAATTATTAAATATCATCTGTTGCGATTTGTCCTGTGGGGAAAGGCTTTTTCTTAGCATTTCCTTGGCTACTTTTCTGGTTGTCGCCGCTCCTTCCATTTGACTGGAGGATATTGCTTCTTCCATTAATGAGCTAATCAGATATTGTTCTTTGTTTTCTACTGGAATGATTGAATTGCTTCCCCAAGAACCGCCGAAGTTCATATCAAACTCGTGGCACATCCGTTGCATAGCATTGGTTATACTGATAGATATGCCGTACTTCTTCCATACTATGATTCGTTTCGCTCTCCGCGATGCTTTTATGTAACACCATAATTCTTTGCTGGATATACCTTCTGGAGTCTTTTGATACTTTACATCAGACCAATAACTATACTTATCATTGTTTTTTTCTATGATTGCCTTGAGTTTTTCAAGCGGATCAGTGAGAAGAACTTTCAAATATTCTTCCTGACTAATTTGAGGAGGGAGTTCAATCATAATATCATCCGTTTATATTATATTTTAGTCTACAAATATAATTCTTTTCTTTCCAATTCTTGCAAATTCTTCAAACATTTGCAAGAATTGGAAAGAAAAGAATGTGATATTGAGAAATACTGCCCGAAAAGTATATCATTAGTAAATTTATTGCTGCTTTTTTATCCATTCAGTCATGTCTTTCAGGACTTCCGGATTTATTGTCTCTTCCAATTGTCCGTATTCGGCTAAAGTTCCTTTCTCACAAGTCTGAAACAGGTGGTTCAGTTTTGGATAGACTTTGATTGTCACATTCTTGTTTCCGTTCTCGCTGATGTGCTGCTTGATAGCAGTCAGATTCATATCGGCATCTACCTGAATGTCTTTTTCTCCGTTTAATGCGAGGACCGGGCACTTTATTTTTTTCAGACTTGCAGTCGGATCGTATCTCATAAAGTGGAGATACCACGGTGAAGTCATGAAGTTTATTTGGGCAGATAGTTGTTGTACGGTATTCAGGTCTTTCAACTGTTCGGCAGACATGGTTCTGGTAACATCAGCGTAAACTTCTTTTCTGATTTCATCCGACGACTTGTCCGTTTGCTGTAATAAAGAGTATCTGTGGCGAACGGATGGTTTCATTGTCTGCCACACCGGATCGGGCATCCCTTGGGACTTGGAAATCAATTCAACTTGTTTAAGCATCAAGCTGTCACCTCGCACGGCAGCTCCTGCCAATGATATGATAAATGAGATGTTGGGGTCTTTGGCGGCAATATCAAATGCGATTGTTCCACCGCAGCTATGTCCGATAATGCCGATTTTCCGGGTATTAATTTCTTTTCTGCTGCGTAGATAGTTCAGCGCTGCTTCCGTATCTTTTGCGAAATCTTCGTTGGTAGCACTTGCATAATCTCCTTGCGAAGCGGCTGTGCCACGATCATCGCATCTTAGTACGGCAATTCCGTTACGTGTCAGATAATCGGAGATAACAAGAAATGGTTTATGACCCATGATTTCTTCATCTCTGTTTTGAGCACCACTTCCCGTAACCAATACTACAGCCGGAAATTTACTCCCTTTCTCCGGAAGGGTTAATGTGCCTGCCAGAGTGATTCCGTCCTGCGTATTCTTTACGTTGACTTCTTCGACCTTATAAGGAAAAGGCGGCTGAGGCTCCTGCGGGCGTTTAGGCCCGCTAAACTCTCCTTTCGTCAGATTCAATGGGAGGGGCATTCCTTGTGTGAATGTGCCGGTAATGGTTTGGTCGGCATTCAGCTTTCCTTTATAAGAGGCATGGATAATCGGTATCTGAACAGTCAGTGTAGAGTCTTGAAAAGAAGTTGTTTCCGTTTTTATATCTTTGGTTCCCTGATCGGGGCTGTCAAGAGTTGTCATATAAGTCCCCTGTTCCGTATGTTTGATATGGAATACAATGGTTAACGAACCGGCAGGAAGGGAGAGTTTGCCATGCCATGTGCCCGAAATGTCTTGTGCGGAAAGATGTGAAGGAACTGTCAGTTCGATTAAAAAGCCGATGAAAGCGATGAGCATGAAACAACGTTTTGAAGTTTTCATAGGAATGAAATTTGGGTTTATAAATGGCATTTGCAGATCAGAGATGTAGCATTAAATGCCTTTCTTTGATGACAAAGATATGCTTTTATATTAGATAACTTCTTTTTTTGTGGATATATTCAGTGGCATGAACCGCCATTTTCATAAAGGAGCCATTTTCCGGATATTCGCAATAATATTCCGTAGAAATAATGTCGGTTTCTGAAAGACTTTTATCTTTGCAGATATAATACATATGGCGCTATGAGAAAGATTATTTTGATTTTCGTGACAATTGTTCTTCCCTGTTTGCTTTGCGCAAGAAATGATGATAAGAGTACAGATATGCTGCTTCGTGAGATTGACGGAATTATCAGGAACCGTCAGACTTACGGTGCAGAAAAAGAAGCACGTATCTCCGATTTGAAGAAGTTGCTGTCCGAGGCTACCTCCGATGAGCAGCGTTATGGATTTTGCGGCAGGCTTTTCGACGAATATCGGGCTTATAATCTGGACTCTTCGTATGTATATGCACAGCGGAAGCAGGAACTGGCTTCTCATTTGAACAAACAGGATTATCTGGATGATGCCGCCATGAATATGGCAGAGGTGATGGGAACCACCGGAATGTACAAGGAAGCTTTGGAGCAGTTGGGACAGATAGACAAGAAAACCCTGTCTGATTATCTCTATCCCTATTATTACCACTTGTATCGTACTATTTACGGGTTGATGGGAGATTATGCCGTCACCGAGAAGGAGAAAAAAGAGTATTACCGGATGACGGACCTGTATCGGGATTCCCTTTTACAGACTAATGCCTCCGACTCATTGGGCCATGTGCTGGTGATGGCCGACAAATGCACCGTACACGCCCAATATGACCAGGCAATAACCATGCTGACCGACTTCTACCGGAAACCCTCTCTGGACGATCATTCCAAGGCGATGATTACTTATACCTTGTCAGAAGCCTATCGCCTCAAAGGAGACAAGAAAGGGCAGAAACACTTTCTGGCTCTCTCGGCCATCGCTGATTTAAAATCGGCAGTCAAAGAATATGTTTCCTTACGGAAACTCGCCTCTCTTGTATATGAAGACGGAGACATTGATCGTGCATACAACTATCTGAAATGCTCGCTCGAAGATGCTACGCTCTGCAATGCCCGCCTTCGTACCCTGGAAATCTCACAAGTCTTCCCCATCATCGATCAGGCTTACCAACTGAAAACCAAGCGGCAGCAACAGGAAATGAAGATATCTTTGATCTGTATCAGTCTGCTTTCCGTCTTTCTGCTGGTGGCTATATTCTTCGTTTACAAGCAGATGAAGAAAGTGGCTGCTGCCCGTCGGGAAGTGATTGACACGAATACGCTTCTGCAAGAGCTGAACGGTGAACTTCATGACTCCAATTCGCAACTGAAAGAGATGAACCATACCCTTTCGGAGGCTAACTATATTAAAGAGGAATACATCGGTCGCTATATGGACCAGTGTTCCACCTACTTGGATAAGATGGACTTATACCGTCGTTCCCTGAATAAGATTGCGGCTACCGGCAGGGTAGAGGAGTTGTATAAAGCTATTAAATCTTCCCAATTCCTCGAAGAAGAGCTGAAAGAGTTCTACGCAAACTTCGATATGACCTTCCTGCAACTCTTCCCCAACTTTGTGGAAGAATTTAATGCGTTGCTTGTCGAACCGATGCAGCCCAAGCAGGGTGAACTGCTGAATACCGAACTTCGTATCTTTGCCCTGATCCGTCTGGGGATTACGGATAGTACCAAGATCGCCCAGTTCCTCCGCTACTCTGTGACCACTATTTATAATTACCGGACACGTGTCCGCAACAAGGCACTCGGCGAACGGGATGAGTTTGAGGCTAAAGTAATGAAAATAGGGAAGGTGGAAGAGTAAGAAATCCACTACTTTTTTAGCACGGTTGCTATTCTGTAATATTCTTATTATTAGTGTTTTATACTGTATTGTGCTGTATAAACCACTATATTTTTGCTATCTGGCAAAAGAAGCGCATTTAATTGTGGATACTTTTGTTTCAGTGAAAACAAAAAGTAATCCTAATATTAACTTTAAATTGATGTACATGGAACAGAGTATAAAGTCGAAAGGCTTTGAACATCGCCTCCTATTAATAATGTGGGGCTTGTTACTATCTCTTAGTGCATTCGCACAGCAGATTACAGTAAAAGGACATGTAGTGGACGCCACGGGCGAACCGGTGATCGGTGCCAGTGTGATAGAAGGCAAGTCCACGAACGGCACGATTACCGATATCGACGGTAACTTCTCATTAAATGTTTCTGCTAACAGCACATTGACCATTTCTTTTGTCGGCTATAAGACGCAGACTGTTTCGGTGAACGGAAAAACCGCACTGAAAGTAACCTTGCAGGAAGATACCGAAGTATTGGACGAAGTTGTTGTAGTAGGTTACGGAACGATGAAAAAGAGTGACCTGACCGGCGCCGTATCTTCTGTAGGAGTCAAAGATATCAAAGACTCTCCGGTAGCCAATATCGGTCAGGCAATGCAGGGAAAAGTATCCGGCGTGCAAATTATCGATGCCGGCAAACCGGGGGACAATGTAACCATTAAAATCCGTGGTCTGGGTACGATCAACAACAGCAACCCGCTGATTGTCATCGACGGGATTCCCACCGATTTAGGCTTATCTTCCTTGAATATGGCTGATGTGGAACGGGTAGACGTACTGAAAGATGCTTCGGCAACTGCCATCTACGGTTCGCGCGGTGCCAACGGTGTAGTGATGATTACCAGTAAACGCGGTGCCGAAGGCGCCGGAAAGGTAACGGTCAATGCGAACTGGGCGATACAGAATGCAACTAAAGTGCCTGATATGCTGAATGCCGCCCAATATGCAGCATTGAGCAATGATATGCTCTCAAACAATGACGATAACACCAACCCTTACTGGGCAGACCCTTCTTCATTGGGAAAAGGAACCAACTGGCTCGACGAGATGCTGCGCACGGGAGTGAAGCAGAGTTATTCGGTCAGCTATTCCGGCGGCACGGAAAAGGCGCATTATTATGTGTCCGGCGGTTTTCTCGATCAGTCCGGCATTGTGAAGAGTGTCAATTATCGCCGCTTCAATTTTCAGGCGAACAGTGACGCCCAAGTCAACAAATGGCTGAAATTCACCACCAACCTGACATTTAGCACAGATGTCAAAGAAGGAGGAACATACAGTATCGGTGATGCGATGAAAGCCCTTCCCACCCAACCGGTGAAGAATGATGACGGCAGTTGGAGCGGTCCCGGACAGGAGGCGCAATGGTACGGAAGTATCCGCAATCCGATCGGTACGCTTCACATGATGACTAACGAGACGAAAGGATATAACTTTCTCGCGAACATCACCGGAGAGATCACCTTTACTAAATGGCTGAAACTGAAAAGTACCTTCGGCTATGACGCCAAGTTCTGGTTTGCCGACAACTTCACGCCGGCATACGACTGGAAACCGAATCCGGTAGAAGAATCTTCCCGCTACAAAAGCGATAACAAATCATTCACCTACCTGTGGGACAACTACTTCGTATTCGATCATACTTTTGCAAAGAAACACCGTGTAGGTGTGATGGCAGGTTCTTCCGCACAGTGGAATAACTACGATTATCTGAACGCACAGAAAAACATTTTCATGTTCGACAATATCCATGAGATGGACAACGGAGAAAAGATGTACAGCCTTGGCGGCAGCCAGAGCGACTGGGCACTGCTCTCACTGATGGCACGTCTCAACTACTCATACGAAGACAAATACCTGCTGACGGCTACCGTACGTCGTGACGGCTCTTCCCGCTTTGGTAAGAACAACCGATGGGGAACATTCCCTTCCGTATCTCTGGCTTGGCGTGTTTCTCAGGAAGACTGGTTCCCGAAAGATAACTTCCTGATGAACGATCTCAAACTGCGTGTCGGATACGGTGTGACCGGTAATCAGGAAATCGGTAACTATGGATTTGTCGCATCCTACAACACGGGTGTCTATCCTTTCGGAAACAATAACTCCACTGCTTTGGTATCTACCACTCTCTCCAATCCGAACATCCATTGGGAAGAAGTGCGCCAGGCCAACTTCGGAGTGGACATGAGCCTGTTCGATTCGCGTGTCAGCCTTTCACTGGATGCTTATATCAAGAATACGAACGATATGCTGGTGAAGGCTTCCATCCCCATCACTTCGGGCTTTGAAGATACTACCGAGACTTTCACCAATGCCGGCAAGATGCGCAACAAAGGAGTGGAAATGACATTGCGTACCATCAACCTGAAAGGCATCTTCTCCTGGGAATCCGCTTTAACGGCTACCTACAATAAAAATGAGATTCTGGACCTGAACAGCGAAACTCCGATGTTTATCAACCAGATAGGCAATTCATACGTGACCATGCTGAAAGCCGGTTACCCGATCAACGTTTTCTATGGATACGTTACCGACGGGCTTTTCCAGAACTGGGGAGAAGTCAACCGCCACGCCACCCAGCCGGGCGCAGCTCCGGGGGACATCCGCTTCAGAGACTTGAACAACGACGGAGTGATTAACGACGAAGACCGTACGATCCTTGGCAATCCGAATCCGAACTGGTTCTTCTCACTCTCCAACAACCTATCTTACAAAGGATGGGAACTCTCCGTTTTCCTGCAAGGAGTGGCAGGCAACAAGATTTATAATGCCAACAATGTGGACAACGAAGGAATGGCTGCCGCCTACAACCAGACCACAGCCGTACTGAACCGCTGGACAGGAGAAGGCACAAGCTACTCCATGCCGCGTGCCATCTGGGGCGACCCGAACCAGAACTGCCGCGTATCCGACCGATTTGTGGAAAACGGCTCGTATCTCCGTCTGAAAAATATCACCCTTTCGTATACACTGCCTAAAAAGTGGTTGCAAAAGATTCAACTGGAAAACGCCCGTATCTCCTTCTCTTGCGAGAATGTGGCGACTATCACCGGATATTCGGGCTTCGACCCCGAGGTGGATGTCAACGGTATAGACAGCAGCCGTTACCCTATCTCGCGTACATTCAGTATGGGCTTGAACTTTAACTTTTAAATCAGGAGGAAGAAAATGAAAAAGAAACTGACTTTTATAATGATACTTGTCGTACTTGCCTTGACATCGTGCAGTGATTTTCTGGATAAGTACCCCAAATACGGTGTGGACCCCGAATCGGAAGTGACCAATGAGATTGCCGTAGCACTGACTACTGCCTGCTATAAGACGTTGCAGTCGTCCAATATGTATAATCAGCGCCTGTGGAGCCTCGACATCCTTGCCGGCAACAGCGAGGTAGGTGCCGGAGGAGGAACCGACGGACTGGAAACTGTTCAGGCGGCTAACTTTATAGCGCAGAGCGACAACGGTTTTGCCCTGTACGTATGGCGTTCTCCGTGGGTAGGCATCGGACGTTGTAATATCGTGCTTTCCAATCTGCCTTCGGCTGCCATCTCCGATGAGATAAAAGACCGTTGCATGGGTGAGGCATATTTCCTGCGTGCTCATTACTACTATATCCTCGTCCGCCTTTATGGTGGCGTACCTTTGCGGTTACAGCCCTTTGAGCCAGGACAGTCGACGGATATTGCCCGCAATACGGTGGATGAGGTATATGCGCAGATTCTATCGGACTGTAAGAATGCGGTGGATATGCTTCCCCCAAAGAGCAGTTATGGAGAAAATGACAAGGGACGTGCCTGCAAAGAGGCGGCAATGGCTATGCTGGCAGATATTTACCTGACGCTGGCGCCCAATCATCGGGATTATTACAGTGAAGTTGTTACGTTGTGCGACCAGATTACTGCGATGGGATATGATTTGTCTCAGTGCAAGTATGCCGATAATTTCGATGCTACGATCAATAACGGTGCGGAATCCCTTTTCGAAGTACAATACTCCGGCAGTACGGAATACGATTTCTGGGGAGGGGACAACCAGTCTTCCTGGCTGTCGACCTTCATGGGACCCCGCAACTCCGGTATGGTGGCAGGCGCTTACGGATGGAATCTGCCTACGGAAGAATTTATCAAAGAGTACGAAGCGGGCGATTTGCGCAAAGATGTGACCGTGTTATATCAAGGCTGTCCTGCTTTCGACGGCATGGAATACAGACGTTCATGGTCGGGTACAGGTTACAACGTCCGGAAGTTCCTTGTGTCGAAGACCGTTTCGCCGGAATATAATACTAACCCGAATAACTTCGTGGTATACCGTTATGCGGATGTCCTGTTGAAGAAGGCGGAAGCCCTGAACGAACTGGGACATCCCGACCAGGCTGCCGCACCTCTGAATATTGTCCGTCAGCGTGCCGGACTGGCGGATGTGCCGACTACCTTGAATCAGGAAACAATGCGGGAAAAGATTATTCACGAACGCCGGATGGAACTTGCTTTTGAGGGACATCGTTGGTTTGACATGATTCGCATCAATAATGGTAACTATGCGATTGAGTTCCTGAAATCCATCGGCAAGAATCAGGTGACGAAGGAACGTCTGCTGCTGCCCATCCCGCAGACAGAGATGGACTCTAACAATCTGATGACTCAGAATCCCGGTTATTAATCGCTTTTACAATCATTCATTTAGACAGATCATATGATGAAGAAATATATATATCAGATGTTGTGCTCTCTTTTCATCGGCGGAGCGATGGTTTCCTGCGCCGAGGATTATATGGAGACGGACAAGGGACATGATACGCTGACTCTTACGGTGAATCAGCAGGAGATCGTATTGAACGAAAAGAATCACAGTCAGGAGGCGTTAACGCTTTCATGGACTACGGGAACGAACTACGGAAGCGGAAACCGTATCTCTTATACACTGGAAATAGCCAAGGCGGGAACCGACTTCACCCGTGCCTATTCCGTAGATTTAGGAACGGGAACTTATCAGTGGACGAAGAAAACGGAAGAACTCAATCAGTTTCTGAACACGCAGCTAGGCGTCGGCTATGCCGAAAAAGTATCGCTGGAAGCACGCATTACCGCTACTGTTGCCGGAATGGAAGAAAAGGAGCAGCGTGCCACAGTTGCGCTGGATGTGACTACTTATCAACCGGTTACTCCGACGCTTTACCTCATCGGAGAAGCTGCCCCTAACGGATGGAGCGCCGATCAAGCGACGCCTATGGAGCGCACGGACAACGGACAGTTTACGTGGACAGGAAAGCTGAATACCGGTGTATTCAAGTTTATAACGACATTGGGAGAATTTCTTCCATCCTACAACCGGGATGCCGCTGCCGGAGAAGAACTACGGCTTATCTACCGCACATCGGGCGACGAACCGGACGAACCGTTTACAGTCAGCAAGGAAGCGACCTATATAGTCAAGGTAGACCTGCTCGACCTGACAATGACCATGACCGAAACGGAAAACATCGGATGGCGCTTTGAAGAATTCTATATTGTCGGCTCCTTTACCGGCGACAATGGCTGGGGATTCGAGGCACTGTCTAAAGATGCCGTTCAGATGAATCTGTTCCATTATGGTGCCGTGATTCCGTGGAAGGCGGACGGTGATTTTAAGTTTGCCACTCTTGCGGACTTCGGTCAGTCGGATGCTTTCTTCCATCCTACCGAAGAGAACGCTCCGTATACTTCCACTTCTGTCGTACTGGGAGGTGAAGACCATAAATGGCAAATGAAGGAAAGCGAATGTGGCAAGGCCTATAAAGTGCTGTTCCTCACAACCAAGGGAAAGGAAAAGATGCTGATGCGTCCGTTTACCCCTTACGAAGGACTGTATCTGGTAGGCGATGCCACTCCGAACGGATGGAGCATCGACAACGCCACTCCGATGACTAAAAGTGCCGACAGCCCTTACATCTTTACCTGGAGCGGTACACTGAATACAGGGGAGATGAAGATTTCCTGCGATAAGCAGTCCGACTGGAACGGAGACTGGCTGATGGCGGACAAGAACGGAAAGACACCGATCGGTGAAGTGGAGACAGCCTTATTTACCAGTAAAACGGATGCGGAACTGAAGAATATGTATCCGGATGCAGACCTCGGCAGTCTGGATAATAAATGGAATATTCAGGAAGCAGGCTCGTATCGGATTACGATTGACCAGTTGAAAGAAACGATTTCGATTGTAAAACAATAAACAAGTATTCAAGATGAAGAAGATAATATATTTGGTAGCTGCCTTCCTGTGTCTGGCTTGCAGCGACGATCATGAATCGAACCCACAGAACGGAGGAGCATCGGGCAGTGTGACCGAAGTAACTCCGGTGACATCGGACTTATGCGTGGAACTGACAACCGACAAGGCTTTTTATAAACCGAACGAGACGGTGACTTTCACTGCCGCCGATGCCTTGCCTGCCGGAACAAAGGTCCGTTATCGCCTTTCGGGAGAAATAGTCGGAGAAGAACCGGTCAGCGGTACGAACTGGACATGGAAGGCTCCTTCCACCGATTTCAAAGGATACATGGCAGAACTTTACCGGCAGGAAAACGGTACGGATGTCATCGTCGGTACGATTGCGGTAGATGTATCCAGTCATCCGGCACGTTTCCCCCGATATGGCTTCGTGGCAGATTTCGACGGAGACAAGACAGAAGAGAAAACGCTGGAAGAGATGGCTTATCTGAACCGCCATCACATCAACTGGGTACAGTTTCAGGACTGGCACAATAAACATCATTGGCCGCTGGGCGGCACACGCACGCAGTTGGACGAGGAATATCTCGACATTGCGAACCGCCCTGTCCATACAAGCTCTGTGAAGAATTATATCAAGGCACAACAACATTTTGGAATGAAGTCCATGTTCTATAATCTTTGTTTCGGGGCATTGAAGGATGCGGCTTCCGACGGGGTGAAAGAAGAATGGTATCTGTTTAAGGACGCTTCGCATACCACGAAAGACAGTCACGACCTGCCAAGCGGATGGAAGAGCAATATCTATCTGGTAGATCCTTCCGACAAGGAATGGCAGCAATATATGGCGGAACGGAATGACGACGTGTATGCGAACTTCGCCTTCGACGGCTATCAGATCGACCAGTTGGGCAAGCGGGGAACGCTTTACAACTACAACGGTACACCGGTCAACCTCCGCGAAGGATATGCTTCTTTTATCGAAGCCATGAAGCAGGCGCATCCCGACAAGAGTCTGGTGATGAATGCCGTAAGCCGCTACGGTGCCCGTCAGATCGGAGAAACCGGTAAAGTAGATTTCTTCTATAATGAGATGTGGGCGGATGAGGCGGACTTTACCCATCTGAAAGCCGTCCTGTATGAAAACGGAGTGTATGGCAATAATCAGCTGAATACGGTTTTCGCTGCCTATATGAACTATAATAAGGCGGATCATCGGGGAGAGTTCAATACAGCGGGCATCCTGCTGACGGATGCGGTGATGTTCGCTTTGGGTGGCTCGCATCTCGAACTGGGTGGTGACCATATGCTGTGCAAAGAATATTTCCCGAACGACAACCTGACGATGAGCGAGGAACTGAAAACGGCAATGGTTCACTACTACGACTTCCTCACGTCTTATCAGAACCTGCTCCGCGATGGCGGAACGGAGAACAGCATCGCTATGAACTGTACCAACGGAGAAATGAAACTCAACGTATGGCCTCCAAAGTTGGGGTCGGTCACTACCTACGCCAAGCAGGTAGACGGCAAGCAAGTAGTGCATCTGCTTAACTTCTCGCAGGCGAACAGCCTTAGCTGGCGGGACGTGGACGGCACCATGCCCGAACCTGCCCTGATCACGAAAGCGGCCTTGCAGATGAACCTGCCCGCCAAAGTGAATAAATTGTGGGTGGCATCACCGGACGTACACGGAGGAGCCTTGCAGGAACTGGCGTTTACGCAGGAGAACGGGGTAGTTTCCTTCACACTGCCTGCCTTGAAATACTGGACAATGATTGTAGCTGAATAAGGCAGTTGCAACGGAATAACTAAAAACGATAGGTATGAAGATTAGATATAAGTTTGGGGTGTGGATGTTGTGTCTGATGTTTCCGGCGTTGGTCTGGGCAGAAAACGCAAAAAGTATATGTACCTCTTTTACGCAGCAGGGACGTCAGGTGACTTTTCACCTGGCGGACAGTGCCGCGCTGCAACTGCAACTTTGCAGTCCTTCCGTGGTAAGAATCTGGTTCTCGCCGGACGGGAAGCTGCAACGGAGAAACGCTTCCTTTGCCGTGATCAATGAAGAACTGGAAGATGTGGGAACGGTTCATGTGGACGAACAGGCCGCCTGCTATGAGATATTTACCTCGAAGCTGCGCATACGGGTGAACAAGTCGCCGATGAGCATCCAGATATTCGACAAATATCAGAAACTCCTCTTCAGTGACTATGCCGATAAAGGACACGTAAGCGAAGGCACGAAGAAGATGGAATATAAAACGCTTCGCCGTGACGAGCATTTCTTCGGGCTTGGGGAAAAGACCGGCAAGATGGACCGCAGAGGAGAATCTTACAAGATGTGGAACAGCGATAAACCTTGTTACAGTGTGGTGGAAGACCCTCTTTACAAGAGCATCCCTTTCTTTATGAGCAGTTACCGGTATGGTATTTTCCTTGATAATACGTATAAGACAGAATTTAAGTTCGGAACGGAAAGCCGTGATTATTACAGCTTCGAGGCGCCGGACGGGGAGATGATTTACTACTTCATCTTCGGCAAGGACTATAAGGAAATCCTGAGTCAGTATGTAGGACTGACGGGCAAACCTATCATGCCTCCGAAATGGGCATTGGGCTTTGCGCAATGTCGTGGCCTGCTGACAAGCGAGAAACTGAGCCGCGAAATAGCCGAAGGCTACCGGACACGCGGCATCCCCTGTGATATTATCTATCAGGACATCGGCTGGACGGAACATCTACAGGACTTCGAATGGCGGAAGGGCAACTACGGGCATCCGAAAAAGATGCTTGCCGACCTGAAAGAAATGGGATTCAAGGTAGTCGTATCGCAAGACCCGGTCATCTCGCAAGCCAACAAGAAGCAATGGGAGGAAGCGGACCGTCTGGGATATTTTGTCAAGGACAGCACGAACGGGAAGAGTTATGACATGCCGTGGCCTTGGGGCGGAAATTGTGGGGTAGTGGATTTTACCTTACCTGCCGTAGCCGACTGGTGGGGAACCTATCAGCAGAAACCCATTGACGATGGCATCTCCGGCTTCTGGACGGATATGGGAGAACCCGCATGGAGCAACGAAGAGCAGACCGAACGCCTTGTGATGAAACATCACCTGGGTATGCACGACGAAATCCATAATGTCTACGGACTGACTTGGGATAAAGTGGTCAAAGAGCAGTTCGAGAAACGGAATCCGAACCGTCGCGTCTTTCAGATGACCCGTGCCGCTTATGCGGGATTGCAGCGTTATACGTTCGGTTGGACGGGAGATTGCGGAAATGGAGACGATGTATTGCAGGGCTGGGGGCAACTGGCTAATCAGATTCCGGTGATTCTTTCCGCAGGGCTGGGAGTGATTCCGTTTACTACCTGTGACATTACGGGGTATTGCGGAGACATCGAAGACTATCCATCCATGGCGGAACTTTATACCCGATGGATACAGTTCGGTGCATTCAATCCTTTGAGCCGTATTCATCATGAGGGGGATAATCCGGTAGAACCGTGGCTCTTCGGTCCGGAAGCGGAAAAGAACGCGAAGGAGGCCATCGAACTGAAATATCGTTTATTGCCTTATATCTATACGTATGCCCGCGAAGCTCATGATACGGGATTGCCCATCATGCGTCCTCTCTTTTTGGAATATCCGGCGGATATGGAAACGTTCTCTACCGATGGGCAGTTCTTGTTCGGACAAGAGCTGCTGGTAGCTCCGGTGGTGAAGAAGGGGGCACGTACGAAGAATGTCTATCTGCCCGAAGGCACTTGGATTGACTACAACAATAAACAAACAGTCTATACCGGAGAACAGTGGACTACCGTGGAAGCTCCCTTGTCGTGCATCCCGATGTTTGTAAAGCAGGGTTCCATCATCCCCACCATGCCGGTGATGAACTACACGCATGAGAAACCGGTCTATCCGCTGATCTTTGAAGTATTTCCGGCAAGGAACGGAGAAGAGGCTTCATTCACTTTGTACGAAGATGAGGGAGAAGACCTCGGCTATCAACGGGATGAGTTTGCCAAAACTCCCGTTCGCTTCCGGACGGAGGAGGGTGGTTATCTTCTTTCGGTTGGTGCCCGTGAAGGAAAAGGGTATGCAGTGCCCGCTCCCCGAAACTTTATTTTCCGTATGTATCTGAAGACGGCTCCCAAAGGAGTTACCGTGCAAGGCAAGAAAGTAAAGAAGGTGAAGCCGGAACGTCTGGAAGAGAATCCGGACGATGACACTGAAAGTATGGTGTGGAGTTGGGATAAGGCGACCGGTATTTGCAGCCTTCGTATGCCGGACCGAGGGGAAGAAAGTCGGATTTCCCTGCGTTTATGACTTGAACTCAACGCCTACATAAAGATATAAATTTGAAGAATTGCTGTCATCTGTCACTAAACCTGTGACAATAGTCTGATAATTAAATCATAAGACCGTGACAGCAACCTGTGACAGCAGCGTGACGGAAAGATTTGCCGTCACGCTGTCATTCATTTCAGCTATTAATAAGCCGAGTTTGTTTTAAGGTATGAAACTACAGTTCCCATTGCTTGAAACTTTGGTTCCCATTACTTGAAACTATAGTTTCATACGCTTGGAACTTTTGGTTTCAAGCCTTTGGAACTACAGTTTCTCACTGATGAAACTCTAGTTTCAAGCAATGAAACTAATTAAGAAATTGTACTTCCCTAATAATGGTTGACTTGTTTATCTCTAATAGCTGCTATGTGTTGACTAGAAATATTACTAACCCTGGCAGCTGTTTACTTTATTATTTATTATTCCTGCCTCCGGTTTAC